>JAPPLB010000173.1 GCA_028819575.1 Bryobacterales bacterium | reverse complement strand
GATCGTCGAGGCCCTACGTTA
This sequence comes from Bryobacterales bacterium, assembly GCA_028819575.1. Classification (GTDB taxonomy): domain Bacteria; phylum Acidobacteriota; class Terriglobia; order Bryobacterales; family UBA6623; genus JAPPLB01. The sequence goes on along the minus strand of JAPPLB010000173.1, from coordinate 107,833 downwards.
GTGTTAACAGGCCCTAGCCTGCATTTCTCACCACATGACGGCCGGAGCACGCGATACGACCGCCAGGACTTCGTTGCGTTTGCTTGCCGTGCTCAACGTACTGTCAAGTACGCCTGCGCGCGCCAAGCGGCTCGCGTCTCGTCCTGACGGCCCTCTCATGCACTTCGACTCGCCACATGGTGAGAAATGCAGGCTAGACGGCGAGTTGTTGCGCGTGCTCCGAGTTTTTCACGAAACACGAGTCACGAGACACGAACCATGGCTTTTCTCACCGGAAGTTCGTATACGGCCCGGCCTGGGTGAACTCCGTCGCCGCCAGCCCTTCCGTATCCCAGACGATGTCGCCCTTGCGGACCGTCAGAACACAGAACAGCTTCTTGTTGCCGACCATCTTGGCGCGCCCCGAGTCGAGAAAACCGAACTTGCCTTCACGGAGTCGGAACACCGCGATATCGGCCTCGGCGCCCTCGCTGAGCGTCCCCAACTCCGTTCGGCGAATCGCCTTCGCCGGAGCAACGGTCGTGCGCTCGACAATCTGCTCCAGGGTCAACCCCATGTTGAGAAACTTCGACATGGTCGTCGACATGTTGGCGCGCGGCAGCATGATGCTCCGCTTGTGAATGTCGGTCGAGATCGTGTCGGGCAGGAAACCTTGCTTGAGCGCCGGAACCGCCTTGCGGAAGTAAAAGCTGCCGTTTCCGTGACCGACGTCGAAGAGGATGCCCTTCTTGCGAGCCTCCCACATGTACGACTTGACCTTGTTGTTCTCGTCAAGCCAATCGAAGCTCCGGCTGTAGACGTGCGTGTGCAAGTCTCCGGGACGCATGTGCTCGAGCAATAGCTCGCGATAGCCGCGGTCGGGCTTCGGACGGAAGTCGACCATCAGCACCGTGTTGCTCTTCTCGGCCGCTTCTCGAGCGCGATCGATCGCAATCCAATTCACCGGCTCGTAGTGAGCGGTCTTGATGCCGACGATGATCTCCGGGTGCTTCTTCACCATGCGGACCGTAGCCTCGACATCCATCTGCTCGGGATCGTCCTCGACTTCGGGTCCGTACATCCCGGCGCCGACGATATTGAGCAACGCCAACACTCGCGTCTTCGACTTGTCGATCGTTCCCGCCTTGAACTCCTCGAAACCCTTGTGGCCCGAACTGCCCGCGTCCACGGCGGTCGTCACGCCGTTCGTCAGCGCGTGATGGTCGGGCTGCAGATTCAACCACGCCCCGTAGGCGTCGAAGTGCGTGTGCAGGTCGATCAGGCCCGGGGTGATGTAGTACTCGCCGACGTCGATCACCTTCTTTGCATGGGACGCCGGCAGGTCCTTGTCCACCCTGTGGATCTTCTCGCCTTTGATCGCGATGTCGAACCGGCCGTTCCTCTCGTTGTGCGGGTCGATCACATGCCCGTTCTTGAGCAGGATGTCGATGATTTCCTGTGCTGCAAGTGGCGCGCTCGCCGTCCAGGCGGCAAGTCCGATCACGATGAAGGCATTTCGAACGAATCTGGTCATGGCGTTTTTTTTACAAATTACGAATCATGTCTCTGACAACTCCGGCCATCAGGGAATTTTGTCGTACTCGCCGGCTTCGGTCCAAAGCGGAAAGCCCAGGCCGTCTTCATCAAACACGATCTCGCCCTCGCGGACGGTCATCACGGCCCGCAAGCGATGCGAGCCCATCTTCTTCTTGCTCCAGGCATCTTTGAAGGCGAAGATCCCTTGTTCCATCTTGAGAACGGCGATGTCGGCGGTCTTGCCTTCGCCGAGTGTGCCGATCTCGGGGAACTTCTTGATCGACTCCGCCGGAGTTACCGTCGACCGGTGAATCGCTTCCGCGAGCGGCATCCCGAGCAGCATCATCTTCGAAATACAGTTCGGCATGTCGGGCGCGCCCGCGCGAACGCTCTTCTGATGGAGATCCGTACTGATCGTGTCCGGCGGAAATCCGTCTGCCATGGCCTTGGATGCGACCGGCCAGAGGAAGCTCCCCGCGCCGTGCCCCATGTCGAACAGCACGCCGCGCCGCCGCGCTTCCCACATGTAAGGCTGCACTTTGCCCCCAAAGCGGCTGACGACCTCCACCTGCCGGTCGTTGTAGAAGTGGGTGTGCATGTCGCCCGGACGGAATTTGTCGAGGACCTTCTCGCGCGTCGTGCGGCCGGTGTTAGTGAGGATGCCGCTGTCGACGATGATCGGCCGGTCCGTCAGGCGGCCCGCCTCGATCGAGCGGTCAATCGCGATCCAGTCGGGATTGCTGTAGTGCGCGGTCTTGATGCCGACGATGAGATCGGGGTGCTCGAGAATCTTCGCGGCGGTTTTCTTCGGATCCATGTCCGTGATGTCGTGCTCCGCCTCCATGCCTGCGATGCCCTTGCCGACGATGTTGATGAACGCCAGAACGCGCGCCTTCGACCTGTCGATGATCTTCGCCTTGAAATCGTCGAAGTTGCGCCAGCCCGCGTCGCCGCAGGCGACCAGCGTCGTCGTCCCCGTGGTCAGCCAGACGTCGTCGGGGAACAACGGCCCGGAGTTGCAAAGATACGGATGCGCGTGCAGATCGACAAAGCCCGGCGTCACGTAGAGTCCCGATACATCAACGACCTTGCCCGCCCCCGAGGCGTCAATCGATTCCGCGACCCGCACGATCGTTTCGCCCTTGACGGCGATGTCTACCACGCCGTCGATCTCGTTCGCCGTATCGATGACGTGTCCGCCTTTCAATACCAGGTCATACACCGGCTGCGCGGCTGTCGGCGGCGCCAGAGCGGCGGCGAGAACCACTGCCGCCAGCGATACGAAACAAACGATGCGTGTCGTCACGGCTGTCTCTCCGTCGTCAAGCCCGCGATGCCCTTTCCTTGATGATCTCCGTGATGCGATCCGCGATGATCACTTCCTCGCCTGGCTCGAGCAGATACGGGAACAGCCCCAGGCCCTTCCACGGAGGATTGAACCGCCGCATGTCGGAGGCTTCGATGGACGGGTTCCCTTCTCGCAACTTCTGGATCATGCCCGTGAGCGACAAGCCGAGCTTCTGTTCATCCCACTGCACCGAGAGCCGCGGCGAGTGGCTGTAGTCGTTGTTGGGAATGAATTCCGTGTAGACGGTGGGCAGGCCCTGAAGCCGCGAGGCGATACGATGCAACCGGGCGTACCACTCGCGCCGCTCGGCAGCGTGATCCTTGCGCAGATAGAGCTCGAGCGCCGCAAGCACGCCTACGATCTCTTCCTTGCCGACTTTCGCGATCCTCGGAAGGTAGTTGTGCGGCGAGGCGTTGGCGTAGGCCTTGTCGATCCACTCCTTCTTGCCCATCAGGATGCCGCCGCACTGCGGCCCGCGCAGGTTCTTTCCACCGCTGAACGCCACCATGTCCACACCCATCTTGACGAACTTGCTCAAGTTCTCGACCGGTGGAATCTCCGCGGCCGCGTCAAGGATCACCGGCAGGTCGTGCTTGTGGGCGATCTCGGTGAATTCGTCCAGCTCCACCTTGTGGCCGAGAGTGTGGTGACTCCGCACGAACGCGAAGGCCGCCGTCCTCTCGTTCACGGCCTTGTCGATGTCCTCGGCCGTTTCCACGTCGACAAGCTTCAGTCCGACCATGCGGAAGGCGTGGTCGTACCACGTGTGGTGGATCTTCTGCATGATGACCTCGTCCTTCATCCCGGTCAGGTCGGGAAGCTGCCGCATCTTCTCGCGGTCATCGCCCGCCGTGACGGCACAGGCCGAAAGGCAAAGTCCGCACGAGGCTCCGGCGGTGACGAAAGCCGCCTCGGCGCCAACCAGCTCGGCAATGCGCGCGCCGACTTTCTCCTGCAGCTCGTGGATGCGCACGAAGTTCCGTGAAGCCTGGTTCATCGCCTCCTGGACTTCCGGCGGCATCAGCGTGCCGCTCATCGTCGTGAGCGTGCCGACGGCGTTGATGAAGGTGCGCACGCCGAGGCGATCATAGATGCTCGCCGTCTCGAACACGCGCGGGGCGCTCGCGGCCGCCGCGCTGGCGGCTGCTGCAGGCAGGGCAACGCCGGCTTGTACGAAGTTCCGGCGAGAGTAGTTCTCACTCATGTTGTTTGTTCCTCGCAGAGATCTGGTGATTACGGGCACCGGATGCCAATGAGAACATCACGGCGTCCATCGAATACGATCAGGCCTTCCTGGCGGCATCCAGCAGAATCTCGCGCAGCCGCATGCCGACGATGCGTTCTTCGCCGGGGAACAGGTTGTAGGAGGCAAGCTCCAATCCGCTCTCCGTGTTGTTGACCTCGATACGCGGCTCGCCGTCCTGCAACGCCTTGTAACATTCCGAGTAGCTCAGACCCAGCTTCCTCTGATCCCACTTCACGCGCAGATACGGAATCGGATGCCCTCCCGGCCCGGGGACGTAGACCTCAGTGCCGATCGACGGCACGTCGCCCACGATCTTCGCGACGCGTTTCATGAAGCCGCGCCACTGCTTCTGGTCGTACTCGTGATCGCGCTTGTGGTAGATCTCGACGGCCTTCAGCAGCCCCATGATCTCTTCCTTGCCGACCTTCATGCCGCGGCCGATCGTGTCGCTGTGCGGGTTGTTGTTCGCGTGCGCCCACTCGATCAGGTCCTTACGGCCGATCAACAGGCCCGATGCCTGCGGCCCGCGCAGGCCCTTGCCGCCGCTGAAGCAGACCATATCGAACCCTTCGCCGACGATCGCGGACAGATTCGTCATCGGCGGCAACTCGGCCGCGGCGTCATTGAACACCGGAATGTTGTGCCGTTTGCCCGCGGCGATGAAGTGGTTGCGGTTGATCTTGCCGCGATGCTCGAAGATGTGAACGAAGAAAAGCATCGCCGTTTTTTCGTTGATCGCCTTCTCCAGTTCCTCCGGAGTCTCCACCTCGACGATCTTGACGCCCACGGCGCGCGCGGCATGATCGAAGCCCATGCGATGGCTCTTGGGCATGATGACCTCGTCCTTCATGCCTGTGGTATCCGGGATTCTGCGCACTTTTCCGGGATCGCCCCTCGTCACACAGGCAGCCGTCGCCAGCGTGATCGAGCTCGCCGCGCCGGCGCTCACCAGCGCCGCTTCGACGCCCAGCATCTTCGTGATCTGCTCACCCACCGCGCGTTGCAGCTCGATGAGGGGGACAAAGTAGCGCGATGCCTCCGCCATCGCCTCGCGGACCTCGGGGGGAATGACCGAACCCGTGAGTGTCGTGTAGGTGCCGGCGGCGTTGATCAGCGGACGCACGCCCAGGGCGCGGTAACTCTCCCCATGCCGACCGGCCAGATACGCGCCGTAGAGGTTGCCGGGGCGCAGCGAGCCCAACGTGGACGCAAGTCCCACGGCCAGTAGAAACTTGCGGCGTTCCCAGGAACTGCCAAAGCGCTTCATGTTTTTCATGCCTCGTCGAAGGGTCGAAAAAAAGACACCTCTCTTATCGGTGCCGCCGGTATTGTAACACCGCATCGCGGGCGGCCCCGCTGACCTGCATTTCTCGAATCACGGATTTCAGTTTTTTCCGAATCACGAAACACGAATCACGCGTTTTCCTACTCCCCGAGACCGCAATAGTTCATCGCCGCGAGCGCGTAGACCTGCGCGCAGTGCGTCAGCCGGGTAACGGAGACCTGCTCGTGATCGGAGTGGGCCGTCTGATGCGCGGGGCCGTAGTAGACCGTCTTCACTCCGCCGTCGTTGTCGTAGAGATTCGCATCGCCGACCAGTCCCATGCCGACGATGTCCGGAGGTTTCCCCGACACCGTCTCGGCCCCGCTCCGCACGGCTTCCACAAGGGGATGATCGGCCGGCGTCTCGAAGGGCTCGCGCTCGCCCTCGATCGAGTAGCTCCAATGCAGGCCCGACTGCTCGGCGTAGCGGTCGCAGATCTCCTGAAATTCGGCGCGAATGTCCGCCAGCGTAAGACCCGGCGTCCAGCGCCGCGTGCCCGTGATGCGGAACGACGCCGGCAGCCGGTTCATGTAATCTCCCCCGTGGACCATCCCGACGTTGTAGAGCTGCCGTCCGCAGAGCGGATGGGCCGGCTGTTTCTTGAACTCCTCTTCCCGCTCCTGGAGCTCCAGCAGCAGCTTCCCGACCCAGTACGCCGGGTTCGTCCGGTACGGGATCTTGATCGTGTGGATTGGGCCGCGGTCGTCGGTGATCTCGAAGTTGAAGATCCCCGAACCCAAGCTCGCCGACCAGATCGCGCAGGGCCCTTCGACGATGACGATCGCGTCGGCGGGAATGCGGCGCGAACGGAGATGTTCGATCAGGCGCTTCGGGCCTTCCTTCTTGCCCTCGGGGGCTTCGTGGCCGATGACCCCGGTAAGCCACACGTCGCCCGCCAGCCGGACACCCGCTTTCTTCAGAGCCGAGGCCGCGTGGACCATCGCCACCAAGCCGCCCTTCATGTCTTCGGTGCCGCGGCCGATGATCCAGTCGCCGTCGCGCCCCGGCGGGGTGCTCTTGCCAATGGGAATGGTGTCGGTGTGTCCGTTGAAGGCCAGTGTCGGCCCGCCTCCCGATCCGGCAACGCGGGTGTAGACATTCGGACGGTCGGGTTCGACCTCGTCCATCTCGACTTCGAAGCCTTCGCGCTTGAGAAGATCCGCCAGGAAGTCGCTCCCCGGCCCTTCCGTGCAGGTCTCGCTCTTGACTTCGACAAACGCAAGCGTGTCCCGGGCAATCGCTTCCGGATCGATGTGGGAAAGAACGTCGCTGGAATTCATCATTTCGGCTCGAATCTGACGGCTCGCCGCCTTGACCCCATGGTCAAACAGGGCAGGTCAAGGCTTCTGATACGTCACAACATGGCGAACATCAAAAAGCTCGCAGTCTGCCAAGCTACCACGCCGGCAAACAGAGTGCACACTCTCAAAGGGCCGTGCCCGCGATCAGCGAGTGCGTGAGCGATAATTTGGTGCTGAAGGGCTTCAGTTATTTTTTCGGCCGGCCGGCTTTGCATGCGGATTGATAAGCCGTGATTCGTGATCCGTGGCGAAAACGAAAGTCGGAAGGTTCACCTGCCGCCAGGCATGTCCTTCTTGAGCAAGCCCAGCCCTTCTCCAACGGTATTCACGAAACATGAGACACGATACACGAATCCCGGCCTTTTATAAAACCCGGTACTTATCCACCGCATCCTCGTCGAGCGTGATGCCGAGGCCGGGCTTGGTGGGCACCTCGTAGAAGCCTTCCCTCATCTCGAAGGGCTCGGCGACGAAGTCATCCTCGAGCATGTGCGTGACGCTGATGGTGTACTCGATGCCCGGGAACGCCGCGGCCTGATGCGCCTGGAAAACCTGATTGATGCCGCAACGCGTGCTGTGCTCGACCCAAAGGGGAATCCCGGTCACTTCGGCCATCAGCGCGCGCTGCACCAGCGTCCGCCCCATCGGGAAACCGACGACGATTGCGTCCAGCAAACCTTCGCGAATGTAGGGCATCGGGTCCGGAGGCATGTGCTCCGTCACGTCGAGCCCCACCTTCCCCTTCAGTTGCCGGTACCCTTCCAGCAGCTCGCGGCGGATCGGCGACTCGATCGCGAAGTAGTTGCCCAGCTTCTTCAAACGCTCCGTGATGTAAAGCGTCCGCCCCACCGATCCCCACCAGGCGTTGGCGTCCACCCAAACCCGGAAGTCCTTCGAGACGGCGCCGCAAATCGCCTCCGCCTGCTCGATCGGATCTTCCCACGGGCGTGCTTTGACCTTGTGGACCCTGTACCCGAGGCTCTCCGCGAGCTTCGCTTCCGAGGCCATCAACTCGGGCTTGAAGCACTGGCTCCACCAGGTCTGGATGATCCGCTTTTTCGGGCTGCGCGCGAACAGCCGGGACACCGGCAGGCCCAGCGCCTGCCCGACGATGTCGCACACCGGAACCAGCAGGCCCCGAATCGAGTCGTCGAACAGATATTCCCAGGGTGAGCGACCGACCATCTTGCCGGCGAGGGTTTTCGTACGCGCCGGGCTCATCATCGAGTCGCCGATGCCGACGAGCCCCGAGTCCGTCTTCAGCTTGACGAGGACGGGCTCATGGTGCGTCTGGAAGCGGTTCTGGAGAAACCAACTGCGCTGCCACGCCTCCCGGACACGGATATCCATCGGCACGCGCAACGGAACGACCTCGTAGCCGCTGATCCGTATGGACGCGGCGTCCCGCGGGGCCGCCGCGAGCAAGCCGGCCGCCGAAGCCGCCACGCCGCCCGTTCCCAGTGACTGAAGAAGTTCCCTACGGTTCGGTGTCGTCAACGCCGTCCTGCTTCTTTAGTCATTATGCACTTGTCAAGCTGATGGATATCGATCACACATCCGGATAGCGTACAAATCACCGCCTTTCCGAATCACAGCTTTGAGGCTAGCGCTGAGTCTGGAGCCGAAGGATCGCCTCCCGCGGCAATGGTTCCACCGGCGCAACTGCCCCAGTGTCGTTTGTGGGTAATGGTGCAGCGCTTCCTCTTGTCCTTGCCCTTCAAGCACTGCGTCCAAGTTGAAATGCGCGACAGAGTTCAGGTGGCCGAGGGCTCAAAATGGGACATCCTCTTCAGACGACCCCATCGATTCAAGTTCGACCAGCCCGAACGTGTTGGGGGCAGGCCGAGTGAATATCTCATTTTTCCGAACATAGGCTGCTAATGCGCCGCTGACACTGAGTCGGTTCTGACGGGAGACTTCCTTGCCCATCGCCCCCAGGAGGTCGTCAATGTGCAGGGCTTCACCACGCTTGAGGATCGCGGCTCTGGCCAGGGCCGCGTTGCCACCTGGGCGAAGCACTGCGTCGGCTCCGCCAGTATTGACTCCGTCACGTGGCAGGACCTTGAGCGCGTCTTCGAGAGCTGCAATATAGATCTCCGCCTCCCGCTTCTTGGCCCTGAGATCGGCTAGCTCGCGGCGCTTTCTCTCGATCTTCTTTTCCAGCTCTGATCGCGCACTCACTTTCGTCCCCGGTTCTCCCGAGAATAGCATCTTGATGCAACTGAAGCAAGTTGATGCAAGTGCACCGAAAAACACTTGCGCGACATGGCTGGTACAATAACTTCTTCAGCGCTAGTCGAAACCTCCGGGGCACGGCCCACAGTAAAGTCGTAGGTGATCAGTAAGTGTCAAATTATCAAAAGTTTGTCGAAGATCTTGAAAGCGTCAAACAGATCTCGCAAAAGGGCACTGAATTCTGGTGGGGGCGCGATGTAGTCCGTTTCCTGAACTACAAATCCTGGGAAAACTTCGATGCGACCGTCAAGAGAGCAGTAACCGCATGTGAGAACTCCGGGCAGCCCCCGTTGCACCATTTTCATGCCGTCATGAAAATGGTCGACATCGGAAGCGATGCTCAGAGGGGGAGGGCAGACTGGGCGCTGACCCGGTATGCATGCTATTTGGTCGCCATGAACGGCGACACCTCCAAGCCCGAAGTCGCCCATGCTCAAACCTACTTCGCCGTTCAAACGCGTAAGCAGGAGTTGAGACAAGAGCTGGAAGGTGCGCGCCAGAGACTCGAACTCCGAGGTCGCATGACCGAAGCAAACAAAGAGCTTGCCGGGGCAGCAAAAGATTCCGGTGTCAAGAAGTTCCCTGCCTTCCAGAGTGCAGGCTACAAGGGTCTTTACGGCGGGCTCACGATGAGCGAGATCAAGCAGACGAAGGGTTTGCGCCTACAAGAGAATGTTCTCGACCGTATGGGTAGCAGCGAACTCGCTGCAAACTACTTCAGGGCGACTCAGACCAAAGACAAGCTGGAGCGGGAGCAAGTTCAAGGCGACCGCCAAGCTCAGCAGACCCATCAGGACGTAGGCGAAGCTGTCCGGGCCACGATCAAAGACCTGGGCGGAACCATGCCTGAGGATCTCCTACCGGAGCCCCCTATCAAAGAGATTCAGTCGAAGGTCAACCAGTTGGAGAGGCTGCTTCCGGAGAAGAACTAGGAGCCTGCATTTCTCACCGCGCGACGATGCGATGTGCGTGATAGGCCCGTCAGGCCGAGTCACGAATCAAGGCCTTTTCTATCCGCGGCGGTATTTTTCCACCGCGTCGTCGTCGAAGTGCACGCCCAGGCCCGGCCCCGCCGGGACTTCGTAGCGGCCGTCCTGCATCTCAAAGGGCTCGCGCATCAAGTCGTCCTGGATGACGTGGGTGATGCTGATCGCGTATTCGATCCCCGGGAAAGCCGCGGTCTGATGAGCCTGGAACACCTGCGCGACTCCGGTGATGATGCTGTGCTCGATCCAGAGCGGGACCCCGGTCACTTCCGCCATCAAGGCGCGCTGCATCGTCGTCCTGCCGATCGGGCCGCCCACGACAAGAGCGTCCAGCAGGCCTTCGCGGATGAAGGGCATCGGGTCCGAGGGCAGATGCTCGGCGACCTTCATGGGCAGGCGTCCCTTGAGTTGCCGGTAATGTTCGATGCTCGCCCGGTGGCAAGGCGACTCGATCGCGAAGTACTGCTGGAAAGTGTTCAGCCGGTTCGTCATCTCGACGGCTCGACCCACCGAACCCAAAGTCCAGTTCGCATCCGCCCAGATGCGGAAGTCCGGCGGCACGACGGCGGTGATCGCTTCCGCCTGAGCGATCGGGTCCTCGAACGGACGCACCTTCACCTTGTGGACGCGGTACCCCAGGTCCGCGCCCAGCTTCGCCTCCGAGGCCATCACGTCGGGAGGCAGGCACTGGCTCCACCAGGTCTGAACGATGCGCTTCCTGGGGCTGGTCCCGAAGAGCCGCGAGACGGGCAGGCCCGACGCCTGGCCGAGCAGGTCGTACACCGCCATCAGCACGCCGCCCAGGCTGTCATCCAACAGGAACTCCCACGGCGAACGCCCCACGAGCCGTTTGCAGACCGCTTCAGCTCGGGGCACGCTGCCCAGGGAATCCTCAACACTGTTCAGCAAGTCGCCTACGCCCTCCAACCCTTCGTCGGTGTAGAGCTTCACCAACGTCGAGTCGTAGTAGTCACGGAAGATACCCTGCTTCCGATACGCCGCCGCGAACACGTCATGAATCCGCTCGTGCATCGGCACCCGGACCGGGGTGATTTCGTAGCGGGTGATGCGTTGCGCCGCTCCGGACGCCGGAGTCGCCGCCAGGGCCTGTCCCAGCGCCGTCCTGACGGAAGCCATTCCGCCGATGGACGCCACCGCCCGCAGCGCGTCGCGCCGAGTGAACCTTCTCATGGTCTAAAAAGAATGACGGCTCTCTGCCGCACTGTCAATCAGCGAGACGATCGCAGTCTCAAGAGCCCGGCAAGTTCGGGCAACCACGCAGAGCATCCGCCCGCGCCAAGCGTCACGAAACACGGGTCACGAGACACGAAACACCGCTCTGATGAGAATTATGCATTCTGAACGCATAATCTACATAAAAGAGGTGGGAATTACCTCCACCTCATATCAGACGCTCCCTCGAGCCGGTCCTCAGGCAGGCCGCTTCCGAGTTCCCGGCGGTCGTCCTGACAGGGCCGCGCCAATCCGGTGAAGCGGCGATGCGCGGGTACGTCGTGCATCCGGGCGATGTACGGATCCCTCTCGGCGGAGGAGTCCTGGCTCTGCCCTTTGCGGCCTTGTGACCTGGCTTCACCCACGATCCAAGTACCTGAGCAGGCAAGCCGGATGTTCAGCAACAGCGGCCTACGCCGCGCATCACGAGACACGAGTCACGGCCTTCATGAATTCGCTTACCATAGCGTTAGCGCGTCGGGCCGGGCGGCTGCCGGCCGGCGACGCTTCTTCCGTGCGCGGACTCGACATGACCCCTAAGAACCGCTGGCCCCGACTGCGGACCGGATGTGTTTTCGCCGTCGTGCTCGCTTGGGTGACCGCGTGGGCGTTGAGCGCCGCTCCGGTCCGGGCGGCGGAGGCAAGTCCGAGCGCGCTCAGGGTGTCGTTCGAACAGCGCATCGAGCCGTTCTTGAAGAAGAACTGCTACCTGTGCCACAACACCGACACGGCTATCTCGGGGGTTCGGCTCGACCAGCTTGACGGATCGTTCGAGGAGCGGCGCCTGCGTTTGTGGGAGGTGATTCGAAGACAGATCGGCGACAAGGTCATGCCCCCCGAGGGCGCGCCGCAACCAGACGGCCCCGAACGGCAGGCGGCGCTGGACTGGATCACCGAAGCGCTGGATGCGGCTCGCTCGCGTCCGACGCCGAAGAACGGCAATGCGCGCCGCCTTACCGTGCCGCAATACCGTAATACCTTGCGCGAGCTGCTGCTGCTGGACGACGACGTGACGGACACGCTCCCTCCCGACGCCGTCTCCGAAGATGGATTCGTAAACAGCGCGGAGACGCTGGATTTTTCGCCGCTGCAGATGGAAGCGTACCTCGAGATCGCAGCGGATGCATTGAGCCGATCGATCGTAGACCCGGACTCGAAGCCTTCGATCCAGAACTTCCGCGTCGACCTGGGCAGATCGATCAATCCCGACCCTCTCCCCGGCAAACTCATTCTGGGAGCAAACAGCCACCTGCTGAACATCGAAGACTACGTCGTGACCCAGCTTACGCCGAGCAAGCCGTTGGCCTTCGAGCCGTTCCGCATGCGGACCAAGTACCGCTTCATCGAAGGCTACCAGGGGAACGACACGGTTCGCGGCTGGAGGGACTTCGACAGCATCTATCACGCGGTGTTCGCGGGGATGCGCGGCAGCCGCGGATATCCGAAGGGAAGCCCGTACAGCACCGTGCCCGAGGGACTGCTGTTGCGGCCCGCGATACCCACCGACGAGATCTTCCAGAGCGAGGGCACCTACGGGCCGAAGGCGAATTTCAAGATCTCGGTGCGGGAGCTTCCCGACTACGGACGCTTCCGCGTGACCGTCACGGCCGCGAGGTACGACGACGGACTGCTGCTGGACCCCGGCGAACCGGCCCGCGATCCCGGCTCCCCGGTGGCGATCGTGATTCGCGACCCGGGCAGGCCGCAAACCGTGACGATCGACAAGGGCGGCCTCTTCCAGGTCGACCTCTACGAAGCGGAGCGGCCCAGTCCGCCGCGTCCGGCCACCCCATCGCGACTCACCGAGGGACTGGCCGGTCCGTGGCCGGGCGAGAGCGGCGGGCCCGGCCGTTTGGAAGGCGACGCCCGATACGTCGATTCCCCGTTCGGAAAGGCCCTGTCTCTCGACGGGGAAGGAGACTCGGCGGTGATCCCCCGCAGCGACACGATGGACGTGGGCGAAGGCGACTTCACGGTTGCGGCCTGGCTCCACCCGAGACAGCTCCGGAGGGCCGGTATCGTCGCGCTCGGAGCCCGCCAGTGGACACATGGCTGGTACCTGGAAACCATTGGCGGACAGGGCGCATTTCGGATCGAGACGACTCGCCCCGACAAGGTATCCAACGGCGGCGTGACCTCGCCGAAGGGCATGATTCGCAAAGATGCCTGGCAGCATGTCGCGGCCGTCGTCAAACGCGGGGAGGAGCAAACAAGGCTCTACGTCAACGGCTACCTGGTTGCCAGCGGAACGGTCGGCCCTGAGAACCTGGACAACCCGGGCATGGATCTCCATCTCGGGCAACTTCCGGGTGGAAATCATTTCCACGGCGAACTGGACGAAGTGCGTTTGTACCGGCGGGCCCTGGATGAGGCCGAGTTGCAAGCCCTGGTGGAGCCCGGGCGGGAGTTTGCCGAACCTCCCCCCGAGGAACCTCAAGAGGTGACGCTGAAATTAGGTGAGCGGGAATACTCGGCCAAGCTGGAGCAACCGGCATTCCTCGCCGTGCGGCTGGACGCGGGGCCGCTGAACGTCGAAACCACGCACGCCGGCGTGAAGGGCGTGAGTCGGATCGTGCTGACTCCGCTTTCCGATGACCTCGAACTCTCGCGGCGCTTTGCGGCCTTCGAGAAGCGCTTTCCGCGGCTCGGCGTGCACCTGGGGCTGCGCCGAGACTGCGGCAGCACCTTCGCTCCAGTCGGCGCCCCGAAAACGGTTCGCAGCGGCGAGCTTGCGCGCTACGTGTTCGAGGGCGCCATCCGCGACTATCCCAGTCCCGATGTCGAGAAGAACAACGTCAATTACCTGGCGGGCATTCGCGAGATCGCGGTTCGCAGCGAACACACCGACGGCCGCGACATGCCGCGACTGCTTGTCCGGTCGGTGGAGTTCGAAGGGCCGCTGTACGAAAACTGGCCGCCCCGGCCGCATCGGAACATCTTCATCGACTCGGACCGCAAGGCCGACTCTGCGGGCTACGCGCGGGAGATCCTGAGCACATTCGCTACAAGGGCCTACCGCCGCCCGGTCACGGCCTCCGAAAAAGCAACGCTCATGGCCGTGTTCAGGCAGTCGCTCGAGGCGGGACGCGGTTTCCGCGGGAGCATCGCGGACTCGTTGCAGGTGGCGCTGACATCGCCGCAATTCCTGTTTCTGGTCGAGAGGAGCGCCACGCCCGAACCGGAGCCGGTCGAAGACCTCGAGCTGGCCTCGAAGCTCGCCTATTTCTTGTGGAACGGCCCTCCGGACCGCACGACGCTGGAACTCGCCGCCGGCGGCAAGCTCCGGAAGCGGCTGGATGGCGAGGTCGATCGGATGATACGGGACACGCGATTCTCGAGATTTGTCCGGGAGTTCGTGTCCCAGTGGCTCAGCCTGGACAAGTTCGACGTGCTCGAGCCGGACAGCGAGATGTTCCCGAAGCTCACGCGCGACACGCGGGCGCAGTTACGCAAGGAGCCGGCCGAGTTCATTGAATACCTGTTTCGGAACAACCTGCCGGTGAGTCACCTGGTCGATTCCGACATCGTGATGGCGAACGAGGTTGTCGCCGGCTACTACGGCCTGGGCAACCAGACCGACAGCGGGTTCGAGTTCGTCCCCATCCGCCATCGCCGTCCCGAACTCGGCGGCGTGCTGACGCAAGCGGCGATCATGGCGGGACTGTCGGATGGCCGCGAATCGAACCCCGTCAAGCGCGGGGCGTGGCTGGCGAGGAAGATCATCGCCGAGCCGCCCGACCCCCCGCCTCCCAATATCCCGGACCTGGCCGAGGACACCGAGGGATTGCCGCTGCGCGAGCGGCTTGCCCGGCATCGGGACCAGCCCGGTTGCGCCCAGTGCCATACCAAGATCGATCCCTGGGGAGTGCCGTTCGAAGAGCTCGACGCGGGAGGGCGGCTGAAGGCGTCGAGCGTGGACGCGCGGTCCACCCTGCCCGACGGCACGGAAGTAAGGGGCGTGAACGACCTGAAACGCTATCTCAGCCAGGACCGGCTCGACCAGGTGGCGTTCAGCGTTCTGAAGCATCTCGCGACCTACGCGAACGGTCGAAGCCTCTCGTACAATGAGCTAAACTATCTCAAGCAGGACGGAGCGAAGCTGAGGCCGGACGGCTACCGGATGCAGGACATGATCCGCTATGTCGTCAGCAACAAGCTTTTCCTCGAGAAGTAGAAGCGAGCAAACGCTGACAGCGGAGAAACCGATGAGCAAGTCATTGAAGATCGACCGGCGGGCTTTCCTGCAAGGGGCGGGAGGCGCCGCGCTGGCGCTGCCGGTGCTCGACGCCATGGGCGCCGAGGTGATCGAGCAGCCGCCGCGCCGTTTCTGCGCGCTTTACACGGCGAACGGCATGTCGCTGCCGAAAGCGGAGAACGGCCTCGATGAATGGAGCTGGTTTCCCACCGCCGAGCGCGAAGGGGAGTTCGTTTTCGGGCGGTCCACCGAGCCGCTGAGCCCCTTCCGCAAGCAGCTCAGCTTCATGGGCGGGCTGTTTCACCCCAGCGGTCCGAAGGCGGACCCGCACACCTGCTCCGACATGTGGCTCACAGGAGCTCCCCTGCACAACCCGAATCGGGGAACCTACAACTCGGTCGCGCTCGACCAGGTCGTCGCCCTGCACACCAAACAGTACTGCCGGCAGCCGTCGCTGGTGCTATCGATCGATGCCGGGACGGGCTTCCTTTCCCGGACGGGAACGATTTCCTACAACCTGGAAGGCAGGCCGATCCCGGCTGAGAACAACCCCCGCCGCGTGTTCAACCGGCTGTTCCGCGGCGACCGCGCGTCGCTCGAGTCGCAACGCGACAAGCTACAAAACCGAATCAAGCTGGTTGACGCGGTGTCAGAAAACGCCCGCTCGCTTGACCGGCAGCTCGGTAAATCCGACCGGCAACGGATGGACCAGTACCTGACCTCTCTGAACGAAGTCGAGTCGAGGCTGATCGCGTCGGAACGCTGGATCGACATCCCGCTCAAGAAGCAGGACTATTCGCATCTGAATCTCGATGCCACGTCCGAGGGAGAGCCCGCCGACTACTACCGGACGATGTTCGACCTGATCGCGCTGGCGTTCGACGCGGACATCACCCGCTCGGTGGCTTTCATGCTCAACCGCGAGGACGGCATGGGAATCAGCGACACGTTTCCTCTCAAGCTCGGCCTGACGAGCACTCACCACCAGCTCTCGCATGCGACCGACAAGGACGGGCAGTGGCAATTCGCCAAGTACGATCTGTTCCTGAGCCAGCAGTTGGCTCACTTCTTCGAACGGATGTGCGGCTACCAGGACCGTAACGGCAGCGTCCTGGACAACACGATCGTGCTGTTCGGAAGCGGCGCGAGCACAACGCACTACCCCAAGAACCTGCCGACGCTGGTCGCGGGAGGAGCCAACATGGGCCTGCGGCACGGAACCTACTGGCGCAACGGCGATACGCGGATGTCCAACATGTACCTGAGCATCCTGCGATCCCTCGGCATCGAGCAGGAAGGTTTCGCCGACAGCACCGGCACGCTGAGCGAATCGATCTTCAGCCGCGCCTAGCCTGCCATCAGGGCTGCGCGCATGTGGGCACCGTGGAGAGCGGGAGAATCACACTAAGCCCGAAGAGCCTTGTCGATCGCGATATCGCCGAGAGTTTCGAAGATTTCAAGAAGGGCCGTTCCATCGGTCCGTTCGAAACGGCCGATACCGCCGTCAAGGCGCTTCGACGGACGACCGGACACGAGGGATGAAAGTTGCGTTTTTAAACCGTTTCGTCCTTACATCTCTCCGCTGCCGCCGCTGTTGGCGGCAGTCCGGCTAGAGGCAGCAGGGCCGCAAGCCCAGTGGCCGTATTCCTCTTGAGAAGACGTCCGTGGTTTCTCATGAGGTTCCTCCCGGCAACGTCATGTCAGCCCCCAGCGGCTCGCGCCTCGTCCTTGCGGCTCTCTCACAGACTTCGCCTCGCCACGCCGTGAGAAATGCAGGCCGGCCTTCGGGGCCGAGGCGCCCGAGGACCCCTGGGAGCGAAGTCACCTCGCCCGCGTCATCGCTTTGAGGCTAGCGCTGGGTCTGGAGCCGCAGGATCGCCTCGCGCGCCAATTGTTCCGCCCGCGAATCGGCGCCCTGGGTCGCTTGTTGGTAATGGTGCAGCGCTTCCTCGGCATGTCCTTGCCCTTCAAGCACGGCGGCCAGGTTGAAATGCCCGACAGCGTTCCCGGGCTGGAACTCGAGCGCCTGACGGTAGGCCTCGACGGCCTCATCGATCCGACCGAGACTCGCCAGCGTCACCCCCAGCATGACGTGGGCCTTGGCGTATTCCGGGTTCAGCTCGACGGCCTGCCGGTACGCCCCGAGGGCTTCGGTCGTCTGACCCCGCACGCTGAGCGACTCACCCAACCTCAGATGCGCTTCCTCGGCCCCCGCCGCCACGGTGGCCAACGCGCGATGCATCGTCAGATCGTCGTTCGGACGCCGCGTTTCCAGGCTTCCCACCAGCACGAGGAACGCCATCACATAACCCGCCTGGTAGAGACCTTTCTTGTAACTCGGCAGCAGTCGCCGCGCCCAAGTCCGCAATGTTTGAGCGGATGACTTCACCAGGCCCGGTTCTCCGGCGGTGATGTCGATGTTCAGCGGCTCGCGCGTATCCTTCTCCCGAACCTTCCAAATGAATCCGTCGAAGTAGTAGTGAAGGATCGTCGAAGCTCCAATGAAGGAGCCCAGGAGCGTCCTGACGGTTCCGCCGTCGAGGAAATTCTTCAGGTAGTCCAGTCCTCCATAGGCGAAGATCAGCGAGGAATAGAGGATCGCCAGACCAACCTTGGGGCGGAAGAGAAAACGAACGAACCTGGTTACCTCGCCTCCTCTTTCGACGCGGCTGCGGTTGAAGGCCCAGACGATGCCGTAGTACTGCAGGCAATGGAACCCTGACCAGACCGCGAACCCGACCACGAAGTCATGGTTGTAGATGTAGAGGTAGTAGGTGGCGCTCATGAAAAACGCTAGCGCCGCCAGCTTGCGGATGTTGTGACGACCCTGCCGCCACAGGTACACCGTGTAGCCGACATAGGCCACCGCGCTCACCAGGGCCACCAGATAGATCAGGTTCTGGAGGAACGTGAAGAGCCCCATCGGCAGTACGGGGATTCCGCTCTGGTAGGCCAGGTACAAGAGGTTGTTGCGGTAGTGGGGGCTGGCGATGATGAGCGCCAGATAACCGGAGATCGAAAAAAGCCAATCCAGGCGCGCCGTGAGAGTCCCGATCTCCTGCTGCTTGGCGTCATAGATCCGCATGAAGCCGTAGTGCTGCATCAAGACGTGCCAGATATCCCAGGTAAAACCGAGCATCAGGATGCCGTGCAGGCCCCGATCTTCAAACCAGTAGGCCGCCGCGAAAAAGAGCGGCGGCGCCAACAGGAAGCGCCACTTGTAACGCCAAAAGAGCTCCCGGTCGCCGTAGGCCCTGACGAATCCGGGGAAGTGATGACCGAAGGTCAGGAAGGCCAGCAGAAAGACCGCATATTCGCCGGATTCCCAAAACAGGCTCAGCGGGAACAGGATTGCGATGCTGACGGCCGGCGCGCCGATGAAGAGTACGGAGTCCCAGAAGGGAGATATGATCCAGCCTGACGCCGCGGGCCGCGCACGAGCAACCTGAACTCCTGGAGAGACCGGCGCGGGAGTGGCCGTTGCAACATTCCCGCGCGCGGAGGACGCTTGGTTCCTCCTACGCTTCTTGATCCCGCGGCTTGCCATTGCGGACGTTCCAGCCCGACCCCTGACTTGCATGTCTCGCCACGCGGCGAGACATGCAGGCTAGCAGGCTGAAACGAGTGCTCGCGGCTGCACCCGGAGCATCGTCTCTTGCATCAATGTAGCTATCGTATCACCCCACCCCCGCCAAAACAGCTTGAGGGGGAAGCAGCTTCACAAGGAGGGCTGAACGAGCGGGACATCGCGAAGCGCCTGGCCCGCACCTCACTGATCCGCTTGCTGCGAACCAAGCAGGAGCCTTAGCGCCTGAAAGGGAATTATCGACCCATGGAGGAGTGATCCCGAATCCTGGCGCATCCAAGACGATTCCGTCCGGCAAGATTTGTCGTAACCTTTGGGTTCCAGAGGTTGATTTGCCAGAGCAGGACACCGAGGGGGCTTCATCTCCTCTTTCGCGGCTATTGTGATTCGCGAGCCTGCCTGCAACCTCCGGAACCCGCGGCGGCGACTCAAAACGTCGATCGCCACAAGAGGACGGTCCCGATGCAAATCGAACGCGTTGAGGTTCTTGTCGTGGCGCCGAAAGTTCAGCGTTTTACGTGGTCTCACGACCTGCCGGAACAGTACATGACGAATACGGTCGTTCGGATCACGACGAATGACGGCAACGAGGGCGTGGGCGGCGTGTCGAATTACACCTCCTACGATTACGATCGCTACACCTGCGAGACCCTTCGGCACATGATCCCAGCGCTGATCGGCCAGGACGCGCTGGCGCGGGAGAAGATATGGCGTGACTTGTGGCCGCGGGTTTTCCCCCTTCCGCCGCAAGCCCTGGCTGCCATCGACATCGCGTTGTGGGATTTGATGGGCAAAAGCGCCGGAGAGCCCCTCTATCAGCTCTGGGGCGGCTCGACGGACCGAATCCTGTCGTATGCCAGCACGCCGATGCTGGACGATGTCGCGTCGTATCTACGCTTTGTCGAAGAGATGATCAGCCAGGGCTTTCGCGCGGTGAAGTTCCACTGCTGGTGCTTCCCGGAAAAGGACCTCGAACTGGCCCGCGCCGCGCGACGGGAATTCCAAGACGATGCCGCATTCATGCTGGACGTGGAAAACAACTACGACCTGGAGAGCGCCCTGCGCGTGGGAGCGGAGTTGCACGACTTGGGATTCACGTGGTTCGAGGCACCTCTGCCGGACTACGACCTGCCCGGCTATCGCGAGCTTACCAAGAGCGTTGACGTACCCATTGTTCCATCAGGCAACTGGATTCAAGACCAGACGGCCTTCCAGCACGCGTTGGAGACCCAGTCCTGGTCGAGAGCGCGGACCGATGTCACCGTCTGCGGCGGGTTCACACCGGCCCGGAAGTACCTGTCGATGGTGGAATCCGCGGGCATGCAGTGCGAGATCATGTCCTGGGGCAACACGCTGGTCTCAAGCGCCAATCTCCACCTGATGCTGGCGACGGGACTGAGTACGTATTTCGAACAAGCTGTGCCTTGGGAACCATACGAATACGGGATGCACGACGTGATCCGGACGCAGGCGGACGGCCATGTCGCCGCGCCTGCAGGGCCTGGCCTGGGTGTGGAAATCGACTGGGATGCGATGGAAGCGGCGACGATTCATCGGCTCGATACCAGGTCATTGCCGTAGCGCAGAGTGATTCATGAGCAACCCCTCTTGAGAGTGTCAGCTACCTAGCTGCATTTCTCACCACGTGGCGAGGCGAAGTGGGTGAGAGGGCCGTCAGGACGAGGCGCGAGCCGCTTGGCGCGCGCAGGCGTACTTGACAGTACGTTGAGCACGGCAAGCAAGCGCAACGAAGTCATGGCGGTCATACCCGCGTGCTTCGGCCGTCGGGTGGTGAGAAATGCAGGTCAGGGCCGCGCGGATTCGGACCCCTTTGCGGAATTGGCGCACTGCAATGCAGTCGGAGAGGGACGGTTCACCGCCGTAGGCTTGGAAGTGGACCGCGGCGCCCGCTCCACGCATCACGAGGCGCGAGACACGGACTCTTTACAGTCCCAGCACCTTCTTCGCCTCCAGCGGGTAATCGGTGGCGATAGCATCAGCCCCGGCTGCGTGCGCCGCCTTCCAGCGCTCCGGCTCGTTCTGGCGGATATAGATCAACACCCGTTTTCGGCCCTCACGAGCTTTCTTAATGTCGCCGCTGCTGGGCAGGTACGGCTCGCGCTGGGTCAACCAGATGTAGTCCAGATAGGTCGTCCGAAGGGCGGTCTCGACGTGGTACTTCGTATTGCCGTTTCTTCCCACCGGGAACCGCGCGTTCGCCTGCTTGAAGCGCTCGGTGGAACGCGCGTCCATCCCGAAACTGAAGACCCTCTCGATCATCCCGAAGCGCTCGGCCAAGCGAACAATCTTCTCCTCGATCCGTGGCGAGAGCTTCTTCATGTTGATCGCAATGAAAGTGTCCTCATTCCTGTCCCGGCGCGAGATCATATCGAAAACCTCGCCGAGCGTCGGCACTTTTTCCGACTTGAACTTCGGGTCGTACCACGATCCCGCATCGAGGGCCTTGATCTCACGCAGCGTCATGTTCATAACTGAGCCACTGCCGCTCGTGGTGCGGTCGACGGTCTCATCGTGAATCACGATCGGGACGCCGTCCTTCGTCAGGTAGACATCGAGCTCGATACTGAGCCCAGCGTCCACGCAGGCCTTGAACCCGGCCATCGTATTCTCGGGATACTTCGTCACCATGCCCCGATGGCCGTAGATCTTGAACGAATCCGCCGCAGCAGCAAGCGACGAGGCGAGCAGCAAGAGGACGGGGAGCATCAACACGAATCGAGACCGTTTCGACATGCGAACATTATATTCGGAGTGGAATGCGGAGCGTTGACCAGCAGAGCGTCGCGGCAGCCGCCCATAGCGACATGCTCGTCCCCGAGATGGTCGACATCCCCGCCGGCATGTATCTGATGGGCCAGGACGACGGCCGGGATGAAGAGCAACCCGCGCATCAGGTGCGCGTTCCGGCCGTGCAGCTTGGCCGGTTCCAAGTGACCAACGAGCAATACGACGCCTTTTGCCGGGCAACCGGACGATCCGGAACCCGCTTCCGCCGCCAGGAAGGGTTGGACGATCCTCGACAACCCGTCACCGGACCGAGCTGGTTCGACGCTGCCGCCTATTGCGAATGGCTTTCTGTCGAGACGGGCCGAGCGTTCCGTCTGCCGACCGAAGCGCAGTGGGAATGGGCGGCCCGCGGCGGCTTGACAGGCAAGCTCTACCCGTGGGGAGACGAGCCCGTCACCGAGCGCGAGAACTACGCGCGGCGCTGGAGAAGCGGTCCGGAGCCGGTCGGCACATCAGCCCCGAACGGCTACGGCCTATATGACATGTGCGAGAACGTGCACGAGTGGTGTTCCGACTGGTTCGACCCGGAATACTACAGGTTCTCGCCGGTCGATAACCCGAAAGGCCCGTCGGAACGGTTGCGCAAGGCCTCACGCGGCGGCGCCTGGCGGCATCACATCAAGATCACCCGCTGCGCCGCGCGCAGCAGCATCCCTCCTCACCTGGAATACGCCGACTACGGTTTCCGCGTAGCGTGCATGCAGAGCGCCGGCTGAAAACCGGCGACGCCGCGGTCTTTCGGGAAGTATGGCCCCGCCAGCCGCTGGTAGTGGATGTTTTGCAGAATCGCGGTCGTCGGGCCCGGCGTATCCAGAACGATCGCTTCCGAGAACCGGCCGCCGTAGCCGATTCGATAGTTCATCGGGTTCTTGACGACGATGAACTTCGCGTCGCGGGTGTCCATGCTCATCGACGCGTATTGCTCATCGGCCCAGTCGTAGGTGGGATGGGTCGAGA
This sequence comes from Bryobacterales bacterium, assembly GCA_028819575.1. Taxonomy (GTDB): domain Bacteria; phylum Acidobacteriota; class Terriglobia; order Bryobacterales; family UBA6623; genus JAPPLB01. The sequence continues at coordinate 85,099 of JAPPLB010000173.1, read as the reverse complement.
TCAGGATTTCGACCGAACCGGCGCGCAGTTTGGCTGAAGGTCCCATCTCGCCGAACTGCCCTTCCCAGATGCCGCCGGTGTAGATAAAGCGTCCATCGGTCAACTTCTCGACCACGCCGGGCACTTCCACCGGCGATCCCCAGCGCGGATCGACCTTGTGACCCAGCCGCAGCGTGACCGCTGCACCCGCGCCCGCCTGATGACACATCGCCGCCGCCTCGGGATCAACCACCATCGCCAGCGAACTCTCGTCGAGCCGCGCATCGAGAAGCGCCTTGAGCGCGAACACGCTGTCTCCCGCCGCCCCGCCGCCGACGCAGTCGGAAAGCTCGAGCAGCAGGACCGGACCGCCCTCTACCCGCCGCCCCCGCTCAATCGCATCCCCCGGCTTGCAGCCTGTCGTTTCCAGATCCGAGCGCCGCTCCCACAGCATCGAAGCGATCTCGTTGGCGAGTCTCGCCGCCGTCTCCGGCTCGCCGTCGGTAATCACCAAACCACCACCGCCCATGTCCGGCAGGTCCAAATGAGGATGTACGAGCAGGGCGCTCGTCGACAGGACGCCGCCGCGGCTCTCCAGCGACTTCGCGAATGTCATGATCTCGGCGAATGCACCCGGCGGGTCGGTATTGCCCTTAAACCCGCTCACCAACACCGGCGCCTTGGCCATCGCCATCACCGGACGAACCTTGCCATCCACGATATCCGCCAAGAGATTCGCCCCGCGCTCGCCCGTGGTGAACGTATCTCGATGCGGATACGTCTCCCAGGCCAGCAAGGCATCGCTGTTCTCGACCATCTGTCGTGTCACGTGAGCGTGGCAGTCGAGGGTCGCAACGACGGGCACATCGGTCCCGACGACCTTACGAACCGCTTGCAGGAGATCGCCCTCCAAGTCGCCGATCCGCTCGACTCCCGCCGCTCCATGCAGCGGCGCCAGAACGCCCCCCACCGGGAGCGCCGCCTTCAGGCGTTCGATGAACTCGTCCTTCAGCGCGAGGTAGCACGGCTCGGTCAGGATTCCGCCCGGATAGGCGCTCGCCACCAGCAGCGGCACGGTCTCGACGCCGCGCGCCTCGAGCGCGCCCAAGGCTCCACCCACAACCCCGTCACGGATATCAAGCACCTCCGGACCCCGGCGCAGCTCGGTGCGTTCGAAATCCGCCAGCGTCGTGTTCACGCCGGCGAGATGGTTCGACTCGGTGAAGATATTTCCGAGTGCAACGCGAGGTTTCATCGATCGCTACCGTGAGACATACAGTTCGGCGCCGGTTGTCTGCAAGTGACGAATCTGCTGGACGACGGTTGAGTATTTCAGAAGGTCCGCCTGGCGTTCCATTTCCTGCACCGCCTTGAACGGAAGCTTGACGCTGTAGACGTCGGACTTTTCCCCGTACGCGTAGCGGGCATACGACGGCGACTGCTCCTCGACAAGGGCCAGTAGCTTGTCCCAGAAGTTGGCGCGTTGGAGCAGGCGTTTCCGGCGCGCAAAGTCGGCTCGGATCTCGACACTCCCGCGGCGTCCCCGCAGAATGATCGTGTGGGACCGTGCCGCCTCGAAAGGCCGCTCGGGACGAGGATCCGGGAATCGTTCAAACAGCGCCGCCAACTCCCCGGTATCGGCATCGAATGCTTCCCAGCGGTAGCGCGAAGGGCCGCTCACGAACGATCCTCTCCCGAGGATCGCGGCAACCCGTTCCGCATCCTTGCCGGTAACCACCAGGATGCGCTCGATCAAGTCGACGATCGAAAGCTCTTCGCGCGCAACCGGCGTCAGCTTGATGAACCCGGCTGCTTCTGAACTGATCTTTGTCGGAACGACGTCGGGAAGGGGCAACGGGGATTTTTTCTTCGCTGGCAAGGGTTCACATTCGAGTCAAGTTCAGGCGGCGATCCTTGTCCTGCCTGTCAGGCTAGGCGGAGCCTCGCCTTACTACTCCACGAAGCCGAGCTCGCGAAGCTTCTCGCCCAACTCCGGTTCTTCGAAAAACGGGAAGGGTTCTCTGAGGCGGCCGTCCTCGATCGCCACGGCGTAAGGCGGGTCCTTGAAAGGGAACGCTTCCTTGAGGACATCAAGGTCCATCGTAAGCCGCACGTCCTTGAGTCCGGTATCCTCGATAAACCCGATCGCGAGATCCTTCTCTTCCGTTGGAACACCCACGAACGGCGCTTGCCAGGTGTGTTGCGCCAGGGCTATGCCCGCGTCAAGACAATGCAGACACATCGGGTTGAAAAAATAAACGAATACCTTGCCCTCACGCAATGAGAATTCCTGATCGCCAACCGTCACCACGGCCGGCGCCTCGATGAGCGGTCGCGGCCCGAGTTTGTCCACGGCAAGCGCCGCCAAGGTTACGGCAGTGATGCCCGCCACGGTGAGCCCCGCAGCGCGGATCTTCTTCAGCGGCGGAGCCAACCAAGCGGCGGCGATCGACAACACGAGCATCACACCATCGCTCCAGAAGAACTCCGGACCCACCGCTCGCTCCACCCAGGGGAAACAACTGCAGTCGGCTCCGCGCAGCGTCTCGTAGTTGAACGCGAAATATCCCATGAAGATGACCAGTAGCAGCGAGGAGAAGATACCGCCAAGCCGACGCCAGGAGGGGACCAGAAGCAGAACTCCCGCCGTCAAGTCACCCATGATCACGAGCACAGCGCCGACCAGGCTGAGCGAAACCGGCACCAGAATCTGTGTCAGCATGAGCTGAAACTCGCTGACAATCGTCAGCTTGTAGATGCCGGCTACAAGCCATGGAACGACCATCAACAGGGCAGCAGCGGCCCCTAGATGCCGTATCCAGGAGGCGGGAGAGGCAGGCGCCGTCTCATGCACAGAAGCGTCCGCCGTCTGATCCGATTCGAAAGCCATGCCTGTCGGACGGCTCAAGCACAGATCGGCGAGCCAATGTTCCAGTATAGGTGAACGCCAATCATCGACTTAACCTGCATATCTCACCACGTGGCGAGATATGCAGGTTAGACGAACGCGGGGCCGGAGTCTTCACTTGGCCCCACGAACACAAAGCGCTAAGATTCAGTGTCAACATTGCAATGACGGAGGATCCATGAGCTTCAGCTACGACCAACTCAAACACACGAAGATCTCGGATCTGCGCGAAATCGCGGCGGACCTCGATCACGAAGCGGTCCAGGGCTATACGCAACTCCGCAAGGATCAACTGGTAAAGGCCCTCTGCACGGCGCTGGGGATCGAAGCGCACGAACATCATGAGGTGAAAGGGCTGAACAAGAGCGCGATCAAGAAACAGATCCGCGAGTTGAAAGTGCAGCGGGACGCCGCACTGGTAAAGCATGACCACAAGGAACTCAAGGTCATCCGGCGCAAGATCCACCGCCTGAAACGGTCCCTTCACCGGGCAACGGTATAACCAACGTCAACCAGAGCCGCTCCACGGCGCGATGATACAATGCGCGGGAGCACCGTCTATGTTTACCTGGGAATGCCCCGGCTGCGGCAAGGAACTCGACGTCGATGCCCGGCATTGCCCCCAATGCGGTAAGCAATTCGACGAGGCGGAAGAAGCTGACAGCATCATCCCAGGCGCCGGTTCTACGGCGAGCCTTGAGCCGCCACCAGATCCCAAGCCGACACCACCGCCGGTCGCGCCAAAACCGCCCAGCCCGGAGCCTGCTCCGTTAGAAGCCACACAACCGATCACAGCGTCGGCATGGCCCGCGCCGCCTGCACCTCCCTCCCCGGAGCCCCGGAGCGTGAGCGCGGTTCGCGAGCAAACGAGCATCGAGCCCATCCCGGAACTAAAACCTCCGCCACAGCCAACCGGACCTCCTTCGGCTTACGTTATCCAAGGCAAACATCTCGCCTTGGCAGGCGTCGTGTTGCTGGTGGCGATGGGAGGAGCGGTCTTCCTGGCCCGGCCGGACCTGTTTCAAGCCAGGTCGCCATTGAATCTCGAAGAAGTGCCCTTGACCGATTCAGTTGGGTTCAGCACAGCGGCGTTCGGCGACCTGCAAGTGGCCGGCGTTCGTGCGCTATACACGGACGATCTGAAACCCAAGGTGCGCTTCGTCGTGATCAACCACGGCGATACGCCGCAGGCGAATCTGCGCATCCAGGCCCACCTCAGCCCGAAGAACGCACCGCTCGATGCCCCTCCGCTTGCCAGCTTCGCCATCGCTCTGGAAGAGGAACTTGCGCCTCGGGCGTCCCGCGATCTGGAAGCCGACCTGTTGGCTCTTGGCACGTTGGCGGCGTTTCCGCCGTGGAAAGAGCTTCGCATCGAGCTGGAAGTGGAGTAACGCCTACCTGCACTCAGGAATTTCGGTAACAAAAGAATCCAAGGAGCACCTATCCCATGATCCGTAACGCATTGATCTGCATCTTCTCTCTTGCCTTGACGACGGCCCTGGTTCAACCCGCCTCGGCTCAGGGCGTTCGCTACTGGACGGACGCTGAAATGAAAGCCTATGCCAAGAGCATGTCGCCGAAAATCAATGAAGGGCGGTACTCTTTGGAACGTCTCGGCGACTGGGGCAGCCACTACGCGCTCATGGTTCATCGCGAAGGCGATGGCCCGTCCGAGGTGCACGACATTCACACCGACTTTTACGTCGTCCAAAACGGTGAAGGAACCTTGATCGTTGGTGGTGAGATTGTCGGTGGCAAGACCACGGCCCCGGGCGAGATTCGCGGCAAGTCGGTCAAGGGCGGCAAGAGGCATCCGCTCAAACCGGGCGACATCGTGAACATCCCGCCGAAGACGACCCATCAGGTGGTCGTCGAAGACGGCAAGACCATCACCTACCTCATCCTCAAGGTGAAGGCGCAATAGGTCGCGTCGAAGACGTCCTCAGCGCTGATCGGATTACGGGGCCGGCTCAAGGCGCAGGAGTTGATCGTCAGGTCCCTCGCATCTCACTCAGCGGCACAACTCGGCAGTGCTTGCCAACCACCACGAGTGCTGAGAGGATAGCCGGAATGCTCACTCGCATCCAACTCACTCCGACGCCTCCGTTCGACTTTCGCGGCACGGCGCATTCCCATGGGTGGGTTGTCCTCGCTCCCAACGAGTGGGACCACGACGCAGGCATCCTGCGGCGTGTCGAAAGGCTTTGCAGCGGAAAGGTTGTCAGCCTGCGCATCCAGGGAGGAGGGACACTTCGCAAAGCGATCATCGACATCGAAGTCGAACACTCGGGAAGGCTTTCCCGCTCCGACCGCCAGGAAATCGAACGCTCCGTGAGCCACATGTTTCGGCTCGATGAAGACCTGCGGCGTTTCCATACCCTCTGCCGCAAGCGCGGCGCGCCATGGACCGCCGCGACCCGCGGGTTGGGAAGACTGCTCCGCTCACCCGGTTTTTTCGAGGACATCGTCAAGACCATCTGCACAACCAACATTCAATGGGGCGGCACGAAGAGGATGGTGACGGAGCTTGTTGAGGAATTCGGCGAGAGCCAGCCAAGCCAGCCGGAAAAGAAAGCCTTCCCGACTACGGAAGCCATCGCCGAAGTCGATCGAAAGGAGTTCGTCTCCCGTGTCCGCATGGGTTACCGCGCTCCCTACGTCCACGAGCTCGCCACGCGCATCGAGAACCGTGAACTCGACCTCGGATCCTTGCAAGACGCCAGCGTCACTACCGCTGCGGTGAAGAAGCGACTGCTTGCTATCAAAGGAATCGGGCCTTACGCCGCTGCGTCGCTGTTGATGCTCCTTGGGAGATACGACGACCTGCCGGTCGATTCGGTCTGCCGGGACTTCGTCGGCAAGAAGTATTTTCCGGGGCGCAAACCCAGCGACGAGCAAATACGCGGTGTCTACGCAGACTGGGCCGAATGGAAATACCTGGCCTACTGGTTCGATCTGTGGACTTCCCGCTAGCCTGCATTTCTCACCACGCGGCGAGGCGAAGTGCGTGAGAGGGCCGTCAGGACGAGGCGCGAGCCGCTTGGCGCGCGCAGGCGTACTTGAACCGTACGTTGAGCACGGCAAGCAAGCGTAACGAAGTCATGGCGGCCATATGGCGTGCTTCGACCGTCGGGTGGTGAGAAACGCAGGCTAGCCTTCAGGATGGCGATGTCCGGCGACACGGTGCGGTGACCAGGGTAGATGTGATGCCGTGACGGCAGACCGGAGCGCCCACCCGAAGTGTCTCGCCAGTCACTGAAACCAGGGCGACCCACGCAAGGGCACAACACCAGGCAGCTCAAGGGTGAGCCCCAACAACGCAGCCGGACCCGATTTCACTTGGGTTAAGATGAGGACTCTTTTTTTCGGGAGACGGAACCAAGGTGTCGAATCCTCTCAAACCTCGTAGCCAAACGATCACCGACGGCCGTGACCGTGCTCCGGCGCGGTCGATGCTGAAGGCGATCGGTTTCAACGACGATGATCTCGCCAAGCCGATCGTCGGCATCGCAAATACCTGGATCGAGACGATGCCCTGCAACTTCAATCTTCGTGAGTTGGCGGTGAAGGTAAAAGAAGGCGTCCGCGCCGCCGGCGGCACGCCGATGGAGTTCAACACGATCGCCATCAGCGATGGCGTCACCATGGGCACGGAAGGCATGAAGGCATCCCTCGTGAGCCGTGAGCTGATCGCCGATTCAATCGAGCTGACTTCGCGGGGATACCTGTTCGACGCCGTCATTGCGCTCGTGGCTTGTGACAAGACGATCCCCGGCGGCGCGATGGCGCTTGCCCGGCTCGACATTCCGTCCGTGCTGCTGTATGGCGGTTCGATCCTGCCCGGCCGCTTCCAGGGGCGCGACGTTACGATCCAGGATGTCTTCGAAGCCGTCGGACGGCACGCCGCGGGCAAGATGAGCGACGCCGAGTTGAAGCAGCTCGAGGACGTCGCCTGCCCCGGCGCGGGGGCGTGCGGCGGGCAGTACACCGCCAACACCATGGCAACCGTCATGGAAACCATCGGACTTTCACCCATCGGGAGCGCCAGTGTTCCCGCCGTCGACCCCTCCAAGGCTGATATCGGATTCGAAGCCGGACGGATCGTGATGGACGCACTCGAGAACGACCGCCGTCCCCACCAGATCCTGACCCGGCAAGCTTTCGAGAACGCGATTGCAAGCGTGGCCGCGACGGGCGGCTCGACCAACGCCGTCCTTCACCTGATTGCGATCGCGCGCGACGCCGGGATCGAGCTCACCGTCGACGACTTCGACGAAATCAGCGAGCGCACTCCTCTGCTCGTCGACCTGAAGCCGGGCGGACAGTTCGTCGCGGCGGATGTTCACAAAGCGGGCGGCATTCAACTGATCGTCAAGCGTCTGGTGGAAGGCGGCTATTGCGACGGCTCCCAGTTGACCGTCACAGGACAAACTCTCGCGGAAGCCTGTTCCACGGCGAAGGAAAGCGTGGGGCAGAAAGTCATCCACGCCCTGGACGACCCGATCAAGTCAACGGGCGGTCTGGTGATCCTCAAGGGCAACCTGGCGCCCGAAGGATGCGTCCTGAAAGTCGCGGGCCACGAACGCAATCACCATCGCGGCCCGGCGCGTGTCTTCGATCGAGAAGAAGCGGCCATGCAAGCCGTAACCGAAGGCCGCGTTCAGTCCGGCGACGTGGTCGTGGTGCGCTATGAAGGCCCGGCGGGCGGTCCAGGGATGCGTGAGATGCTCGGTGTGACCGCGGCCATCGTCGGCAAGGGACTCGGCGACAACGTGGCGCTCATGACCGACGGACGATTCAGCGGCGCCACCCGCGGTCTCATGGTCGGGCACGTGGCGCCGGAAGCGGCGCGCGGCGGCCCGATAGCGGCTCTCGAGGAAGGCGACATGATCGTCTTCGACATCGACAAAAGGCGTCTCGATGTCGAGCTCGATGACGAGACGATGCAACAGCGATTGGCCTCGTGGTCGAAACCCGAGCCGCGATATACGTCAGGAGTCTACTCGAAGTACGCGGCGCTGGTCTCCTCGGCATCGCAGGGCGCCGTTACGAGCGCTCCCTAGTTTTCCTGCGGGGCGGGAGGTCGGTTCGTCCTGCCTTTTCCTCAGACGATCCGCCTTGCAAGCGAAGCCCTCTCGCCGGACGGATTCGATACTCTCCGATAACCCGAAGGAACTCCGTCACGCTCGTATTGCACGAGATAGCTGTCTGGTGTTCCCAGTCTCCCTCGGTTGACAAGCACTCGCGAGGGCGCTAGCCTGCATTTCTCACCACCCGACGGCCGAAGCGCGCCATACGGCCGCCGGGACTTCGTTGCGCTTGCTTGCCGTGCTCAACGTACGGTTCAAGTACGCCTGCGAGCGCCAAGCGGCGCGCGCCTCGTCCTGGCGGCCCTCTCACGCACTTCGCCTCGCCATGTGGTGAGACATGCAGGCTGGTTTCAGCACTTCGATCGGCTCGCGAGGGCCATTTAGCATTCGACTTTCTGAACGAACGAGGAGCACATCATGGATGGCGTTTCGGGTTTCTACGCGTTGATCGCAGTCTTGCCGATCTTGGCCGTGATGTTCTTTCTCGTCGTGCTGCGTTGGCCCGCCATTCGGGCCATGCCGGTGGCATACGCGATGACGTTGCTGTTCGCGTTGTGGCTTTGGCAAGTGTCTCCCGTACACGCGCTAGCGGCGAGTTTGCGCGGCGGCATCATTGCACTGTCACTGCTCTGGATCATCTTCGGTGCGATCGTTCTGCTTTTCACGCTGCGAGAAAGCGGAGCGGCGGCAACGATCCGGCGCGGGTTCATGGATATCTCTCGCGACCGTCGCGTGCAAGTGATTATCGTCGCATGGTTGTTCGGCTCTTTTATCGAAGGCGCTTCGGGATTCGGCACACCCGCTGCCGTTGCCGCGCCGCTGTTGCTTTCGTTGGGTTTTCCCGCTCTCGCCGCCGTAATGACGACGCTCATCATTCAGAGCACGTCAGTCAGCTTCGGGGCGGTAGGGACTCCGATTCTGGTCGGGATGGCCGAGTCATTGAACGTGCCCGAGGTCGAAGGCGCGATCGCCGAAGCCGGCATGTCGTATACGGAATTCATCTATCAGATCGGAGTGTTCACAGCCATCCCCCACGCCATCGTCGGGACGTTAATCCCGCTGATCATCGTCGGCATGATGACGCGCTTCTTCGGAGCGAACAAATCCTTTCGGGAAGGACTGGCGGCGTGGAAGTTCGCCTTGTTTGCGGGACTGAGCTTCACCGTTCCGTATTGCGCCGTGGCCCTCTTGCTCGGCCCGGAGTTCCCTTCCCTTGTCGGCGGCCTGATCGCTTTGGCGATTGTCGTGACGGCGGCGCGAAAGCGGCTGTTCGTCCCCGAGGGAGCGCCTTGGGACTTCCCTTCTTCCGACAAGTGGCCGTCCGAGTGGAGCGGCGTTTTCAGCGGGAAAACGGGCGAGGAACGTCATGGCATGACACTTTTCCGGGCCTGGTCACCGTACGTGATCGTCGCCGCTCTGCTGGTGGTGACCCGCCTGCCCTTCCTGCCGTTCAAGGCGTGGCTGGCGTCGGTGCAGTTGACTTGGTCGAACATCCTGGGCACGGAACTGTCCCAGAGCGTTCAGCCGTTATATCTTCCGGGTACGATCTTCATGGCTGTTTCGCTGCTGACCGCCCTGCTGCACGGCATGAAAGGACACGAAGTGAAGAAAGCGTGGTCGGACTCGGCGAAAATGCTCGCGATGCCGGCCCTTGCCTTGCTCTTCGCGGTGGCCCTGGTGCGTGTCTTCATCGACTCCGGCACGAACGAATCGGGCCTTGACAGCATGCCGCTCGTACTCGCTGAATACGTCGCGTACATTGCCGGCGGCACTTGGCCTTTCTTCGCACCATTCATCGGAGCTCTGGGAGCCTTCGTTGCCGGAAGCAACACCGTCAGCGACCTGATGTTCAGCCTGTTCCAGTACGGCGTGGCCGACCGCATCGGCGCATCGCATCTGGTCGTACTGGGCTTGCAAGCCCTCGGTGGCGCGGCCGGCAATATGATCACCGTCCATAACGTCGTCGCCGCCAGCGCCACCGTCGGTCTCGTCGGCCGCGAGGGTTTGTTGATCAGCCGGACGATCATGCCCATGACGTACTACGTCGTCTTTGCGGGTTCACTGGGCCTGCTGTTTGCCTACGTCTTCTTTCAAGGAACGTTTTAGCCTGCTTTTCTCACCACATGGCGAGGCGAAGTGCGTGAGAGGGCCGTCAGGACTAGGCGCAAGCCGGACGGAGGAAAAAGGCGCGAGCCGCTTGGCGCGCGCAGGCGTACTTGAACAGTACGTCGAGCACGGCAAGCAAGCGCAACGAAGTCATGGCGGTCGTATCGCGTGCTTCGACGGTCAGGTGGTGAGAAATGCAGGTTAGCCTGCATGCTGAGGGTCAACGGCAGCCCCATTCCGATCTGAGGATCGAGCCGGCCGGTTTGATGAGCTGCGTAGTTGCTTGTGTCCGACACCGATGTAAAAAAAGCGAAAAGCAGCTTAGCTGCCAGACTCCCATCGGAAGCCCACTCGCAGCAACCGTGGATTCCCGATGGTCGGCGTGGGCACGAAGCCCACAATGAAGGTGCGGTCGAGCAGGTTCTCGGCGGCCAAAAACGCCGCGATCCCGTGCGCCAGCCGGCGTTTGACCATGACCTGCACCGTCGCGAAGCCCGGTAGAAGAAAGCGATTCACATCATCTTCGAACTGAGCGTCATATGATCGAACGCCTGCGCTGATCAGCGTCTTTCCGGAGGAATAGAGCAACTGGAAGGAACCCTGATGGCGTGGCACTTGCGGCATCCAACGATGGTTGAGCTGCGAGTCGACGTAGAGATAAGCCGCCTCGGTGCGAATCGGCCCGAAGACCTTCTGCAATTCGATTTCGACACCACTTCCGGACGCCTCACCGAGATTCATGCGTTGCCTCAAGATCGACGGTTCGAGCCTGATCGTCGCGTTGCCGATCAAGTCTTCGATCCGCTGGTGGAAGAACGTGGTGCGTAACAGGAACCCATCGAGACGCCAATCCATTCCGGTGTCGAAACCGGTCATGGTTTCCGGCGAAAGCGTCGGATTTTGCAGCGTCGTGATGTTACCTACGCGGAACTGCCGAAAGAACTCGTTCAGCGTCGGGGACCGGAAACTGCGGAACGCGGAAGCTCGCCAGCGCCGCTGCCCTTCGGAAAAAGCGATGCCGCCGCGTGGGCTCCAGAAATCGTTTCCACGATCCGTGAAGTCGTGCCGCAATCCGCCGTACACCTGGGCTTTCTGCCCGAGGTCCGCATCAGCCTGCACAAAGAGACCTTGTTGCCAGAGCTTCCCGCCCGGCCTGCGCTGAAAGCCGCTGAAGACAACCGTATCGCGGCTCATGCCGCTCGCCCGATGCGTATCGGCGCCCAGCATCAGGTTCCAGGTATTTTGCGAGCGGCTCCACACCACGGTTCCTCCCGAGTCCTCCGACGTCACTCGCTGCAACAGCGTCAGAGCTTCCTCGTCACGTGCCGCATTCACCCGGGAAAAGGTGCTCCGCAACGTTCCCCGCAAGTGATACCCGGTTATCGACAACCCCTCCCGCTGATAGTGGGCGCCGACGGTCCCCAGCGAGCTTGAGTTTTCACGAAGGGATGTCCCGTTGACGCGCTGCTCGGCGACAATGTTCGAGCGCACGGTCAGTTGATCCTGATCACGAAAGAAATCGAGCCGGGCGTCGCCGGTTATGAAATCAAAGTCTGCCTTGCGGTCGATCGAGCCGCGCAAGCCCTCGGGAACAATGAAGAATCCATCGGACCGCATGCCGCGCAAAGAGCCGGAAAAACCCACTGGTCCCCACAGGTCCGAATAGCCTCCGCGCGCGTCCGCAATTCCCGCATCACCTGTTTCGAAAGCCCCTGTGAAATGGCGCGCCTCCGGTGTCGGCGTGCGTAGCGAAACCACTCCTCCCATCGCCCGGTCGCCATAGGCGCTCGTCGAGGCGCCGCGCGAAATCTCGACCGTCTCTATGGTGTCCGGATTGAAGCGTGACCAGTAAACCCAACCCCCGAAAGGATCGTTGGCGGGCAATCCATCCAACAAGACCAGTGTGCGGCTGGCTGCACTGCTGCCGATGCCTCGTAGCGAGATTCCCTGCGTCGTGGGGTGTGAAGCCAAGCTCGAGCTGCGCCGGAACAGCGAAAAACCCGGCACATCCCGAAGCCGGTCATCGAGATTCACTCCGGGGCGTGACAGAATCGCATCATCGGACAAGTCCGTGATGTAAGCCGATGCGGGGGATTCAAGCTTTTCCCTGACGGTAATGGAGGTCTTGATGGGCTCAACCTGAGGTGGCTCTGAAGCACTCGATGGGGCCTGTTGCGCCCGGGCACACACCACAGACGCAAAGAGTATGAAGACCCATAGCCTCATAGATTCTCAAACAGGACATAGCGTCCCTGTGTCGATTGTAGCGCGCAGTGTTGAGAGGTCTGAGATGCAAAAACGTAGCGATGTCCCCAAGGTTGCGCAAATGGGCTTCCGGACGAGGCAGCGGCGCCCTGGGGTTGAGGAAGAAGCTTGACCATGGCCAACTGCCTCAGCACTTCGTAAACCGCGGACGAGTGGGCCGGTGCGGTGATCATCACCTCGTCGCAGGAAAACCGGATTTCCGCTTGCATGTGATGCAGGCGCCATACCAGAGCAGCACAAAGCTGAACGCCTCGTTCAAACAGCAGCTCGGGGACTGTTCCTCCGGGCACCCTTGCATCGAACACGACCTCAGCGTAACGTCGGTCTTCCCGTGTGAATTCCCTGACCATCAAATCGGTCGAACGGGCCGTCGCTTTCCAATCGACAAAACGCGCCCCGTCGTCCGCCGTCGCCGTTCGGATTCGATAGAGATCCTGGCTGTCGCCCCGTTCTGGAGCTTGCCAGGCCTTGGCAGTCGGTTCGATCAACTCTTCGAGCAGGGCGGATGAATCTACGGACGGGTAAACATACACCTGCTTCGTCAATCGCAGACGCGCCCTTCTTTCGACAAAGCTGAAAGGGAACTTCGAGCGTAGCCGGAAATCGCCTTGCTGGAAGCGACCTCGTCGCAGGAACGTGGCCGGTACGGAGATGCGAGACTCCCCGCGGCCGGTGATCATGGGACAGTAGACTTCTTTCATCTGCAGGTGGGATCTGCTGGATGCGGACGGCGCAACACCGAACCAAATCGAGAAAGAAGGCATCCAGCGTTTGAGATTCCGCAGTGTGGCCTGGGCGGCGGTCGGTTGCCCCGCGAAGAGATGAGGGGGGAAAGCAAGTGTCAACTGCAAACCCGACAGGTCCAGCCGCGACACGAGTCCCGCGATGACCATTGCCGCCAGCATGCAGCTCAGAATCAGGTAAATCAGGTTGTTCCCCGACATGAGCGCCACCATAGCTACAACAATCACTGCGACAACAAAAAACAGACCCTGGCGTGTCAGGCCGATACGCCAAGGCATGCGTAAACCCCTGGCTCGGACCCAACGCACGAACAATGGTGCGCACCAATAAACGACGGCGCCGCAGAACAGCAGCGCGAAACCCGCGAGGGCCAGGCTTACGTCGGACTTGCCGACCATAAATGCCCAGCGCGCCGCGAGCGCCAGTACGAGCGCGGTGAGGAGCAGAGCCGCCGACTGCAGCAGTCGTCGATTCACTGGATTGACGGGCATGGCAGCAGCCAAAATCGCGGTCATTGTAACAACGCGGATAAGATCGTCCGGGCAATCCCTGATTCCGGCGAAAGCGTGCTTTGACCGACTATTTGAAAGGGGCGCTCATCCGGGAGTGCTTTTATGCGGCCCCATCTCGCGAGCGATGGAAGCACGCCAGCACAGCAGTCCGGACACTGCCGAATGCGCCATCGCTGGGGTGTTGTTTTTGGCCGGCAGACCGGTTGGAGTGATACCGGACGTTGATCCGCATGGCGAGCCATGCCGTCAAGGTCAATGACTCAGTGATGGGCGTCCGTCGCCCGAGCCGCTGCGGGGGCCTCATGCTTGGGGAGCAGCGCAATAGCGGCAGCTCCCAGCGCGGCCATGCCGAAGACGGCCCAGAGGGCGGAACTGTAGCCACCCCAGAGCGTCCGGAGTTCTGTCACGAGCTTGGGGAACCAAAACTGCCCGATGGTGTCCGTCGGCAGGATAGCGGACATCGCCTTGCCCAGGGTAGCCAGACCGAACTGATCGGCGGCCATCAGCGGGATGAGCATGTAGTCCGCGCCCATGGCGAAGCCGAATACCACCGCGAACACATATACGAAATTCGGTTGCGCCGGAGTAACCAGGAACAGCAATGGAATCGCCGCCGCGACAACTGCGTAGGTCACGAGCATGACGTATTTGCGGGGGAACTTGTCGGCCAGGTAGCCGGCTAGCAGCCGGCCGCCGATGCTTGAAAGCAGGTAGAAAATCGAAGCCTTGCTCCACAATAGGTCACGTGCCGACTGCTCGACGAAGCCTTGCTCCTCAAAGACGAACTTCATGAGGAAGTTGACCGCGGCGATCGAGCCAATCGATGCCGCGCTGCCGAACAGGAGGAACCAGAAGGCCGGCCGGCCGGTGAGGTAACCGAAGGTCTTCGGTTGTTCTACGGGCACTGCTTCGGGGATCTGCTGAGAAGGTGCGGTTTCGTCGCCATCAGGTAGTTGGTTGACGTCTTTCGGCTTGTCCTTGATCAAGAAAAGCGCCAGCGGCGATGCGAGCAGAAGAAGGAATCCCATCAGCTTCAGGGCTTCGGTGTAATCCATTTGTCCGGCCAGACTGGGGGCCAGTTTACTGCCCATCGCGCCGACAATGGCTACGCCGACATAGGTTATGCCCATGGCCCGGCCGCGCTTTAGCTTGTACCAGTTCGAAATGATGATCTGGTGCGGAATAGGCCCGGAAAGGAAGTAACCGAGCATGTAGAGGCACCACGCACCGTAGTACTCGTAGGTGTTGCCCGACAAGCGGCCAAACCATTGAAACGCGCCAAACGTCATGGCGGTACCGACAATGATCAGCAGCCGCGGACTGACCCGGGGCACAATGACCGGGCCGGCCATGATCGTCAGGAGGACGGCGACGGGCGCACCGGTGGTCACCAGTTCTTGCGTCCACCCGTGGCCGTCGCGGAAGTAGTCGAAGAAGAAGGCGATGTTGTAGTACGGGAACCCGGTCGAGAGGCCGAATGTCACGAAGCATGTCGCGATCTGGCGTGGGCCGCTGAAAGGCGTAGCGCGCTTCGGAGCCCGGAAGAAGTAGGCGCCGACTCCGACGAATGCGAACAGCAGCATGACGACGTTCGGCGCCACGAAGGTGTAGGCTACGATTCCGATGAACGGAAACAGCAGAATGACGACGATCCAGAGGACTTTGCGCCCGATCCTAAGGTTCGGATTTTCTATGCAGTCCGCAATCGCCCAAACCAAGAAGAAAATCTGTAGCAGAGCGCCGGCAAACAAAAGAATCATTGACATGCTTTGTATCCTCGGGATAGTCCTTGGTAGAACCCGATAAAGGCCCAAGTGTACACGATCAGGGCTGATGTGGGACGACTCGGGCGGTTGCTGCAGGGGCGGTCCAGTGTCGGCCCGCGTTGTTTACACCACTCCGAGTTCTCCATGATACGCTACACGCGAGGTACGAACCGATGAGTCATGGATCGAGAATGCCCGCAGCGATCGCCGTTTTGACGGCTTTCTTCGCACTTACGGCGGCTCCTTTACCGGATGAGCTGATTCAGACGATGCGCAAGCACGCCTGGGCCCACAAGAATGACGAGGCCACAGCCGCATTGGAGAGCGCAAGAAAGACCAGTGATACCTCCTCACCGAAATGGCTGGCGGCCGTGTCCTGGTTGGCTCGCGGTTCGAGCTTCGTCAGGAACTGGGACCGCGCCGAGAAGTACGGAACGGAAGCCTACGAAGGGAGCCTCGCGCTATTGAATGTCCGGTCGGTGGACGAAGACAGGAACATCGAGACGGCTTTGGGCGCAGGGGTCGAAGTCCTGGCCCACACCTACGACGCCCTTGGACGGCGTTCCGAGGCGGTCGTGTTCTTGCAAGAGCAGCGGAACAAATATTCCGGAACCTCCGTTGAGACCCGCATTCAGAAGAACCTTCTTCTATTGAGCCTGGAGGGCAAATCAATGCCTGCCCTGGATGCCCCTGAGCACGTGGGCAGCGCCACACTCGACCCCGCCTCGCTGCAAGGCAAGGTCGCGCTGTTCTACTTCTGGGCTCACTGGTGCGGTGATTGCATGGAGCAGAAGCCGGTTCTCGAATCGCTGCACCGCAAATATGCGGACCGAGGGCTGGTGATCGTTGGTCCGACGCGGCTGTACGGCTACGTGAAGCGTGGCCGCAAGGCGACACCGGCCGAGGAATTGGGCTACCTCCGCGGCAGCTTCAATGACCAGCATCCGTTGCCGGCTTGGATGTCAACCCCTGTGAGCACACAGAACTTCGTGAAGTTCGGCGTGAGCACGACGCCAACACTGGTGTTAGTGGATCGAAGCGGCGTGGTGAGACTGTACCACCCGGGGCAGTTGCCTTACGAAGAGCTAGCCTCCCGGATCGAGAGTCTTCTCGGCTAGCAGGTTGCCTATGTGATACCGGGCAACTGTGCACAACGCAACCCTGTTTCCCAGCAAAGAGTCGAATCACGCGGCTTTACCGAGCCATATGGAAATCTCGTGTTTGGGTTGATGGGTGCTTCGATTGCCGCCCTTGTGGCGAGGCATCGAGTTACAGGCGTACCGACTCTCAGTGAAAAACAATTTCGGGATACCCGGCGACTGCGGACAGCTCTTTCATTCTGCTGCCCGCTTAGCCGGCGTGTCTCGCCACATGGTGAGACATGCAGGCTAGAGGTCAATCAGGCTCCATCAGGCCAACCGCGCTGACCCGCGTCTTCGAAAAACCACCCGTAAATCCTGGCGCCATGCCGCACCCACACCGATACGCTCAACATCAATGACGGGCGAAAAGTACTTCAAGACCGTCTCCGTAGTCGGGTGGAAGTCCATCGCCGGGGAAACGAGAATCAACCGTGGTTCTCGTTCGGCCAGAATCACATTGGGGAAGTAGCCGCGAGCCTGAAACTCGTCACGGTCGAGGTTCCATTTGACCCGCATCCAATAATCGAGAGCTTGCAGCGGGAGATGCACATCCTCGGAGGCCTTGAGCTCGATGACGGCCAACCGGCCCTGGCGGTCGGACGCGAGCAGATCGATGATGCCTCGGTCGGGCCCCGCGACAGAAGGGACCTGGCCATAAAGCGGCTCGGACAGAAGGTTGCCGTCGATCAGGTCGAGCCGACAGCGGACTTGCGATTCGAGCCACGTTTCGGGATGGCGTCGATAGAGGGGGTTCTGCTTGTCCTGTGCGTCCGGAGACCGATACCGGGCAATCTCTCGCGCCAGTCGAAGGACCGGTGCGATTCCTTGCGGCCCGACGGGCGTTGGATTCTCAAGGCCGTACGTAAGAGAACCTCGCCCCGCTGTGGCGAAAGTGGCGCCTCGGACTCGAAGCGACAACAGTCCGTCGGCACTCCGAACCGTCTCGACACCGGGAATGCTCCGGAGACTCTGCAACCATGCCGCGACGTGTTCCTCGGTAGCGGCCTCCGACAGGCATGGCCGCAATTCGGTGGCGAGATTGCCGTAGTCCTGCTTGTCGAATCGACGGATACTCCCGGTACGGTCGTATTCGATGAGTTCGGACTGGAGAACATGGGGATTCAGCCACGCGAGCCGGTTGGCGGTAGAGCGCGCACGGCCTCCGGGAACGAAGATCTTGAGTCCTGCGAAGACGTAGTCGGTCTCCCGAGAACGCAGGTGGTCAAACCAGATGAGTCCAAAACTGAGGATTTGATCGGTTGCAGAGGGACTGAGGTCGGGAGGCGCAGCGATCAAGGCCCACATTTCGCGCCCGCGGTGGAGTGCTCCGCGCACATAGCTGGGCGAGAGTGTGTGTTCCAAATCGGGGGCGGAACTGAAGTGTGAGAGAGTCCGGTCGCGGTACTCCCGGAAGAGAATCCGGCGCAGAAACTCACGAAACCGGGCATGTCCGGCCTCTCGCTGGACCCGGCCGACTTGAGTGGCTTCGTCGACCAGTGCAAGTCGAATGTCGGTTCTTCCGAACGATCCGGCAAGCAGGTCCAGGCGGTCCTTTTTTTCGGACTTGATCTCAACGACACGGCGGACCAGATTTCCTTCCTCACCCCAAGCGTGCAGGACGCATCCGGAGCCACGCGATTCCAGGTCATACCTCCCCTCGACCAAGGGGATGGGCTCTTCTCCCGACTCGATCAAGACCGGTCGGCGACAGCTAGCGAGAAACCGCCTTATTACCGTGATGAGGTCTGATGAAGGGGCTTGCCGCTGGAGTTGCGCTTTTCTAGCCACGAAACACTTGTTCCTGAAAAGAAGGGAAAAGACACCTCCAAGACAAGCTCGGAGGCCCGGAAAGAACACACGCAGACGAAGAAACCGGCGCCCCTCGGTGGGTTATTCTAACGTCGAGATTCAAGAGGGCGCAAAAAAGCCCCGGTGGCCCCTCAGCAGGGCTTGCAGTGAGATCTCCGGTCCGGGTCATAGGCAACCGCCCAAGGTGTTTCAGCTCAGGAGGGTCCCGGGTCCTTCGTGTGCTGCGATACTGGAGGGTCATTTCATGGCGCTTGATCCGTTTGCTTTTGTCCCGCTTCCCAAGGAGCGGTCGCACGTCAAGCCGCGGTTGCGCGGGTTCACGATGATGATCGATTGGGGACTCGGGCTGGCGCGTCAAAGGGACATCCTCGAGATTGCGGGGCAGTATGTCGACCTCGCGAAAATTGCCACCGGCACGTCGCGGCTCTACCAGGAACATCTGATCGGGGCCAAGCTCGAACTCTACAAGAAGCACGGAGTGCGGCCGTTCCTCGGCGGGCAGTTCCAGGAGTACGTGTTCGCCACACAAGGGGTTGGTGCGCTGCCCGTGTTCTTCGATGAGGCGAAGCGTTTGGGGTTCGAGGCGATCGAGGTATCGGACAATTGCATACCGCTTTCGCCGACGGAGCGCCGCGAGCAGATCAAGCTGGCCCGCGGCAAGGGGTTGACCGTGTTCGGCGAGGTGGGATCGAAAACAGAGAAGAACGCAGCGGCGGAGTTGGTTCTGCAAGCGCGGGACTGCTTTGACGCCGGCGCGGAGTTGCTGCTGATCGAGGGCGCCGAGTTGATCGGGAACGGCACGGTTAATACGGATTTGCTGCATGCCTGCCGCCATGATCTGGATCGGGACCGTGTGCTGTTCGAATTACCGGGGCCGTGGATCAGCGGGGTTTCGTTGTCGGAGATTCATGACATCAAGAAATTGCTGGTGCGGGAGTTCGGCGCGGACGTAAACATCGCGAACGTCATGCCGGACGATCTCATCGAGACGGAGGCGTTGCGCGTGGGGCTGGGGGTTGTTGGACCTGCGCGGAAGGCGGACTAGATGAGGTCAGCCGAAACCCGGGTGAGCGAGCCAATGGGTCGGCTCGCGGGTTTGCAACCGCGGCTCGGTTTCTTGATGGTGATATTCCTCGGACTCGGATGCGGAGCCTGTGAGCGGACGACCGATACCCGTTTGATCACCTTGGCAGGAGCAGGACCTCAGGGACGATACTTCAAAGAGGTTTCCATTCTGTCGAAGGTGTTGACAGAGAGGATGCCGGAGGTAATCTCGAACGGAGTGATCGGCAAGGGGATGTCAGTCGGTAACGTCAAGCGTGTTGCGGCCGGGAGAATCGACGGTGGCCGCTGTTTTCGCTTCGATCTCGAAAATGCGTATCGCCGCGAGGCTCATTTCGCACAGAAGGAACCGATCGTGGTTGACTACGACAACGCCAAGGTCTGGATGAAACTAGGCACTCACCTTTTCCGGGTCGTGGCCGTGGCGGATATCAAGCGCTATTCGGATCTGGTCGGCCGCAGCGTCGTGATCGGCGGTCGCGGCACCGGCGAGGAAGTGATCGCGGAGCGCATCTTCAAGTATTTCGGCGTAACTCGGGAAAACACGGAGTTCCTCTACATCGAGCGCACAGACGGACAGAACGCGTTGGCGAACCGGCAGATCGATGCCATCGCATTCGCCTATTCGCGGAATAACCGAGGTCACTTGTCACCGATCTTCGCAGCGCGGGAGATCGGTGAGGAGATTGATTTCGTCGAGCCCGAACAGAAAGGTTTGGAGAAGCTGCTGGCGTCCGAGTCCGCGTTTGTGTTGGACGAGCTGGGCGAGCCCGTTTTCGGGCGGCCCAGCCTTCGGGGCATCGGTTTTCACCAATGTCTTCTCGTTCGCGGCGACCTTCCCGACGATCTCGTCTACGGGATGACGAAGACGTTGTTCGAAAACTGGGACGAGGTCGAGGAGTCTCTACCCTGGTGGAAAGAGGAAGGGGAAGCGGATCTCGAGTCAGTGGCGGAAATGAAGCCGTTACCTTATCATCCGGGTGCGGAGCGCTACTACCGCGAGCGCGGTGTTTGGGACAGGTGGTAGCGGAGACTGCGCGCTTGGCTCTTTTGATTCGATCGCCCCATCATCACCTTTTCACTCGTACTCACGCCGCCAAGGCTGGTTGGATCCGCGTTTACTTTGCCCTCGCTCTCTGAAAGTCTCACCCATCGTGTTGCGACCGGTCTCGTGTGGGCCGGCAGTGCGCTTGCGCTTTACACGGGTGCGACGGGGCCGTTTCACGCGCCGATTCAACGCGGGTTGTTTCTACTCGTGGTGCTGCCGCTGGTTTTCTTGCAGACGCCGTCGGGCTGGACCCGAAGCAAGTCGGGAGAAGCATCGTTGGGGCTCGGGCTGAGTTTACTGAGCCTGATTGTCATGGCGTGGACGCTGCTCGACTATGAGCGTCTTTACTCGGAGCCCTTCATCAGCGGATTCGACACGGCAGTCGGGGCGGTCGGGCTGTTGTTGATTGTCGAAGCCGTGCGGAGGACGGTCGGGTGGGCGGTCGCAGTGGTGCTCTTGCTCTTCCTGGCGTATGGGCTGTTCGGTCCATGGGTGCCGGGCATGATGCTGCAGCATGGGGGACTGAGCCTCGCTGACCTGGTGAGCATCATTTTCTACGGGACGTTCGGGGTGTTCGGGACACCGCTCGGTGTATGCGCGACGTTCATTGTGGTGATCATTCTGCTGGGATCGTTCCTGACAGTGACAGGCGGCGCAGAAATGTTCATGAACATCGGCAAGGTTGCTGCGGGGCGATTCGTCGGAGGTCCGGCGAAGATTGCGGTCGTCAGCTCGTCTCTGATGGGGATGATCACGGGCGCGACGGTAGCGAACGTGGCGACGACCGGGGCGGTGACGATCCCGATGATGAAGCGCTCCGGCTATGAGCCGCGCTTCGCGGCGGCCGTCGAGGCCTTGGCGTCGTCAGGAGGCCAATTGATGCCGCCGATCATGGGCGCCGCAGCCTTTGTGATGATCGACTACCTGAACATTTCGTACACCGAGTTGATGGTGAACGCGATCGTTCCTGCGCTGCTCTACTTCTTCGCGGTGCTGATGATCGTGCACTTCCGTTCGGTGAAGGACGGCGTGCGGCCGGTCACGGGCGAGGAGATCCCGAGCATGCGCACAGAGTTGAAGCAGCGGGGGAACATGCTGCTGCCGATCGTGGTGTTGATCGTGCTCCTGTCGCTGCAATTCAGTGTGATGTATGCGGCATTTCTCGCTGTGGCGTGCGCCATGGCCGTGAGCTTCTTGCGGCCGAACACTCGCCTGACCGGCAGAGGATTCGACCGGGCGTTTCACGGCGCGATGCGCGGCATGTTGACACTGACGCCGATTTGCGCCGGCGCAGGAATCATCATCGGCGTCATGACGGCGACCGGGTTGAATCTCAAGATCACTTATTTGATCGAAGGGGTCTCACAAGGGAATCTCTTTGTGACGCTGCTGATGACCATGGTGGCCTGTATCGTTCTGGGGATGGGGCTTCCGACGGTCGCCGCCTATGTAGTGTTGGCGACATTGATTCCGACAACATTGACCAACCTCGGCGTGCCGGCGGTCGCCGCGCATCTGTTTCTGTTCTACTTCGCCATCCTGTCTGCGATTACGCCCCCGGTATCGACCGGAGCCTACGTCGCGGCCGGAATCGCGGGGACGGACCCGATACGGACGGGGTTCAAGGCGATTGAGCTGGGATTGATCAGTTTTCTGCTGCCGTTCGCCTTCGTCTATGAGCCGGCATTGCTGCTGATGGGCGCCTGGCAGGACGTTCTGCTACACACGGGGACCTGCGCGCTGGGGATCTTTTTCTGGGCCATTGCACTGGAGGGCTACTTCCGCACCCCCGTCCCGACGGTGGCGCGCGGCGCTCTGTTCACGGCCGGGGTGATGTTGATCTGGCCGGATATCTGGGCCTCGCTTGGAGGCAGTGTCGTCGGAGCGGCGACGCTACTGATGCTGCGGCGGGACGCGGTCAGAGTATGAGACTCATCCGTTCGAGGAGGCCGGTGAAACGCGCTTCCCGAGCGTAGCCGGCGAATTCCGGTAAGAAATCCCTTTCCTCCACCCCTTCATGCAATGAAGTTCAGGCGGCCTGCCAGAATCCAGATTCACCTCACTGGCCAGCTCCCTCACTCGTCCTCCAATATTTTCGCTCCCAGCGCTCCGCCCGCGGCGCTGAAGCCCACGGTGAAAACCAGCGTCACGAGCAGGCTGATCAGCAGGAGAAATCCCAAGACAACCGGATTGTCGATCAGTTGTAGTATCTGTCGCTTCACTTCTTCCTGCGCGGGTGTCTGTTCGATCTGTTGCCGGAACAAATCGCTAAAGGCGCCCTGACCCGCAAACAGCATGTTCACGGCGCTGATCACGAGCGAAATGGCGAACGTCAGGATGCCGGTCAACACTCCCAGGCGGCCTCCTTGAGCCGGCTTCGGTTTCGCGCCCGTCTTGCGGCGATAGATGTAAACGGAGAGAAAGCCGCACGCCGGGTACCAGATGAAAGACAACAAGTAGAGGAACGGCATGTTGGACAGGAAAGCCGCCAGCAGGGCGCCGAAATAACTGGAGCGAAGCGCGTCGGAGTTGCCGAGGCCGATCGGCTTTTCGCGCTTCTCATCCGGGGCTTGCTGCCGGCGAGCCCGCTCCAGGGCTTCTTGTGCCTGCGTCCGTTCCGCTTGCTCAGCTTCCTCGCTTAACGGCCGTCCGCACATCGGACAGAACTGTGAACCATCCGGAAACGCCGCTCCGCAAGTGCAGGTCGAGTTCATGCAATCGCCCCAACGCAAGGACGGTCTACTGTATCAGGTCTGTCCTCGCCGGTTCTTTGTGCGTCAAGAGAACTCACCCGGTCAATCTGATGATGGCGGAAGGGATGGAACGCAGCATGAAGAACAGCGGCTTCGGTATGGCTTTCGGACACCAACAATGGCCCGCGGGCTTCTTCTGCCACAAATCCGCTGAACAGTACCGAGCAAGTCCGGCGCACGATCACCTCGCAACGAAAAAACTACGAAAAGGCCGGCAGCCCAGTCACCTGCTGGCCCATGACCAGGGTGTGAATGTTGTGCGTGCCTTCATAGGTCTTGACCGTCTCGAGATTCGACATATGACGGAAGACAGGGTACTCATCCGTGATTCCGTTGGCGCCCAGCAGGTCACGAGCCCTCCTCGCCACTTCGAGGGCCATCCAGGCGTTGTTCCGCTTCAGCATCGAAATATGAAAGAACTTGAGTAGTCCCTTCGACTTGAGCCGGGCGGAGTGAAACGCCAGCAATTGCGCCTTGCTGATCTCAGTGACCATCCATGCCAGCTCGCTCTGCACAAGCTGGTGCGAGGCCAACGAACGGTCGCCGAACTGCTTCCGCAACAGCGTGTATTGCCGCGCCGTTTCATAGCAATCCATCGCAGCGCCGATACATCCCCAGCCGATCCCGTAGCGCGCCTGCGACAGGCAAGCGAGCGCCGTTTTCAAACCCAGGGCTCCCGGCAGCGCATTCTCCGCGGGAATGCGGCAATCCGTGAAGGCCAGACTCGAAGTTACCGAAGCCCTCATGGACCACTTGCCGTGAATGTCCGTAGTCTTGAATCCCGGCGTGCCCTTCTCGACGAGGAAACCCCGGATCTGTTCGTCCTGGCGAGCCCACACCAGCGCGACGTCCGCCAGCGTTCCGTTCGTGATCCACGTTTTTTCGCCGTTCAGCACAAACGAGCCGCCGTCACGAACCGCCTGAGTGCGCATTCCGGCCGGATTCGATCCAAAATCGGGTTCAGTCAGGCCGAAGCATCCGATCTTTCTGCCGGCCTGCAACTCCGGCAACCAGCGGTCCTTCTGCGCTTCGCTGCCGTATTCGAGGATCGGCCACATCACCAGCGCACTCTGCACAGACACGAAACTCCGGACCCCGCTGTCTCCCCGCTCCAACTCCTGCATCAACAGGCCGTACTCGACATCCTCCATGCCCGCGCAACCGTATCCTTCAAGGTTTGCGCCGAGGAAACCCAACTCACCCAGCTCAGGAATCAAATCCACCGGAAAGCGCGCTTCGCGGAAGCACTCCCTGATGACGGGCAGGACGCGGTCATCCACAAACTGCCGGGCCGTTCGGCGGACGAGCTTTTCCTCCTCGGAGAGCAGACAGTCCAAGTCGATGAAGTCCACGCCTCGAAAGGAAAACATCAGTTCGTCACCAGGCTAGTTTTTCCTCCGCCCGCGTGCAGATCATACAGCGGGAAACACCCAGACCGGGGTCAACGCCACTTGATCAGGAGGATGTTTCACACTAGTAGAACGGACGGAACACTCCATCGTAGCGTCCCCTACGAAAATCCGACATTGGGCCGGCCCTGTGAACGGTAAACGAGTAACAGGTCTGTCGTTCTAAGCGGCTACCCTGCATTTCTCACCACCCGACGGTCGAAGCACACGATACGAGCGTCAGGACTTCGTTGCGCTTGCTTGCCGTGCTCAACGTACTGTTCAAGTACGCCTGCGCGCGCCAAGCGGCTCGCGCCTCGTCCTGACGGCCCTCTCACGCACTTCACCTCGCCGCGTGGTGAGAAATGCAGGCTAAGGATTTCTACGAATTGCTGACGTGCATTCAGCCTCAATGATCTGGCTTTGCAGGAGGCAAGAAGAGCGGCGACAGGATGCCGCTCATGGGCTTCCCATCGCACGAAACTTGTTCACACAGGAGGCGGAGCCCAAGACCTCTTCCGGGCAGCGAGCTCAAGTGGTTCCCGTGTCCGCAGCAAGGGCGTTCTTCAGCGCGGTCTTCATGGCGTGTTCGCACTCGGGGAAAGCGATCCAACTGTAGTGGTCGTTGTAGCCTTCGGCGGCGTCCTTCGCGGAAGGGATGTAGCCGGGCGCACACTCGCCGTATCCCATCACCATGACGAAGGAGTCGGGGCGCATTTCCTGAGCCCAGAGTTGATACTGGACGAATGATTCGGCCGGCATGAGAACGAGTTGGGCCGGGCCGAAATCGATGGCGGGCACGTCGATCGCATGACCGGCGTCATAGCGCTCGCGCCAGCTAAGCCCCAGGGCGGCCGTGAGGCGGGGGCGCGGTTCGGCCGCGTGGTCGGCGATGGTCTTGTGGTAGTCCTCGAGCCGGTAGCCGGGCGATTGACGGGGCTCCATGCGAAGCAGAACGTTGCGGAACTCCACGGTTTCGAGCGGCCGGGTCTCGGTGGCATTCCAGGCGTCGGCCATGGCCTTGTGGAGGCGGTCGGCGAAGATCGGGCGGTTCGCCTTGCTGCCGTCGTTGTATTTGCCCACCGTGACATCGCCGCTGCAACCGGCGACGAAGATCTGCTTGACACCGGGCGTGTCCTGCTGCCGGCGGAGACGGGCCATGCCGACGAAGTCCGCCGAGATGTCGCCGTCGCCGTAATAGCTCATCGGATGCGTCGCATAGCAACTGAGCGCCGCCACGGCTTCTTCGCCGGACCAGAAGCTGATGGTCTTGACATAGGGGTCGACGAGGCCTTCGGGGAGCGCGCGGATGGCCGGATCGCGGGTCGTGCTGCCGCGGCCCCACGAAACCTTGCCGTCCTCGGTGAGGTAGCGGCGGCTGGAAGCGAGTCGATCGGCCTTGGCTTGACCGAGGCCGATGCGGTCGATGGGTCGCCGGTCGGCGAGGCTTTCGCGAACCGCGGACGCGACGCGCTCGATCATGCGGTCTTCGAATTCGACGTCGCAGAGCGCACCGGGGAGATCGTGCTTCTCGAAATAGCTCTGCGCGACGCGGTCCGTGTAAGGAGCGTCGTGTTGGTGAAGGCAGGTGACCAGCACCCGCTCCTTGGCCGTGCCGGCGGCCGCAGCGAGTTTCGCGCGCCAGGCCTCGTAGGACTCGTTACGGATTTCACACCAGTCGACGGCGCAAAGAACGATGGGCTGCTCGGGACCGTGCAGGACAAAACCATGCACGAACAGCGGGTCGACAATCGAGCGCGAAACGCGGTAGGCCAGCAAGGGGTGACCGGCGGCCGGCGGCGTGACGTCGGCTTGAAACAGAGACAACGAGAAAGCCGGCGCGTGCGGGCCGCCGCACGAAGGAAGCGCCAAGCCCGCCAGGGCTGTCGAAGAAAGAAAGTCGCGGCGTGTCGGGCGGTGGGTTGTCATGGCAGTCCTCAGTGATGGCTCGCAAGCCAATCGAGGATGTGCTCCATCAACTCTTCGGCTTGCGGGGTCTTGAAGATGTGCTGTGCGTGGGAGGAGCCGTCAAGGACGACCCATTTCTTGGGCTCGCTCGCTTGATCGAATTGCCGGCGGCGGGCCGCAAGACGGTCCCCTTCGGTCGCGATGAAGAGCTTGTCGCCTTGCATCGCGGCGGGATCGTCGATGGGCGAGTGCGCCAGCAGAACGAGCCGGTCGATGGCGCCGGGTTCGGCTTCGACGGCGGCTCTTGCCGCAGCGCCTCCGCCCATGCTGCCGCCGACAATCGAGACACGTTCACAGCCCTCCTCCTCGAGGTGCTTGACCGCGCCGAGGATGTCGAGGTACAGAGCCTGACCCAAGCTGCCCGGCCTGGAATCGCCGTAGCCACGGAAATCGATGGCCAGAACTCGCAGGCCGGCTCGCGCCAGACGCGTTGCCTGCTCGTGCCAGCTCTCTTTGTCGAAGACGGCTCCGTGGGCCAGCACGACCCCATGCGCTCCCCCGCCATAGAGGTTGGCGTGGATTTTGCCGCCGTCACTCGTGTCGAAGGAGACCTTGCGGAAGGCGACATCGGCAGGTACAGAGGCCGCCAACAGAACCGACGAAATCAGGACAAGCGCCGTCACGGACACGGAAGCCATTGTAGGCCACGGGAAGACGGCTCTCTTCAGAACCAATACGGGCATCGCCGAACGAATTGCTTGCACGAGGCAGAAAGTGCTGTCAAGGCAATACAGAACGATCCTCTTTTCCAACATGGGTTCATGTAGGGGTCGCCGCTGCGGGAGCGGCGGCTGACGGCGCGCGGACACCGGCTCCGGGGGCAATATGCCGCCCATGCCGCCCCATGCCGTGCCGTGCTGAAGACAAGTCGACCCGGGTGATTCCCGACATCCTGTCCTCATGCCAGGCCGGCCGGGGCGGAAAAAAAAGACTGAAGGGCTTCAGTACCCGAATGCAACGATTGCGCTTCGTGACTCGTGTCTCGTGACCCACAGGCACTTCGCCTCGCCGCTTGGTGAGAAATGCAGGCCCGTTTTTTCTCCGCCCGTGTGCGGGTCATTCAAGTGGGAAAGATTCGGGCCAGCGTCAACGCCGCTTGATCCGGGGGATGTTTCGCATCAGGTTTCCTGCTTGGCTCGCCAGGGGAACTTCTTCCATTGCGCCGCACGAGCCGGAACCGCTTGACGGAGCCGCCCTTTTATGCTACAAAATGTAACGTTATGGGCCGTAACACCTGGAACGATCTCAGTGGACTCGAAGAGCTCGTGATGAGCCATGTGTGGTCCAGCGGTTCGGTGACCGCCGACGACGTTCGGACCTCCCTTGCCGCTCGGCACCCGATGAAAGACTCCACCGTCCGGACGATCCTTCGACGCTTGGAGAGCAAAGGCTACTTGACGCACACCGTGGAGGGCCGCACGTATCTCTATCGTCCCCTCGATCCTGGTGAAAGCGTTGCTGCACAAGCCGTCCGCAGAATCGTCGACCGATTCTGCAACGGTTCCATCGAGCAGCTCCTCATCGGGATGGTCGACAACGACGTCATCGATGGCAAGGAACTCGAAAGATTGGCCAGACGAATCGCGGCAACCCGCGAGACGAAGAGGAGAAAACCATGATAGGCACAACCACTGTCGAATTCGGAAAGGTCGTCTTTGATGTACTCTTCCTGTCTTCCTTGCGCGCAATGGCGCTCATCTTGCCTGTCTGGTTGATTCTGTCGTTGATGCGTCCGCGACGGCCGGCGCTGGAGCACGGAGTCTTGACAGCCGTGCTGTGCGGGATGATCCTGTTGCCGGTGGTGGACGTGTCAGGCAGGCTGCCGGGAATCTCCTCAAGTGTGATTGTCGAGACGACGGTTTCCGTCCCGGTGATGCAGGCATGGCCGGACGCAGCCGTTTCCCCCGTAACGTCCGCTATCGGTTCTTCCGATAACTGGCTGGGGCTAGCGGGTCTGCTATCGCTCATGGTGACGTCGATTCTCCTCTTGCGATCCATGACTGCGTGGCGGCGCATTCTTCAGTTGATGGCTCGGGGGGATGCCATTGTCGAACCCGCTTCACAAGAGTTGCTACAGAGTTTGCTCCAAGCAGCCAAGCTCGGCCACGCACCCAAAATGGTGTCGAGCCCGGAGGTCGGGACTCCGGTGGTGTTCGGATTCATTCGGCCTGTCATCATCCTGCCCGCTGCATGGCCGGCATGGGGCAAGGAAAAACTGCAGGCTGTGCTTTTGCACGAACTGGCGCACATTGCTCGCCGGGACGGATGGATTCTGGCAGCGGCGGCTTTGAACGAGGCCGTATTCTGGTTTCATCCGCTCGCCCGCCGGTTAAACCGCCGCCTGAAGGCGCTGGCTGAGACGGCATGTGACGATCATGTCATCCTGGTTACACGGGACCCTGAAGGATATGCCGAGACGTTGCTCGAGTTCGCTGCGGAAGGTCAGGAGGAAGGAGCGCTTCCGGCCGCAACACCTGCGATGGCCCACACTCCTCGCATATCTCGACGGATCGAACGAATCCTGCGAAAGCCGGGATTCCATTCCGGGATGCTGAGTGGAGCGGTGCGCCGGAAACTGACCGCGGCAGGCTTGACCGCGGCCGTTCTGCTCTCGCTTGTTTCGCCCACACTCGGCCAATC
This sequence comes from Bryobacterales bacterium, assembly GCA_028819575.1. GTDB lineage: Bacteria > Acidobacteriota > Terriglobia > Bryobacterales > UBA6623 > JAPPLB01. Next base: position 55,919 of record JAPPLB010000173.1, on the reverse strand, counting down.
GAGTGGGATCACTCTTTCCGGCTCCGTCCAGGACGCCAGCGGAGCACGGATCCCCGAGGCCATTGTTCTCATCGTGGACTCTGCCGGCGGCAATACCGAGGCGACCACCACGAGTGCGGACGGCTCCTACCGAATCCATGGTCTCGCGCCGGCGCCCGCCTATCGAATCGAGGTGCGCGCCAGGGGTTTCGCGACCTACGAGCAGCAGGTGGACCTCACTGTTGACAAACACCTCGACATCACCCTGGATGTCAGTCCCATCGAGGAGATGATCGTGGTTTCAGGAAGCAGGCCGGCCGTTGAAGCCGGGACATTCACAACGTCGAGGCATCGAGTCGGTGGCAACGTCGAGAAGGCGAAGCTCATTCACCATGTGCCCCCGGTCTACGACAAGGATGTCCAGCGAGAAGGCGTGGAAGGCACCGTGGTGCTCGAGGCGGTGATCAGCAAACAGGGAGAACCCATGGGCCTCAAGCCGATCAACACCCTCGTGGACCGGCGATTGGTTACAGCGGCCATGCAAGCAGTGAGGCAATGGCGATACAAACCCATGCTGTTGAACGGCCAACCCATCGAGGCTGCGACGACGATCAGCGTCGCGTTTCAGTTGCCATAGGAGAGTGTCGGCGAGAAGATCCGGCTCCGATTCTGCGAGCTCGGGATCATCGGGCACCGCCATTTCCCGGAAGACGACGGACCATCCTCATCACTTCAGGCAGTCTGTTACGATAGGCTCTCATGGCGGAGCAGGAGACTCCCAAGATCCCTGACCGGCTTTTTTTTCGCATCGGGGACGTGAGTCAGCTTACCGGCATCGAGGCTTACGTTCTGCGGTTCTGGGAAGGGGAGTTCCCCGCTCTCTCCCCGAAGAAGACCTCGAGCGGCCAACGCCAGTATCGCCGCAAAGACGTGGAAACGGTGCTCGAGATCAAGCGCCTGCTCTACGACGAGGGCTACACGATCGCCGGGGCCCGCAAAGCGATGCGAGGCCGACCGAAGCAGAACAACGCCGCCGAGAGCGGCGAGCAGTCTGATCAGCTTTTCCCCGCCCCGCAAGCCACCGCCGCTTCTCCGGACCTGACCGGCATCAAGCAAGAGTTGCGAGAGATCCTGGCCCTCCTGAACAAACGCTGAGCCAACCTTCCCGATGGTCCGCATTCTGCTGACAAACGACGATGGTGTCGGCGCGCTCGGGTTGCAGGTCCTGGAGGAAGCGCTCGCCGGCGTGGGGGAGATTCACGTCGCCGCTCCGTTGAATGAGCAGAGCGGCACGAGCCGGTCCATCACCTTGCGACGCCCCCTGCGATTTGAAAAGAAGGGCGTCCGGCGTTACGCCGTGGAAGGTACTCCGGCGGACACGGTGATGATGGCGGTGAACCAAATCCTGGACTTCCGGCCGGACTTGGTGGTTTCCGGCATCAATGCCGGATCGAACCTCGGCGAGAACATCTATTACTCGGGCACCGTAGCGGCAGCGGCGGAAGCGGCCAAATACAGCATTCCGGCGATTGCCCTTTCGGTGAACGCACGCAAGAACATCGATTATTCGCAGGCTGCCGAGCTGGCCCCACGTATCGCTTTACAGGCGTTGGAAACGGGGATGCCGGCCGGGGTCGCCCTCAACGTGAACGTCCCTCATCCCTGGAATGAGGGAATCGAGATTACGCGCCAGAGCCGGAAGATTTCACGAAAACTGATGATCGAGGTGCTTGATCCTCACGGCAGGCCGTATTACTGGATGCATGAGGAAGTGCCTTTGGCTGATGCCGAGCCCGGCAGCGACTACGCGGCGATCCGCGACGGCAAGGTTTCGATTACGCCGATCCGTTTTGACCATACCGAGGAGATGTTGATCGAGCCGTTGCGGCAATCCTGGGAGAAGATCATGGCCCCTGATTTGTGACGGCTGGAATGGCCTGTTCGTTGGACAATTCCATCTATGAATTAACTGGTGAATCCGCAAATTGGTCAGAGAAGGCCGTAAAGTTTCTCTCAACATTCTTGCCATCCGGCCCCCGGGCATCGTCGAAGGCGGATCTTCCCACCAATTTCCCTATTCTTCACTCGCCTCGGCCAAGTGAACTGATGCAAGGCGGTTTGCTTGAAGATGGTGCTCTGCGGCAGTTGTCCGAAGTCGGGACCGGCGCATGACGAGAGAGGACGGGTCAGGCTCGTAACAACCGCCTGGCACAGCCCCGGAATCGAGGGAGCGAATGATTACTCGGGGGTCGCCGGGACAACCGGTTTCGGGCGCTCACCGTTGATGACCCAGCCGTGGAGCCAGCGGATTTTCCGCAGCAACAGGTCACGCCGGTTGAGGGGGCGACGCAGGCCGTGGGGTTCGCCGGGATAGATGACGAACTCCACCGGAATCTCGTTCTTGAGCAGAGCGGTATAGAGGTGGCGACCCTGCATGACGGGGACGCGAATGTCGGCGTCGCCGTGCCAGATGAGCGTGGGTGTCTCGATTTTGTCCGCGTAGGTCAGGGGGGAGGAACGCTGGTAGACCACGATGTCCTTGCCGAGATAGCTTTCGAAGCGCTCCGGGACATCGGTAGTCCGCAGAAAGCTCGGAACATCGGTAACGGCGGCTCCGACGACCGCAGCCTTGAAACGGCCGGTCTGACCGATGGTCCACGACGTCATGAATCCACCGTAGCTTGACCCGGAGATGCCGAGGCGGTCGGGGTCGGCGAGCCCAACCTTGATCAGGTGGTCGACGCCGCTCATTACGTCCTGATAGTCTCCGATGCCCCAGGAGCCGAGGTTCGCCCGGAGAAACTTTTCGCCGTAATGGCCGCTGCCCCGGAAGTTGGGTCGATAGACCGCCCAGCCGCGCATCGCGAAGATGCGGTATTCGCCGTTCACGAACAGATTCGACATGACGGAGTGCGGCCCGCCGTGCGGGACAACCAGCAGCGGATAGCGGCGGCCCTGGCGATACCGATGCGGCCAGTGAACCAGTCCCTCGATTTCCATGCCGTCGAAGCTCTTCCAACGAACGACCTCGGTTCGGATCTCCGGCCACGATTTGATCTGTGGGTTGACCTCGGTGAGCCGCTTCGGCTTCATTTCATCCAAGCGGGCAAAGTAGACATCGGGCGGATCCGCGGCGTTCTGGCGGATGAAGGCGATCGAGTCCCTGTCGGCGGCGACGCTGAGTCCGCTCAGGAAGTCATCACCGTTGGTAAGGGCTTCGACTTCAGCCGTTTCAATGTCGACGGAATAGATCTGCGAGGCAGTGCGGTCGCCGGCGATGAAGAGGATGCGTTTGCTGTCGGAGGTCCAGAAGAACGTCTTGATCTTCTCATCGAAGTCGGGAGTGATCTTGCGGCGTTCGAGCGTGGACGGGTGAACGAGATACAGATAGGAGACGGTCACCCAGTCGTAACGCTCCGTTGAAATGAAAGCGACATGATTGCCGTCGGGCGACCAAACCGGGTGGGCATCCATACCCTCGCGCTCGACCAGACGCCGCGGCGCGTGGCCGCGGTGCGTGACCGAAACCAGGTCGCCATGGAGATGCCCGCCGGCTTTGGCGTGAGGACGCTTTGTGAAGACGAGGCGTTCGCCATCGGGTGACCAGGAGAACGTGTCGGGGAACCACTGCTCGTAGCCGCAGACGCTGTAGCTGGCGGGCGTGATCGTATTGGGGGTCTTGGTTTCGAGATCGATGATCGCCAACTGATTCATCGGGAGGTTGTTGCCATCAACAACGACCGGCATCAACGGATGGGGCGCCTTGGTGAAGAATCGGAGGTCGGCCGCATGAGCTTGTCGAAAAAGGAAAGCGATACGCTTCGAGCCAGGTCCCCAGCGAAAGCGATCGATATAGCCGGGATGGTCTGTCCATTGCTCGGTAGAGCCGCCGGCGGCCTCGATAACCCAGACTTGACGGCGACCGCTTCGGGAAGAGAAATAGGCAATCTTCGAGCCGTCCGGGGACCACATCGGACCGCTGCCGTTGACGAGTTTGCGCTCTTCGCCGGTTTGCGTCGAGACGATGCGGATTTCCGAGCCCAGGCTGTTACCCTTCGCATCGTGGGGCGTAACCACGTAGGCGACCTCGGAACCGTCGGGGGAGATCGCTGCGCCCCCGACTGAAGTGATCGACAAGATCTGCTCCAGCACGGTCGATGAGTCATCACCGGTCTGGGAGAGACCCGGAAGACAGGTCACGAAGACGAACAGCACGATACGAACGATGAGTTTCCGGCGCATCTTTTCACCCATGGCCAGTCTGCTTTTCTCGCCGCATGACTAGCCTGCATTTCTCACCACCCGACGGCCGAAGCACACGATACGACCGCCAGGACTTCGTTGCGCTTGCTTGCCGTGCTCAACGTACGGTTCAAGTACGCCTGCGCGCGCCAAGCGGCGCGCGCCTCGTCCTGACGGCCCTCTCACGCACTTCGCCTCGCCGCGTGGTGAGAAATGCAGGCTAGAAAAGAAGGCCAGAGCATTAGTGTAAGAGAGCGCTTGCACGACTGGAGTTCGAGACAGCAGTGATGGCCCGGACGCGTCCGTAGGCATACGGTGCTCAACACAAGCACCTAGGCCGCTCGTGTTGACGGTCTTCCCTCTCACTGGCGCTACGGAAACTCTTCGCGCTAAGGTAGCCTCATTGTCAGTCCCGTTCTCTACAAGATTTCAGGAAGGTTCAAGACCGTGAAGAAAACCAATCGCAGACGTTTCCTTGCCAAAGGCGCCGCCGTGGCTGCCGTGGCCGGGGCAGCGGGCACCGCCGCCGCCCAATCCAAACCGGAGCGAAAGGTGCTCTGGCGGGGTGAGAGAAAGCCCGATAATCCACTCTTCAGCCCGCTCGTCACCTACGGCAACCTGGTATTCGTGGCCGGCAAAGGCTATCACCAGGAAGGCGACATCAAGAAGCACACCGACGAAGTGCTCAACAACATCGAGAAAGAACTCGAACGCGCCGGGTCATCGATGAATCAGTGCCTCAAGTGCAATGTCTACTTGCACGACCTGAACGATTACCGTGCCATGAACGAGGTCTTCCGCGGCCGCTTCGGAGACAATCCGCCTGTCCGCACGACCGTAGCAACCTACGGGGGCGTACCCGGAGATTCACTGGTTGAGATCGACGTCATTGCATACAAGTAAAGCTTTGCTCGCGCGATGGGGAACCGCGCCGATCCTCGGCGCAGTCTTCCTCTGTGCGGCTCACGCCGAGCATCTCGGCGAGTTGGCAACCCTCGATGGAGCGGCCGGCAACGAAGACCAAGTCCGGCAGTACATCGAGAGTCAACTCGGCCAGGACGCGGAAGTCGACAACACTGGTTCGATCACGAAAACATTCGGCCGGGGGTTGCCGAGGACGCTAATCGCCGCAGGCCTCGACGAGCCGGGCTTTGTTATTTCCGCCATCACCGATAATGGCTATCTGCGCCTCAAGCGGCTTGCCGAACCACCTCCTCACTACCAGTTCGAGAGTCTGCTCCAGGCGCAGCACGTCACCGTACGGACAAGAACAGGGGAAAATCTCATGGGCGTGGTGGCCGCGCCGTCCGTGCACCTCGACGACGAACGCGGTCATTCCTCCACACGGACCGACAAGGATCTCTACATTGACATCGGAGCCTCGACCGCCACCGAGGCGCGCTCCGCCGGCGTGGAAGTGCTCGATCCGGTCACCCTCGACAAAAGGCTGATCCGTTTCCCCGGCGGCCGCCGGCTCAGCGCCCCCTGGATAGCCAGCCGGGCCGGAGCAGCCTCCCTGCTTCGCCTCGCCGAGCGGCTGAGCGACGATCCGCCCGAGGGGACCGTTACGCTGGCGTTCGTCACGCAGCAGTTCTACTACAACACCGGGCTGCTTCGCGTGCTGCAGCGCAGCGCCGCCGACCGCGTGATCTGGCTCGCACCGGGCGGCAAGCCGCGCTCGCAAATCGCGCCTGCGTCCGGCTGGTCTTCCGAGCTCCAAGACGAACTCTGGCGCCTCGCCTCTGACCACGACCTTGACTTCCAACAAGCAAGTTCGTTCTCCAAGACCTTTGGTCCCTTCCGAATGGAGGAACCTTGGCCGGACGCCGAACAAGCAGCCGTGCTATCCGTGGGCGCCGAACATGACGGCACGCCCATCGAAACGATTCATTTGTCTGAGGTGGAAAAGACGGCTCGCTTACTCGCAGCGTCCGTGGGCATCACCTGGGCCGAAGAGGAATACGAGCCCGTCCGACGTGGAAAAACTCCGGTGAACCGGCCAGCCGGAGTCGATTCCCTTGCTTCACTTATCCGCCAACTGGCCAGCCTGCCCGGCGTGAGCGGTGCGGAATCCGCGGTCCGTGATTGGATTCGACAGAGCCTGCCTGACTGGGCAAAGCACCGGTCCCGTACCGACGATCACGGCAACCTGATCGTTCCTCTGGGCACGGATGGACCGCCCGGCGCCATCTTCGTCGCTCATATGGATGAAATCGGATTCAAGGTCAAGGGCATCGGACCTGATGGAGTGCTCTCCGTCGAATCCCTGGGAGGGCTCAACGTCTCGCTGTTCGAATGGCGACCGGTGATCGTTCACACCGCTCAGGGACCGCTGGACGCCTGCATGACGATGCGCGGCGCAGTAGATGCCGGTATCCGTTCGGCGGACGAAGCCGAGTCTCTCGGCATCACTGCCGGTGACACCGTCACTGTTCCCAGACGCTGGAGCCGACTTCTGGGGCAGCGCTTGGCGGCAAGCGCCTTGGACGACCGGGTGGGGTGCGGCATCCTTCTGCGGACTCTGCAATCGCTATCAGCCGCCGAAGTCCGCAAGCTCAGCAAAGCGCGACCCACCTGGATCGTCTTCAGCAGCAAGGAGGAAATCGGACTCGTCGGCGCCGAAGCCCTCGCCAAAGAGAACTCACCGCGACGGGTCTACCCCGTGGACAGCTTCGTCACGTCCGATTCGCCGATGGAGAACCCGGCGCTGGCTCACGCACCGCTCGGCAGGGGCTTCGTCATCAGGGCGCTCGATACGAGCGGTATCTCAAATCGAGCGGAGGTCGAACGCGTCGCAAGCCTCGCCCGCTCACACGGTATCCCCGTTCAATATGGAGTCACTTCCGGCGGCAACGACGGGTCGCGTTTCATACCGTACGGAGCGGTCAACATTCCCCTGAGTTGGCCGCTACGCTACTCCCACACCGGCGGCGAGGTATCGGACCTGCAGGATATCGAAGCCTTGGGGAAGATCGTCGATCTTCTGCTCAGAGAAGAGCTGTTCGCGCGCTGACCTGCGCCGCGTCCTACCCGCGCCAGTGCTCCGGCCGTTGCAGCCCTTCGGGCAAGCCCGTCAAAGGGTCTCCTTGCGCCGACTCGATCTGCTCCTGCGTCAAGCCTTTGGCGTCTCGAAAATCGGCCCCTTCGACATGCGCACCGGTCAGCATCGCGCCTTCGAGGTTCGCTCCCACCAGACCGGCGCCCTCAAGATTGGCCATGCGCAAACAGGCGCCTCGCAACTCGGCTCGATTCAGCAAAGCCCGCTCGAGACACGCTCCTCCAAGGTCGGCGCCTTCCAGCGAGGCGTCTTCGAGATTCGCTCCCTCGAGATCAGCCTCCCAAAGGTCGGCGCCTTCCAAGTGAGCCTTGTCGAGCCGCGCCCTCTCCAAATGAGCCGAACTGAGGTTGGCTTCCTCTAAATGAGCCTCGTGCAAGTCCGCATCATGCAAATGCGCCCGGCCCAGGTCTGCACTGTCCAATCGTGCTCCCTCCAGCTTGGCGGCATCGAGGTGACCATCGCACAGATCCGCCTGTTCGAGGTGAGCGCCGCCAAGGTCTGCGGACTCCAACTCACAGTCGTGCAGGTCCGGTCGACTCTTGGGGTGTGTGTCACGCCACTGATTCCAGGCCGCGACACCTTGCTTCAGGATGCTGAGCTGCTTTCCATTGGCCATTCCGTAAATCCCTTCAAGGAAGGTAACGCCATCCGCCCCCGGCCATGCCGCAAGCGACATCGTTCTGTAACCAAGCCAATTTTATGGCAACACGATGCACAACGGATAGCAAAATCACGATTCGTTCCACCAGCCGAACATTCTATGGGTCCGAGTGGAAACACTCGACGGTTGCATCGAACCTCTGCTGCCGCCTTGCAGCCCGTGGCAAAAGCCCCGCCGCATTCAAGCGGCGATGCATCCCGGCTGAACTGCGTTGCTCCTCGGTCGAACAGGTCCAATATGCTCTCTCGTCACGCCTTGTCAGCCGGGCGCAGCGCTGTTCACGGTGCTATGCAGGCCGCACGGCGCGTGGAGGTGTACCTGATCCTGCATTGAGCATGGAGAGCAAGCGCCACGAAGCCATGACGGTCCGTATTGCGTGCTTCGCCCGTCAGACAGGTAGAAATGCAGGCTAGACTTGAAGGGCAGTGGCATACGAGGAATCGGCGCGCGCAGGCATAGCTCACAGCAGCGAATTGACGCCGTTGCGCATAGCAGCCCGTGGCAAAAGTCACGCAGGCGGCGTTACGCGCCCCGGGGCCGATTGCGTAACGTGTGGCCGCCCCAGGAACACAGCGCCGCTCTCTCCGCGCAACCGGGCGAAGCGGTGCGTACCCCTTTGGGCGACGGACGTTTTTTGTTCCAACGGCGGTTCTGAGCTTGCTGCCCAGCTTGACCACGGAGTCGACCGCCCAAGGCCGTCGGCTTTGTCGTTCGTCGGAGGAGATCACCCGGATCACCATCCTCCTCACTCCGCACCGAGCGACCGCAGGAGCCCGCCGCGCCTTCCACGGGACTTCTGCCACGGACTGCTAGGCATCGTGGTGATCGCGCTCGTCTGCCTGGCGCCGCTAGCAGCGGCGCCGAATGAACCTGCGGCCGAAACCGAACCGCTGTTCGAGCAAGACCCGCGCGACAGCCGCCTGTTCGAACCGCTCTACCGCCAAGCGCTCGCCGAGCGGCGAAAAGAACTGGGTTCGGATCACCCCAAGGTGGCTGACAGCTTGCTGGCGCTAGCCGGCGTTCTCGAATCCCGTCAGGACTATCAGCAGGCGGAGCCACTGCTGCGCGAAGCCCTCGCGATTCGCGAAAAGTCATTCGACGCTACCGATGCTTCGATACAGGAAACCCTTGTCCGTCTAGCGGATCTGCTGGTTGCGAGCGGCGATACACGGGAAGCGGTCAAGCTGTACGAGCGGGCAATCAAGACCCACGGGGAAGCAGCCACGCCGGTTGCCGCCGCTTTGCTCAAGAAGCTCGCGGCCGCTCTCGAAGCCCAGAGCGATCTTGCCGCGGCCGAGCCTCACTATCGGCGAGCCCTGACCATCCGGCGCAAAACGCTGACCCCCGACGATCCCAACCGGGCCGCCAGCGCCCATGATCTCGGCTTCCTGCTGGAATCGCGGGGCAGACCGGACGAATCGGAGAAACTTTATCGCGAAGCCCTGGCCGGATACGAGAAATCCTTTGGTTCAGAACACCCTGAGGTCGCCTCGACGCTGAACAATCTCGCGGGCGTTCTGCGGGAGCAAGGGAAATACGAAGAAGCCGAAAGGCATCTGCGGCGCGCACTGGAGACGTTCGAGAAGCATCTTGGTTCCGAGAATCCCCGGCTCGCAACGACATCGGCGAACCTTGGCTCCTTGCTTCTCGAAAAGGGCGATCTCAACGCTGCGTTGACCTTCGCCCGCCGAGCGCTCTCGCTCCAAGAGAAGGCCGCAACGAAGGATGACGCCGCCCTTGCCGATACGTTGGTGTTGTTGGCCCGGTTGGATGAGGCCCGAGGCGACACGGCGGCTGCCCGGATGCAGTACAACCAAGCGGCTTCTCTTTTGCAACGAACTCTCGGCCGCGAGCATCCCCGCTACGCCCTCACCTTGAACCGCCTCGGCTTGCTGGCGGCCGCCCAGGGCGACTTCGGAGCCGCTGAACCTCAACAACGCGAAGCCGCCGCCTTGCTCGAAGGGACGCTGGGAGCGGAGCACCCCGCCACGGCCGCAGTGCAGGACGATCTGGGAGTCACTCTGCGCGAACTCGGGCGTCTCGATGAATCCGAGCGTTTCGGCCGCCGCGCGCTGGCAACCCGAGAAAAGACGCTGCCCGCCGACCATCCCGACGTGGCCATGAGCCTCCACAACCTGGGCACGGTCCTGCTGATGCGGGGAGACTTGTCCGGCGCCGAGCCGCTGTTCCGCCGCTCATTGCGGATCCGAGAAGGCGTGTTCGGCGAACATCACCCTGATGTCGCCGAGTCGGTGTACAGCCTTGCTTACGCCGCGCTTCAAAGAAACGACTACTCCACGGCCAGGCAACTCCTTCGGAGGGCTCTCACCATCATAGAAAGCACCCTGGGGCCGCAGGACCCCTTCGCACAGCAAATCCGCACCAATCTGCGGGAGTTGGGAGAGGGTCGATAGAAGCCCGCCGAATGCCGGTTCCAAATATCGCCGCCCTCCGCGCCGCCGCGTTCCTGCTCGCTCTGCTGCCGGCGAGTCTCTCCGCACACATCATGAGCATGAGCAGCGGGCAACTCGAAGTCGAAGGTTCGCATGTCAGCTACGAACTGCGCATGCCGCTTTACGAGATCGTCCATCTCGAAGAGCCCGAACGCTCGCTGTTGGAAAATTTCCGCCTCTATGACGATGGCCGCGAAGTCATGGCGAGCAGCGGCTCCTGCAAGGCGAACGCCGACGAGGGCGTCTACCGCTGTGAAGCGACGTTCGAGTTCCCACAGCCTGTCGAACGGCTCGAAGTGGCATGCACCTACGCCGCCGTTACCGTGCCCAATCACGTCCATGTGTTGAAGGCCGTGCGCGGGGACATCGTCAAGCAGGCCATCTTCGATTTCAGCTTCAGCCGCTCGGAGATCCGATTCACGCCGCCGACAACGACCGAACTCTTCTTCTCTCAAGCGGGAGCGGGCGTGGTGCGGGTCATCGTGGGACCGTTTCAGATTCTCTTCCTGCTGGCCCTGGTTCTGGCAGGCCGGTCCCGCAAAGAACTGTTTTCCCTTGCCGGCGCATTCATCGTGGCCGAACTGATCGCGGCCATCATCCTGGCCTTCAAGCCGTGGCAACCACCTCCCCGGTTCATCGAAGCTGCCGCGGCTCTTACCGTCGCCTACCTCGCGGTCGAGATCCTGGTCCTGCCCGAAGCCGGCTACCGCTGGCTGGTGGCGGCGGGCATGGGCGTCTTCCACGGGATCTACTTCGGCAGCTTCCTGCAGCGATCGGAGATGGACCCGCTCTACGTTCTGAGCGGTGTCGTGACCGCCGAAGCGCTGGTCCTGCTGCTCTTCGCCTACCTGGTGTCGCGGCTCATCTCCGGCGCACCCGAACTGCACCCCACAAAAATCGGAGCCGTTCTGCTGTTCATTGTGGGGATCGTCTGGTTCGTCCTGCGGATCAGGTCTTAGACGGACCCGGAGATTCAGTGGAGACGGGAACGGCGAAACACTGAAGGCCTGTGCCGCGCCGAGCCGCTCCTTGCCGCTCCTTGCGCCACCGGCGTGCTGGTCGACGCTCGCGCTTCTCCCCCTGGATAAGAACAAAGGAATGCAGGCTGACTCAGGCTAACCAGTATCTTCGTCGAACCATTCGTCCGCGGGATCGAACGCGGGGATGGGGATGTTGACAATGCGCATGCGCCCGACCGCGCGGTGGCGGCAGCCCGGCTTGATGAAAACTGCGGTCATCGGGCGAACGGGCCGGCGCTCGCCGTCGAGCTCGATATGGCCCGCGCCTTCCAGCACGAGGTAGATCTCGGTCATCTTCTTGTGATAGTGCACACGGGAATCGGCGCTGATATCAACGACATGCAGGGTTGCGACATCGTTGTCCTTGTCGGCGAAGGCCCGCCGAGCCGAGCCGCAGGGACAGGGAATCGATTCCAGCTCATCCAGTTGCGCAATCTTGAAGTTGCTCATGGCCATGATCCTAACTCACAGCTCCGGAAGAACGCCGGAAACGGATGATGCAGCGCCGCTGCCGGGCTGAGTGACGGGCCGGGTTCCGAAGGCCCCGCGGCTATAATGGTCGCCAAGAATGACTACCGGTTCTGGAGCGCCCTTGTTCAGGTTGTCTGCTGGAATGGCCGCCGTTATCGTGCTTGCCGCGGTGGTTGCGGCGGGCAGTTCGGCTTCGCCGCCCGTGAGCTTCGCTTCGTTCGAGGAGAGCCTCTCGTTCGACGGCTTTTGGACACACTCCTGGACGCTGGATGAAGGCCAGGCGCTGGAGATTCACGTCAGCATTGACGACCCCGAAGAGCTGCCGGCGAACGGCCGGATCAAGGTGCGGTGGGAAGGGCCGGACCTGCCGGAATGGGCTTTCGAGGGTGACCGGGGAGACCTGCACACCTCGTCAACGGCAGATTGGCAGAAGACGCTTCATGAACTGGATCCGGATGTTTACCTGGTCTACCGTGCGCCCGCCGCAGGCTCGTATCGACTCACTGCAGAAACCGTCACGGAGGGCGGTGTCGAGGTATCGGAGATCCCGCGCGATACGGGCCTGGCGCAGTTGGCGACGCCGATGCCCGCCAGCACGCCCATCATCCCGGATGTGGGGATCACGGTCTCACTGCGTCCGATCGATGCCTTGCACCAGGACGACATCGTTCTCGAAGCCGAACCGAACAGCACGCCGGAACTGGCGATCCATTTACCGTTCGCGGCAAGCGACGAGGACCAGGTATTACGAGTCTTCGGCGGCGCCGATGAGTTGGAGTATTACAACAACACGGTTTCAGGCAAGTCGCCCGACGACTGGTATCGGATCGAGTACCAGGGGGCGAAACCGAAGATCTTCACCGCGAACCTGCAGTTGATCGAGCCCGTGGTCAGCGCTCGGATTCGGGTTTATCAACCCGGCACGCCCGGCCCCGAGGACCTGGAGCCGCGTGAAATGCCCGATCGCAAGAACTTCGGCAACGCCAACCCGATTCCGTACGTGCACCCGCCAGCGCAGGTGATTCCCGGTCCGGTTGCCGTCTTCAGCTACTACGAAGGACGGGACGTGAACGAGCGCATTCATCAGCAGGATACGAACTTCCGCTCGTTCGCCACCCGCAAGATCGAGCCGGGCGGGGTGTACTACTTGCGGGTGGAGGCGAATCAGCCGGGCTACGAACTGGAGGTACGGCTGATCGATCCGGCACCGTACGACGACCCCGTCCGCGCGGTCGAAGAAGCGATCTATTACCATCTTGCCGAGATCGATGCCTGGTTGATCCATCGGCCGCGCAACATCGCCGTTGACCGGCGTGTACGCGACGGCACGAGCCTGTTCGGCGAGAACTGCATGAGCTGCCACACGCAGAGCGGCGTGTGGGGCGTGGCGGACGCCTTCCGCAGCGGCTATCGGCCCTCCGGCACCATACAGAACTGGCGACGGCTGGTGAACACGATGTACGAGAGCTTGCGGCCGTCGATCAAGCTCAAGGACGCGGCGGTGAATACGAGCCTTGCCCCCAACGATCTGGGCGATGCGCCGGCAGGGAGCCGCGTGGCGGGACGGAACATCGTTCTGCACGAGCGGACGGTCCGGCCGAAGCGACTGCACCGTTATCAGCAGCGCCGCACCGCGAACTACGTACTGCAGACGAATGACCCGGAAGGCATCAATGCGGCGGGCAAGGGATCGAACTTCGGACCGAACGTGGTGTTCAAGTTCGCGGCCGAGATTCTGGAGCGGGCCTGGCAGGATACGAATGATCCGCGCTACTTCTTCGGCTTGGAGGAGAAGGCGAAGAAGATCATGGCAACCGGCAACGACGGCATGAAGGTCAGCGACGACCTGGGGCACCGGATCGAATTTTTTCATCAACTTTGGCCGGAGAACTATCCGGAGATCGTCAGCGAGCTGACCGGGTCGAAGGCTCGGGTTGCCGAAGCCCAGGCGTTTCAGGCTGCGTTCACGGCGCAAGTGAAGACGGACCTTGAACGGCTCAGCGCCTTGCAGCAGGAAGACGGCGGCTGGGGGTTCGATCTGGGCACTCTGCGGGATGACGGCAAAACCTGGAAGCGGCTGGATGAGCCAAGCGACCCGGCTCCTACGGCGGTGGCCCTGATTGCGCTGGAAGCGGCAGGACACGGAGCGGATGATCCACTGGTACAGAGGGCGACGAAGTGGTTGCTTGATGATCAATACGAGTACGGGCTTTGGAACCACTCGGCGCAGACCGGCTTCGTAACGACGGCGTACGTGATCCGGGCACTGAGCCGGCTTTATCCCGTCGAGACGCGCCAAAGCGAGCAGTCGTCGGAGCAATCGATCGCGGAGCCGACCTTGCTGGAAACGCTGAGCCGAGTCCGACGACATCAGGTTTCGGGAGACGCGGCGTGGACGGACGAACTCATGGAGGCGGCGGAAAGCACGCACGCCTACGTGAGGTACCAGGCGCTGCTGGGGATGGGCGGCTCGTTGGCTCCGGAGAGCGTGCCGATGCTGATCAAGCATCTTGATGATCCGGTGAAGATGTGCCGCGAGGCGGCGTTCTGGTCGTTGCGGCAATTGCTGCTTGATGACGTGGGCTGGAACGAGACGTTCGAGGCCTATGCAACGGCCGGCGCCCGGGGACGGCAAGCGATCTTGCAGGCTCTGGTGACGAGGGTTGACCTGGCGGGTCCGCAAAGCAAGGTGGATCTGACCAAGCTTGCGCGCCTGCTGGCGGCGGGGATGTCGGATTCATATGCGGGCACCAGGGCTTTCGCTTTCAAGGCGGCGTGGCACTGGTGGGTTTGGAATCCGCCGCTTCGAGAGGCGGTGAACCGCGCTTGGGCGGATGCGCTGTTGCGAGAGGAACCGAACGCGGCGGCGGAGATGGCGCTACGGTACTCGACGGTTTCGATGCTGATCGTCAACGGGCAGATCGCAAACCAGACGGGCGGCAAGAACATCGATCAGCAGTATCCCGAGCTGTCCGACCTGTACGAGACGTTGGCCGAGCGCCGCGAAGAGGCGGGTGACGAAGAGCGAGTGCTGTTCGACCGCCGGCTTACGGCGGTGGCAGCGTCGCACTTCCAGGAGCGTGCCAACGACGGCGGGCCGGGGCAGTTGGGCTACTCGACGCCGGGGAGCACGGAGTTCTTCGGGAAGGTCATTCTCGACACCTACGATCGTGAGGCCGACGGAGCGATTCCCTGGAAGAAGATCTCTCTCGAAGCGGCGGCGAATGTCGCATATGCACCGCTCGAAGAGCGCCTGCTCGACTTGCTCACGACAGGCGACCTCGACATGGTGGCGGTCGCTTCTCGGGCTCTGGTGAATCCGCAATCGTTGTCGCTGCCGGGAGACGTGAACACGCTGCGGCAGTTGCTGGCGAAGATCGATCGTTTTATCGAGGCCGGCCGTGACAAGGATGCGGAAGCGCTGACGAACTTCATGGCGCGGGTAAAGTGGAACTTCGACGGCGTCAGCGAGCGTGAGGAGCAGGAGTTCTACCGGCTGCTGATTTCGGGCCGACGGCAAGAGCGCTCGCGGGCATCGGCTGCAATCGCCGGCTTGCTCGGGAGGCCGGCGCCGGACGAGGGTTCCACGGATTCTGCCGGGGAAGACGAAAAGGCTGTTCTCCTGGGGCGCGTCCTGGGTGAAAACCGGACGCTTCATCGCAACACGGCGTTCGAGCTTGTGGATGAGAACGAGCGCTTCTGGCTCCCTTCGACGGAGTGGATGGTTTCGTATCAGGAAGGCGGCCTGTCGATGGAAGAGGCGGTCGAGGGCGCCGTCGAAGCAGAGGACCTGAAGGTGACCGAGTTGACCTTCGGCCGCACGACGGAGCAGATGGTCCCGAACGGGCTGACCAGCAAGAACACGATTCTCTGGTGGCGCGAAGGAGTGCCCGGCGCAAGGTTGACCCTGGTTTTGGACTCGCCCGAGGCCGGTCCGCACGAAATTCTCACGGCGTTTCTGTATGACCGTGAGATGGGCACGGTCCAGATTGCATTGAACGACACAGAGATCGGCGAGCCGATAGATTTCTACAAGCCGGACCTGACGCCGAGCGGCCCCGTGTCATTGGGCGTGCATGAGTTCAAGAAGGGCGAGAACCGACTGACGGTCACAATGCTAGGCGCCAACCCTGAGGCCGAGCCGAACTACATTTTCGGGATCGACTACATCAAGTTGACACCCGACGACGGCAGCGGCTCGCTATTCGCCAGAGACGAGCTTGGCGTCGATGTGATCGACCCGATCACGACGACCAAAGACAAGATCATCCGAATGTTCAACACCTGGTTCGCTGCGGATCAGCCGGAAGAGGCCCGTGAGCTGGCGGTGCAGTTGGCGAACAAGACGGCGTTGCGGCGCAATCCGGAAGTACGCAAGGCGCTCGCGGCTTATGTCGAGCAGGAGCCGCTTCCCCGGCTGCAGAAGCGGATCCAGAACATTCTCAACAGCGATGACACGGTCTACGGCGAGCAACTCGGGAAACTGATCACCGAGCAAGGCCCGCCGCAGGGTTCGGACGCGCGGCGATTGGAATCAACGGAGGAGTTCATCGACGACATCCTGCACTTTCGCGATTATGTCTTCGCGGAGATGACGAAGATCAACTCCTCCGACGCCAAGGCTTGCATCTCCTGCCATGGCGTGCCGGGGCGCGTGCCGACGCTGTATCTGGATCCGCCGGACGCGGTGGGGTACATCCCGCCGGACCAGTTGCTCGACAACTACCGCAAGATGCAGCAGCGTGTCGACCTGCGTGACGTGGAGCGCAGCAAGTTTCTGCGCAAGCCGCTGAACATCCAAACCGGGGAAGAGGACGGGCACCAGGGCGGACAGCGCTACGAGGCCGAGGATGCGGGATATCAGGTGATCCGGCAGTGGGTGCTGAAGCAGGCGGAGCTGCAGCGCGGCGCAGTGAACTAGCCTGCACATCTCCCCACCTGACGGCCGAAGCACGCGATAAAAAGGCCGTGATTCGTGTTTCGTGACTCGTGATTCGTGACCCAAAAACCTGGGCAGGCGGTACGGCCGTTGATCCAGGGCGGCTTGCATGGAGGCCGAGACTCGTGATAGGCCATGTCGCTTGCCCCCAGCGGCGCGCGCCTCGTCCTGACGGCCCTCTCACCCACTTCGCCTCGATACGAGGGGAGAAATGCAGGCAACGCGGGCGGGATTGCGCTACGAACGGGCCTCGGCGCAGCGCACCGTGAGGGGCTCGCCCTCGATAGCCACACAGGCCGCGAAGGCCGGGTCGGGACTCAGGGTCGTCAGAGTCCAGCGGGAAGGCTCTTCGGGATGATCTCTTACCCACAGCAGTTCGGCGGGGGCGTCGGGCGCGAGGGAGACAGCGTAGGAATCAAGCGGGATGGACATGCCTGAGCCTTTCGCCTTGATATAGGCTTCCTTGCGGGTCCAGCAGCGGAAGAAGGCGGCGGTGTGCTGATCGCCGGAAAGCGCAAAGAGCGCAGCGACCTCGCGTGGCGCGAAAAAGCTCTCGGCGATGCCGCGAGTGGAGCGTTCGGGGCGGATGCGTTCCAGGTCGATGCCGATCTCGCGGCCCAAGGTGAAAGCGAAGAGGGCGAGTTCGTCGGAGTGGGAGAGGTTGAAACGGAGGTCCGATTGGTCCTGGCCGGGCGCGAGACGGGGCTTCCCGTGCTCGTTGTAGCTGAAGATGATTTCGCCAGGGGACCGGGCGAGATACTTTCCGAGCAGCGAACGCAGCAGTCCGCGGCCGGCCGTGAAGCGGCGCCGGTGCTTCTCGGCATGGAAGCGAGCCGCGCGTTCGCATTCGTCCTGCGACAGGGATTCGCTCAAGCGGCGCTGCGCCAGCGGCTCGACATCGAGGCAGGCTCTCCAAATGTGCAGGTGACCATCCTGGATAGCCAGCGGGCCGGCCTCGATGCCGTCACTTGGAAAGACACCCGTAAGGGGCTGCATGTTTGCGGGAGGGACCGTTCAGGGCGTTTGGGAGTTGATGCGTCCCTTATGGTACATCCCTCTATGCGAGGCCGAGTTTTTGGGCCAGGCCGATGCGTTGGAGCTTGCCGGTGGGGCCTTTCGGGATTTCGTCAAGAAAGACGACTCGGCCGGGGACTTTGAACGGGGCGAGACGTTCGGCGGCAAAATCGCGAATTTCCCGGGCGTCGGCGGTCTTGTTTTCGGCCAGAACAATGGCCGCCGCGACATCCTCGCCGAGCATGCGGTGGGGCATCGCGAAGGTGACGGCTTGTCGAACGGCGGGGTGGTCGAGCAGAACTTCATCGACCTCGCGCGGCGAAACTTTCTCGCCGCCGCAATTGATGATCTCCTTCAAGCGGCCCGTGATGAAGAGGTAGCCGTCGGCGTCAAAGTATCCCTGGTCGCCGGTGCGGAACCAGCCGCCGCTGTAGGCGTCCTTGTTCGCATCGGGATTCCTGTCATATCCTGCGGTGACGTTCGCGCCGCGAATCACCACTTCGGCGGTCTCACCCGCAGCGAGAAGGTCGCCCGCGTCGTTCATGACGGCGATCTCGGGTCCTGCGGGCAGGCCAACGGAACCGGGCTTGCGAGGGGCGGGGGGAAGAGGATTGCTGGCCATCTGATGCGCCGCCTCGGTCATGCCGTAGCTCTCGATGACGGGGGCGCGGAACGTGTCTTCCAGGGTCTTCATGACCTGCGGCGGCAGCGCGGAGGACGACGAACGGATCAATCGCAGCTTCGCGAGCCGCACGATGTCCTCGTTTCGTCCGGCGCGGGCGAGGATCGCCTGATGCATGGTGGGCACGGCGGTGTACCAGCTGGGGCGGAAGTCGCCGAGCCAACGGAAGAACCTCATGGCATCGAAGCCGGGCGTGGCAACGAGTTCCGCTCCGGCGGCAAGCGATGACAGCACCGCTCCCATCAGGCCGTGGATGTGAAACAACGGCATGATGTTCAGGCATCGGTCTTCGGAGGTGAGGGCGAGCGTATCAGTGATGTTGAACGCAGACGCACAAACGTTGGCGTGGCTCAACGGAACGATCTTGGGCCGCGAGGTCGTGCCCGAGGTGTGCAGAACCAGAGCGATGTCACCGGATTCGGCGAAGACCGGGTCCGTTGCCGGAGGCCGATCTCCGGAGCGGCATGCGAGCGTGAACGCGCCGGCGGGTCGATCAGCACCGGCCTCGAGGAAAAAGACGGGGATACCGAGCGACTGGGCTACCTCGGCAGCGGGGGAGTCGAGGGCCGGATCGACGATGAGCGCTTTAGCATCGAGGTCAGAGAAATAGAAGTTCAGTTCGTCGGTTTTGTAAGCCGGGTTCAAGGGCGCGGCAGTGGCGCCGGAGGCAACGGCGACGAAAGTGACCGCCATTTCGGGTCCGTTGGGCAGAACGACGACAACGCGGTCGTCGCGTCGAATACCGTGAGCGTTGAGGGCCGCGACCGTATCGTTCACTTGTTGCAGCAGGGCCTCGTAGGAAAGGTCCGGCCGGCCGGGTGAGAGGAAAACGCTGCGCTGGCCGCTGCCGGTTGCTCTTGCCGCCAGCAGGTCGGGGATGCTGCGAATCGAAGCGTCGTTGGAAGCGGTGTCAGCCATGAAAGCAGGGCGCGGTCAGGAGCGCGTGACGGGCGCGCGAACCACTCCGAACGTCGGAACGGCAGGGTTCACCGGCGAGTCGATCCCGGGAATCGCGCCGTCGCAACGCTCACGATAATACGGCTGAAGGTTCGCAACGGGAGCGACGACACGGCCTGGAGTTCTCTGCATCGTGCCGTTGGTCATCACCGAGACAGAGGCGACACGGATCGGGTTGAACTCGAACCACGGGTCAAAGGCAGACCCCTCGTCGGCGGGTTCCGGGAACGAGATCCGGACCGTCGACCGGTCGACGGAGAAATGACGTCCCTGGAAGTACCAAGGCTGCGCGACGATCTCACCACTGGTCGAAGCCGACGGATGGGCAGCACTCCGCCGTAGTCCCAAGACAGGAATTTTCGATAGCGAGGTACCTGTCGGGATGCCGCGGAGTCTGCCCTGCGCGTTCAGCAATTCGCGGCCACGCCGGACGCAATGCGCGGAGAAATCACGAAAGCTCATGCTCAAGTCGGGTGTCCCGAGCTTGGAAGGATAGCCGAGGACCTCGCGTCCGAAGGTGAGGTTACCGCCTTCACTGACGATATGCGACAGGGCGTACCAGCCGCGCTCACGCTCGACCACGGCGAAAGCGAACAGCCAGGCCTCGCTGAACGGCACGGGAGAGAGATCGCTCTCCTCGACGCGCAGGACGAGCATCCGGAGGGCAGGCCGGAAGCCTGCTCGGCAGGGCGGCGGGAGGATATCGTTCTTGATCTCTCCGGTCGTCGTCAGCCGGGCGTCGAGCATGTCGACGGGCCCTAGCCGCACTTCCCTGCGTGATCGGTAGCGTTCGATCTCTGCGCCGGAGAGGCGGAAAGCAGTCGCCTTGTCAGGCCAGTCTTCGGGCTGCCAGGGCCTCCGGGAGGTGTGCGGGCGGTCGTAATGCATGAGGTTCCACGATTGGAACTCGGCAGCGTCGATGCCGCTGACGAACCGCGGCTTGCGGGCATTGCTTGGGGGAACGTGTTCGGCAGTACCTTCCTCAAAAATTGCCGTAAGGATCTCAAGAGCAGGAAACTCCGCGATGGGGTCGAGCGGCGACGCGTGCGGCAGTTGGAGCGCCGCGCTTTCAATGTCACAGGCGCGAATGAGGGAATCGGACGGAGCGGCCGTTGCCGGAATACGCCAGATGCCGGTCGATCGACCTGCGGTTGCCTTTTGCCAATCAGGTCCGAGGCCGTAGCGGTAGCAGAAGAGGTCGCGGCCGGCGGAAGGGCCGCTCGATGCAACGCTGCGGTCGGTGCGAAGTGTGGCGACGCGGAGGAGTCGAAAGCCCTTGCGATCGAGCGACGCCTTGACGGAAGCGCCTTCTACGGTGAGATCGATTTCGGCACGTTTCGTGTTGAAGCCGAGGTGTTCGCGCTCCCAGAGCCGAAGCCATTCGTGAGTTGTCCAGCGGATAGGCTGGAACCAACCCGGTCCGGAGCCGTGCTCGACGGCCAAGCGGATGCCCACGGCCAGATAAGGACCTTCGAATAGCGGCCCTGCGGATTCGGGAATGATCCGCACGCATTCGAACCAGACCTCGCCACTCCGGTCCGCACTCAGGGCGGGAGGGAGCGCGCGTGCGATGCGGTCCGGATCGCTGCGATATCGGACGAGCAGCTTCTGATATCGCGTCTCGCCGCTTGCCGCGGCGGCGTGGCGAGGCCAGAACAGACAGGACCCGGCACCGATGCACAACCGCACGAAGCCGCGGCGGTGCAGGGTCAAACCACAAACCTTTCGGCGGCGATCAGGCGCTCGGCGATGCGGCGGCGCAGAGCGATGGTGTCGAGAGAGGGGCAATCGGTGAGCCGGCGGAGCAGGCGCTCGGTGTGAACGAGAGCCTCGCCGTCGAGGGATGCGGCCAGGGTCGTCGATCCGAGACTCCGGACGTCCGTGAGAAGGTCGAAGACCAGCAGCCGCGCCATGTCACGCGCGTTCTCGCCGCGGCCTCGCGCTTGAAGCTTCTCGGCGCGCAGCAGGGCTGATTCGGCGGCGTAGATCCCGATGACCATGCCGCTGACCGCGGCGACGACTTCCTGCTGCTGCTCGAGCTGGTCTCCGAAGCGTTGCCAGGCGGCGCCGGCGCAGATGTGCGTCGCTTGCTTGGCGCGCCGCAGCAACTCCCGCTCGGGCGAGCCGGCCCAATCGACGTTGCCGAAAGCGTCGCCTACCGCCTCGTTCATGGCGTTTCTTGCGGCTGTCCCAAGGTCAAGGCGTTTCTGCGCGGCGCGCTTGAGGAGCATGCCGGTGATGAGCAGACGGTTGATCTCGTTGGTGCCCTCGTAGATGCGGTTGATGCGCGCATCACGATAAGCGCGCTCGATGCTGTAGTCCTGATGAAATCCATAACCGCCGTGGACTTGCACGCCTTCATCGACCAGGTAATCGAGCGATTCGCTGGAGTACACTTTCACGATCGAGCACTCGACAGCGTATTCCTCGATGGCCTTCAGGTGCGCGCGCGCCGAATGCTCGCCGGTCCAGTCGAGGCCCGCCGAGCGGGCGTCGATCATGCCCGAGGTGCGGTAGACGATCGACTCGGTGGCAAAGAGATAGACGGCCATTTGCGCGAGCTTGTGGCGGATCAAGCCGAAATCGGAGATGGGTCTTCCGAACGCCTGACGCTGTTTGGCGTATTCGATCGTGGCGGCGATCACGTCCTTGCCGCCGCCGATGCAAGCCGCGCCCAATTCCAGGCGGCCGATGTTGAGGATGTTGAAGGCAATGAGATGGCCGCGGCCGATTTCTCCGAGCACGTTCTCGACCGGGACGGCGACCTCGTCAAGCACCAGGGGCGTCGTCGAACTCCCCTTGATGCCCATCTTCCGTTCTTCCGCGCCAGGCTTGACGCCTTCCCAGCCTCGTTCGATGAGGAAGGCGGTGAACTTCTCACCGTCGACTTTGGCGAAGACGGTGTAGAAATCCGCCCAGCCGCCGTTGGAGACCCACATCTTCTCGCCGTTGAGGATGTAATGCCTGCCGTCGGCGGACAGCTCGGCTCGCGTGCGAGAGGCCAACGCGTCGCTGCCGGCGTGGGGTTCACTGAGGCAGTAGGCCGCGATCCATTCTCCGCTGCTGATTCGCGGGAGATAGCGCCGCTTCTGCTCTTCGGTTCCGAAGAAAACCAGCGGGAGCGTACCGATGTGCGTGTGCGCGCCGTAGGTGGTCGAGAACGAGGCGTAGCGTCCGATACGCTCGGCAACGACCTGGCCGCTGGTCATGTCCAACTCGAGCCCGCCGTATGGCTCGGGAACTCCGACCGCCAGCAGGCCGAGGTCGCCGGCCTGCTTCATGAGCTTGCGGCAGAGACCGGGCTCCTGCGCCTCGAATTGATCGATGCGAGACAAAACTTCTTCGGTCACGAAACGGTCGGCCGTGGATCCGATCTGGCGCTGCTCCTCGGTGAAGTCCTCCGAGATGAAGGCGGTCCCGGCAGGAAAGTCTTCGAGAAGAAAACCGCCGCCGACAGGGGCTGCGCCCGTTATGGGAATGGACTCGGTAGTGGCCATAAAAGGGAGGCGGGGAATCAGCGCCTATTCGATTCTCTCAAAGATGCCGGCGGCCCCCTGTCCTCCGCCGACACACATCGTGACCATTCCGTAGCGCGATTTGCGGCGATGCATCTCCTGGAGAAGCGTCGCGGTGAGCTTTGCGCCGGTCGCGCCGAGCGGGTGGCCGAGAGCGACGGCGCCGCCGTTGACGTTGACGCGATCGGGATCGAGTCCGGCGAGCTTGATGACGGCCAAGGCTTGCCCGGCGAAGGCCTCGTTCAACTCGATAAGGTCGATCTGTTCGAGCTCGAGCCCGGCGAGCTTGAGAGCTTTGGGAATGGCGGCTACGGGACCGATGCCCATGATCTCGGGCGGGACGCCAGCGGTGGCGAAGCCGAGGAAGCGGGCAAGCGGATCGAGTCCCAACTCTTGCGCCCGATCGGCGGACATGACCAGGGCCGCCGCCGCGCCATCGCTCGTCTGCGAGGAGTTGCCGGCGGTGATCGAACCGCCCACCCGGAAGACCGGCTTGAGCGTAGCGAGCTTTTCGAGGCTGGTGTCGAAACGGATTCCTTCGTCACGGGCGAACACGGCTTCGCGCGTGTGGACGCCGCCATTGCCGGCCGCGGTGACCTTGACGTCGAGCGGTACGATCTCTTCGTCGAACTTGCCTCCTTGTTGGGCTGCGGCGGCCTTGCGATGGCTGCCGAGCGCGAACTCATCCTGGGCTTCACGCGGGATACCGTACTTGCTGACGACTTTCTCGGCCGTGAGACCCATGTTGATGTAGATCTGTGGCATGTGCTCCATCACCCAGGGGTTGGGGGCCAGCTTGTGTCCGGCGCCGGGAATGAGGCTCATGGATTCAGCGCCGCCGGCGATGATGGCTTTCGCCCCTCCGCCGCGGATGCGATCGGCCGCGAGCGCGATCGACTGCAGGCCGGAACTGCAGAAGCGGTTGATCGTCATGCCTGGTACGGAGTCGGGCAGTCCGGCGCGCTGGCCGGCGATTCGGGCGATGTTCATGCCCTGCTCGGCCTCGGGCATCGCGCAGCCAAGGATGACGTCCTCGATCTCGTCCTTGGGCAGCTCCGGAGTGCGTTCGACGATCTCACCGATCACGGCGGCGGCCATGTCGTCGGGGCGCGTGGTATTGAGCGAGCCACGGGGCGCCTTTCCCACGGCGGTTCGCAAGGCGTGAACGACAACCGGTTCCTGCATGCTCTGACTGCTGCCTCCCGAAGATCGACATCCCGATTGTAGCGGGTGCCGAGGAAAGTTCCGTCGAGTGGAGTTAGCGCTTTGCGGCGGCAAGCTTCTGTTTTCGCTTGAAAAGGCCGTCCTCGATACCGACGGGATAGCGGACGGCAGAGGCCGGCTGCTTGAGTTCGGGGCCAAGCGAGTCGAGTTGATGCAGGCAGCGCCTGCGCATGTCGTGGATCGGGGGCAATTCCATCTTCAGCGCGCCGGAACGGAATACGGGTTGGAGCAGATCCTCCGAAGCGCAGTCCGCTGGAAGGGCAATCTTTGTATCGGGGTCGCCGAACACGCGAGCTTGCCATGCGGCCTCGGGGGGCGCAGCTTCGTCGTAGATGATATCCGACTGGAAGCGCCCGTTCCTGGAGAAGCGGCGGACCTGTTGGATGCCCGGCATGGATTGCTTGTCCGGATCGTCGGACAGCTTGATGCAGTGCTTCCATTCCCCGCCCGGCTCGCGGAGGGCTGAGATCTTGTAGACACCGGTGAGGGCTGGATCGTCGTAGGCGGTGGCGAGACGCGTGCCGACGCCCCATACGGCGATCTGTCCGCCTCTCTTCTTGATCTCGACGATCTTGTATTCGTCCAGATCGCTCGAACCGACGATCGCGGCCTCGTTGAAGCCCGCATCGTCAAGTAAGCGCCGCGCCTCGATGCTCAGATCAGCGAGGTCACCGGAGTCGAGCCGAATGCCGATCATCTCGTGGCCCGCCTCTCTCAATCGGCGGCCGGCGGCGACCGCGTGCCGGACGCCCTCAATCGTGTCGTACGTGTCGACGAGGAAGATGCAGTTGTTGGGCATGACTTGGGCATAGGCCTGGAACGACTCTTCCTCGCTGTCGAACGACATGATCCAACTGTGGGCGTGGGTGCCCTTGACGGGAATGCCGTAGACCTTGCCCGCCAGTACGTTGGAGGTGCCGGCACAGCCGCCGACGTAGGCCGCGCGGCTCGCCGCCAATCCGCCGTCCCTGCCCTGGGCCCGCCGGAGACCGAATTCCAGGACCGGCTCTCCTTGCGCCGCGAGGCAGATGCGGGCGGCTTTTGTGGCGATGAGGGTCTGGAAGTTGATGATCGTCAGCAGCGGCGTCTCGAGAAGCTGACATTGCAGCAGGGGCCCTCGTACACGCAGCAACGGCTCCTGGGGAAAGGCAACCACGCCTTCGGAAAGGGCATCGATGTCGCAAGCGAATTCGAGGTTTGCCAGGTAGTCGAGGAAAGCGGGTTCGAAAAGCGGCTCTCCGTCGTTTCCCCGCAACGTAGACAGATAGGAGCGGTCCGACTCGTCGAAGCCGAAACCTCGCAGGGATTCAATGGCCGGGGCGAGGCCACAGGCGACGGAGAAGGCGCCGCCGAAGGGGTTCCTGCGAAAGAACAGATGGAAGACCGCCTCATGCTCGTCTTTAGCGGTCTTCCAGTAGCCCTGCGCCATCGTGATCTGGTACAGGTCGGTGAGAAGACCGAGAGAGCTGCTACCAGCCTGCATTTCTCACCACCCGACGGCCGAAGCACGCGAAAAAGGGCCGTGATTCGTGTCTCGTGATTCGTGAAAAGCCTCAAGGGCCATGTTGCTCGCGCCTTTTTCCTCCGCCCGGCTCGCGCCTCGTCCTGACGGCCCTCTCACCCACTTCGCCTCGCAACGTGGCGAGAAATGCAGGCTCGTTCGGGTCATGCCGGAGCCGGTTAGCGGCTCGCCGGCCAGGGGGGTTGAGGAGCCTGGAGAATCTTCCGCGTCCTTTCGGCGAGGTCCATCAACTCGTCTCTTTGGCTTTCATGCTCGAAGACGAAGCCGGCGGTCTTGTAGAACTCGATCTCAGTTTCCCACTTGGCGAGGACGGAGTCACGGTCCGCCTTGACGTAAGGGGGCTGACGATTCTTCAGCACGTAGACGGGACTGGCGTGGGCCCAGATCCGGATGTCTTCCCGGAGCCGGGGGCTTTCAGTGCGGGCGGCGATCCAGGTGCTTTCGGTGAGTTCCAACTCGAAGGGCAGCGATAGCTCGGTCTTGACGCCGTCACCCTTGCGGGAGGCGACGACCTTGCCGTTGGCGACGATTTCGAGGGAATCCAGAGGCCGGTGGAAGACGGCGGTGGCTTCGCCCCGGACGGTGGCGGAAGCTCCGTCCCAGTCGATGATGCTTCCGATGCCGCGCCCATTCACCGTGAAGTCGAGCAGCGGCCCGTTGGAGACGACCGTGGAGCCCCGCCTGACGGCATCGGCCCAGGTTTCCCAAGCCGATTCTCCCGGTTCGGCTTTCACCAGAGTCCGCTCCGGTCCCAGCAGCGGGAGGTTCCTTTCCCAAGGGATGAAATGGTCCGTGGGGTCGGGCCAATCGCAGCCGGCGGTGCCTGTGACGCGGAACCCGGCGTTGAGCAACTCGTACCAGCCCGGGGTCTTGATGAGCGCGTACTGCATGACTTCCACGAAGTCGAGGGTGTTGAGCGCCATGTTCATGATGAACTGCGAATGCTTGCGGGATCCGTGGAAGTGGGCGTAGCCGACGAGGCCGCCGGCGCGGCGCCCTTCGAAGAAAGTGATGTAGGGATGGGGGTAGGCATAGGGGGTGTTCCCATACATGTCACCTATGCCCAGCGGCCGGATCAGGCGGTTCCCGCCCAGAACGAGAACGTGCCCGAAGTAATCGCTGCGGGTCTCATGGCCGGACCGGATCGATTGCCCCGGCATTCGCGCTTCGCCTGCGCGGCCCCAGGCGTATTGCACGCCGAAATGCTGCTGCCGCTGGCCCTCGAGATTGTTGAGGACGTTCAGGTCTTCAGCCTGCATCCAGCGCATCAGCAGGTCGTCATCCTCACGGGCGCGCATGATGTGCACGTGTTGGTCGGCGCTGATCCACTGCTCCTGGAGCCGAGGGGCCATCGGCCGGACTTTGGCGACGATCGTCTTTTCCTCGTTGGGGCCGACTTCGAATTCGATGACCGCGGGCTCATAGAACAGGCCGCGGTGGACTTCCAGGCGGTATTCCTTCCACGGTGGGACGTCAAAGGTGGCGCTGCCCTTCGTGAGGATGACGTGGGACATGTCGCGGACGATGATTTCGAGCGAATCGGGGTTGTTCGAGCGGCGCCAGGGACGGTTGCGGTAGAAATTGTCCTGCTTGAAGGCGATCATGCTGTCAACCGGGCTCAGACGGAAAAGCCGCCCGCTGCGAAAGAGATAGATGCGTGCGGGGACGATTTCACCAGTGTCTTCGCGTTGCACGACGATCGTTACGCGGGCCGAATAGTCGGGACGGAGCGTGGGATCGCGGAACTGGGGCAGTGCGGCTGTGATTCCGACAGCCGCGAGAAGAAGCAGTCGGATGGCTGGAAGAGATCGCGGGCGATGCATGACGGGTCGATTCTAGCAGTCCCGGACGGCCGCCGAAGAGAGGATATGCCTTTCCAGTGAGCCGCGGGGGTCCTGAGAGCAAGTCTGTGATGTATGGCTGAGAGGACCCGGCTTGCACCGCCCCGCCGGGACATGCTTTGCTGTTCGGGTTTTACCCGTAGCTGAAGTCCTGGGCTTGCAATCTCTTTGGGTCCCTCCGGGGCCCGACCCAGGCTCACGCCTGCGGCCATGAAGAGCGTTCAGGGACACCGCCGCGCAAAGCGAGGGCAAGCGGACCGCCTTTGAGGGAAGGAGCGGTCTCCCATGCGACGATCGCGCGCTTGCGTTCGACGCCCCAGCGGTAGTCGCCGAGCACGCCCGTTGCATGGATCACACGGTGACAGGGGATGATATACGCCAGAGGGTTGCGGCTGACCGCCGTACCGACGGCGCGAGCGGCTGAGGGCCTGCCTACCACCTCCGCCAGTCGGCCGTAACTGACCAGCGCGCCCGGGGGAACGCGGAGCAAGGCGCGCCAGACGCGAACCTGGAAGGCCTTCCCGCGAACAAAGGCACGTAGTGAGACACCATTACCGGGCCGGGTAAAGAGTTGGGCAGCGAGTTGGCCGGCCGTCGGGTCGTCCCAGTGTACTCGAGCCAATGGCCAATCCTTGTGGATAGCCGCTTCCCCCTGGGCGCGGTCGGCGCGGTCAAAGAAAGAAAGATGGCATATGCCGCGCGCGCTCCGGCCCACCAGACACACACCGAACGGGCTGTCGGTAAAGCCCGCCTTGATTGTCCATCCAGCTCCTGAAGCCTTGATCTCCCCTGGCGAGGCGGCTTCGAGGCTGACGCAGAGGTCGTGCAACCGGCCCGGACCTGAGAGTCCGGCATCGAGAGCGGTCTCCAAAACACTCTCACCCGCATCGAGCAACCGCTTGGCGTGCGACAGTGTCAGGCACTGCAGGAAGTCTTTCGGCGTGATGCCGGCCCAATGCGAGAAGAGCCGGTGGAAGTGGAAGGGGCTGAGACCGGCTTGCGCGGCCAACGTCTTCAGGTCAGGCTGCTCGCTATGGTGCTCGTCGAGGAATCGAATGATTTTCGCGATGCGCTCAAACTCTCTCATGGGCTCATATTAGAGTGGAGCATGCTGGTATTCCCACCCGTTTCTTGCGGCTGCTCCCAGTACGGACGAACCACGGAGAGGGGCCGCCGAACTCGCATACCGCTCTCGGAGCCGGTCGTCCTGGCTTCTCCGTGCATGAGCCTGCTTCCGGGCCGCGGCATCCCGGCATACCTGCCTGGCCTGCGTTTCAGCTAGAATCGTTCTTGGCGAAGATTGCGATCGGCGCGGACCATGCCGGCTTCGATCTGAAGCAGGAGATCGGCAAGCTGCTGGAGTCCGGCGGGCACCAGGTCACTGACCTCGGGGCCCACGAGTACGACGCGCTGGACGACTATCCGGACTTTGCGCTCGCGGTGGCCCGCGCCGTCGCTGACGGCGAGGCTGAGCAGGGGATCATTGTCTGCGGGAGCGGCGTCGGGGCCTCGGTGGCGGCCAACAAGGTGCGGGGAGCGCGCGCCGGCTTGTGCCATGACACCTATTCCGCCCATCAGGGAGTCGAGCACGACGCGATGAACGTGTTGTGCCTCGGAGCACGCATCGTTGGCATTGCGTTGGCAGGAGAGATCGTACAGTCCTTCATCGGCGCGGCTTTTACCGGCGAAGAGCGGCACCAGCGCCGGCTCGCGAAAGTGCTGCACGCGGAGCGGGACGGTTCGGAATAGCTCCGGTCTGAAAAATCGGGCGGCGCGCGGTGCCGAACATTCTCTACCTGCACGGATTCGCATCCAGCCCGGATTCCCGTAAGGGCCGTTTTTTCCTGGAGCGGTTCTCGTCGCTGGGCGCGGATGTCCACATCCCTGAGTTGGTGACGGGGACATTCGAGAAAACGACCCTTTCGGCTCAACGGGAAGTCGTCGAACGCGCCGCCGCCGAAATCCGGCCCAGCTTGATCGTCGGTTCCAGCCTGGGAGGCTACCTGGCCGCGCTGCACGCCTCACGGCATCCGGAACTCCGCTGCGGGATCGTCTTGCTGGCGCCCGCTTTCGACTTTGTGCGCCGTTGGGCCGACCGGCTGGGCAAATCGTGCATCGACGCCTGGAAACAAGAGGGAACGCTGTCGGTCTATCACTACGGCGAACAGGGCATGTCGCTGCTGGGCTACCGGTTCTACCAGGACGCTCGGCAATTCGAACCGAGCCCGGCGGTCCGTCAACCCGTTTTGATCTTTCACGGAAAATACGACGACGTAGTGGACCCGGCCGTCTCGATGGAGTTCGCCCGGAAGAATCCGGATGTCGAGCTCGAGTTGCTGGACTCCGATCATCAGTTGTTGAACGTCTTGCAGCCGATGTGGGAGCGGACACTGCATTTCTGTCGAAGAATTGAACCCTTCCCATTACCGGGGGCGTATTCTGGTGCATAGGCGGATGGAATCGTCGCCGAGACGTCTCGTGGATAACGCGCTTCGGGATCCCGAGGCGTTTGGAGAGGTCATCGATCATCACAAGTCGATGGTCTATAGTCTCGCGTACCACTTTTTTGGGAACCGGGCGGTGGCCGAGGATGTGGCGCAGGATGTCTACCTGGAGTTGTACAAGAACCTGGAGCGGATCGAGTCGGATCTGCACCTGACATTCTGGCTTCGACAGGCGGTCACAAGGAGGTGCATCGATTACACGCGGAGGCTGAAGCATCGCCGCTATCAGCCTCTGGATGAGGTGGTGGAGCCTGGGGTGGAAACGAGTCCCTGGGACCCGCTGCTGGCGGAAACCTTGCGGAAGAAAGTTCGCTCGTTGCCGAAGAAGATGCGCATGGTGATCATACTGCGGTTTCAGGAGGACATGAAGCTGTCGGAAATCGCGGAAGCATTGGACATGCCGTTGAACACGGTGAAAACCACGCTCCGCAGAGCGCTGTTCCGATTGCGAGACAAGGCGCCGGAGTTGAAGGGGGAGATGCTTTATGGGGCCGGTCGAATCTGAGCTGAGAAAAGCGCTGGCGAGGCGAATGCCGCCGGCTGGATTTACGAGCCGGCTCATGGAAAAATTCCGAGCCGAGCCGAGCCCTCGCCGGATGCCTTGGCGCTGGGTGGCGGCAGGCGCCATGGCTGCCTCGCTGAGTTTGGGCGTCTTCATGCAGAAGCAGCATTCCGATCGGCAGGCGCAGATCGAGGCCCGGCAGGCCGAGGCGGAACTGCTGATGACACTGCAACTGGCGGGGATCAAGATCAACCAGGCCCGCGATGCGGTATGGCGGTCCGGAAACCGGGGGGCCGAGCAATGAAAACGATCTGGCTGGCGGCGCTCTTCGCGCTCTGCGCTCCGCTGGCGGCTCAGGAGGGCGCGCAGCTTCGGATGGACCTCGACCACCTCGAAGAGAGGGCCGACGAGGTGGTCACGATCAACCTCGACGGCGAGTCACTCGAAAAAGGCCGCAAGCTGCTGGTGTTGAAAAAGGGCGTTACCGAGCCGGTGAAGAGCCTTGTCGGGAAGCTCAAAGGAATCTACCTGCGCCGTTTCTGGTTCAAGGGGAAGAAGCAGTACAGCAAAGAAGACGTGAGCCCGATCCATGAGCAAGTCGCGGGGCCGAACTGGGTTCCCTTGATCGAGGTCAAGGACCGCACCAAAGCACAGAGAGTCAGCGTATACTCCTACGTCGAGAACGAAGAGGTGACTGGGGTCACTGTCGTCTCCGAAGACCATCAGGAATTCACGGTGCTCAACATCGTAGGGCCGGTGGATCTCGGAACTCTCTCCGATCTGGGGGAAGGCATCGGGATTCCGGCCATGAAACTGGCGACGACGGAGCTTCCTGCCAAAGAAGGGCTACTTCAGCAGCCCGCGGCGAAAGATCCCCAACCGACGATCGACGAGAAGTAGCCGGACTACCCCTCCGCTCGGCAATGAGCGTATAATTTCGTTAGCCGGGCCGGAGCCATTCTCCGGAAGTTCGGACGAGTTCATGAGTTCAAAGAGCGCACTTTCTCGCCGCACGTTCCTGAGAGGGGTAGGCCTCTCCGGCGCGATGGTCCGGATCGGGCTGCCTGCTCTCGAAGCGATGTTCAACTCGAGCGGCACGGCCTATGCCGCCGCCAAGAGCCTCGGCGCGGACGGCAACATCGAATCGAGATTCGTGTTGTGGTTCAACGGCAACGGGATTCTGGAGCGTTTCTGGATCCCCCGCGAAGCCGGGCATGAGTATCGGATGACGGCGTGTCTGTCTCCGCTGGCGCCGTTCCGCGACGACATTCACGTCATCACCGGGCTCGACAATCCCGCGGCACGCATGCCCGGACCCGGGAACGACCATCACCGTTCCATGAGCGGTCTCGTTTCGGGCACCTCGTTTACCGGGCGTGGAGCCGGGGCGCCCTCGATTGACCAAGTGATCGCATCCGAGATCGGGAACGAATCCCGCTTCCGCTCTCTTCAGATCGGCGTCTGCCAGGAGTCGCTGGGGGAAAGCATTCAGCGCAATCTGAGTTGGGCCGACCGTGATCGCCCTCTTCCCCCGGAGATGATTCCCCAGAGGCTGTTTGACCGGCTGTTCGGGACGAAAGACGAAGACTGGATCCAGCAGAAGAAGAGTGTATTGGACGCAGTCCAGGATGACGCGCAAAGCCTGAAGCACAACCTCGGGCGCCAGGACCAGAACCGTCTGGACGAATACCTCACCTCGCTGCGAGACCTCGAACGATCGATCGTGAGTCTCCCGCCCGAATACCGCCAAGTCGTCGAACGTCCTCCCGAGGGCGGAGACCTCAAAGACTGGCCGCGTATCGCCAAATTGCAAACGGACCTCATGGTTCATGCCCTGGCTTCCCACCAGACACGCGTGGCTTCGTACATGCTGACGAAGTGCCAAGGGACCTCCCGCTTCCCGTGGCTGGGGCATACCGCCCGGCGGCACCACGGTTACACGCATGGCGACGTTGAAACTCCGCAGGGCCAGCGGGTGTTGAGGGACATCAATCGCTGGCACGTCGAGGAGTTCGCCTACCTGCTGGCGAAGCTGAAATCCATACCGGAGGGTAACGGGACGTTACTGGATCACACCTGTCTGATGTTCGTGCACGAGCATGCGGAAGCGAATGCTCACAAGAACAGCGGTTTGGCCGTGATCGCCGCAGGAGGGGCCGGCGACCTGAAGAGGGGCCTGCACACGAAGACGACCGGCACCGTAGGGGACCTCTATCTGACGCTCGCCAGCGAGGTCATGAAAACGAGAATCGACAAGTTCCCGTCAGCGAGCAAGAAGTTGAACTGGATCGTTTAGCCTACCTTTCTCTCCACCCGACGGTCGAAGCACACGATACGACCGCCAGGACTTCGCTTTTCCTTCGCGACGCTTGCTTGCCGTGCTCAACGTACTGTTCAAGTAGGCCTGCACGCGCCTTTTTCCTCCGCCCGGCTCGCGCCTCGTCCTGACGGCCCTCTCACGCACTTCACCTCGCCGCGTGGTGAGAAAAGCAAGTTAGCCACGATTCGGACGCGAGCACGAGGAACGGCCGGCTCTCACTCCTGGGCCCACCAGGCGATCTGCACGTTCGGATGCCGCCGCCGAAACTCGTCGACACCTTCGGCGGTAACCCCGGAGCCGCCCACAAAGACCTTTTGCAAGCTTTTCATTCGGCCCAGATCCGGCAGGGACCGGTCGCTGATTCGGGTTTCCGCGAGGTCGAGCGTTTCGAGTTGCTCCATATCCACAAAAGCCGTTGACGCGCGGTCGTCGATTCCCTCGACCTGAGCCAGCTTCAAGTCGCGCAGGGAGCGAAGCGGTCGCAGCTCTCGCATGCCCGCGCTGGAGACGAGGGTCCGGCTGAGGTCGAGCGCTTCGAGGTTCACGAGCTTGCGGATGACCTTCATGCTCTCGTCGGAGACTCTCATGTCGGCCACGTCAAGACTACGGAGACCGGTCAAGGCTTCGAGAGAGCTGATGTTGAAGTCGTTCAGCTCAAGGCCCCAGTAGCCGGAGTCGGTTCGTTGCTTGCCGCTGACGACCAGATTGCGAAGCGAAGGCAGGAGCCGTAATAGCGGCAGAGATCTCCCTGTCAGCTTGTTGCCCCCGAACGCGAAGGTCTGAAGCCGCTCCAGCGGCGCCAGGCTCTCGAAACCTTCGTCGTTCACCAGGCTGAATCCGACATCCAGGGATTCAAGGGTGGTCAGTCCCGCCAAGTGTTCGAATACCGCGCTGGTCACCTGTGTCCCCCGGATGTTCAGATGACGCAGATGTTTCCAGCCCTTCAGGTGAGCGATCCCGCCGTCAGAGATGTATTCGACAAACCGAAGATCGAGCCGGGTGATATTCTCCAGGGGCTTCAGATACTCGAGCCCGAGATCGCTGATCCATGTGTAGGAAAGGTTGAGGTCTTCCAAGTCACGCAGCGAGGCAAGTCGCACCAGGTCCTCATCGGTGATCCACGCGGACGTGAGGTTGACTTCGGTAATGCTGCCGTTCGCGTTGCGGCCGATCGCGCCTCCCGTCCCGGCGATCCACAAGCCCACTTCGTCTTGCGTGAAATCCGCCGCGTAACCGCCAACCTGGCAAAACACCAAGACCAGAAAAGCCAGCAGAAAGGCGCCGAACTTGCCGGCAGCGGAGCGCGTAGAGAGCTTCGCCGTCGGGCTTTGCGCCGGGCGAAGGTTGCTCAACTCCTGCGCCGGTTCGGGAGGGCGGAGTCCGGGTCCCATACGATCTCGCATTCCGGCAGCGCGGTTTTCAGCTTCTGATGACCCTCCGCGCTGATCAGGGTGTGATAAAGGTTGAGCTTCTCGAGTTCGGAAAGTTGCGAAAGGTGCGGAACACTTTCATCGGTGACGAGAGTGCTGTCGAGACTGAGCGTTCTCAATTCCCGCAGTCCCGTGATCTGCGAGATTCC
This sequence comes from Bryobacterales bacterium, assembly GCA_028819575.1. Classification (GTDB taxonomy): domain Bacteria; phylum Acidobacteriota; class Terriglobia; order Bryobacterales; family UBA6623; genus JAPPLB01. The sequence goes on along the minus strand of JAPPLB010000173.1, from coordinate 21,437 downwards.
CTCATCCGTGACTTCGGTGTAATCCAGGTCGAGATCGGTGAGCTTCGTCAACTTCCCGATCGACTTCATCCCGGCGTCACCGAGGCGCGTTCGGATCATCGCGAGCTGCCTCAGTTCCGTCAAACCTTCCAGGTTCACCAGCCCTTCATCGGTGAACCGAGTGTAGCTGAGTGAAAGCCACCTGAGGCCGGTCAACCCCTTCAGGTGAACCAGTCCCTTGTTCGTCAGATCGGTTGCGGCCACGTCGAGCAGCGTGAGGGCGCGCAAGTCCGCCAGGGCCGACGCTCCCTCGTCCGTAATGTCGGTTTCAGCAACCCACAGCCTTGTCAGCGACTTCAGTCCGGCCAGGGGCGGCAGGCCGATGTCACCCACCGGCGCGCCGACGACACTCAGGTCCTCGAGTTGCTGGAGCCCCCGGATGTGCTCCAGCCCCGGTCCTTCGATCACGGTCTGGTCGAGACGAAGGTTCCTGAGACCACGCAAGCCTTTCAGGCGCTGTAGCCCGGCATCCGAAATGAGGGTGCTCGTGAGATCCAGTTCGGTTATCCCCGGCAGGTGCTCCAGGCAGCGCACGCCCAGATCGCCGGCCTCGGTCGCCGCCAAGGAAAGACGGCGCAGATTCGGCAGGCCTCTGAACTTCTCCAGATGCCTGTCGGTAACCGCCGTTCGCGCAAGAGAAACCTCCCGAAGCGCGCCACTGACGATCTCCGCCTCCCCGCCCATGCTTCGCACCCACCGAGCGATCGCCTCCTCACTACCGTCCGCAGGGAAGGGCACGGCGCTGATCTCCGGGTTTCGAGGCGAGACGTCAAGGAAGAGCAGTCTCGTCCCCGGCAGGACGACTTGCAAGGCTTCCACGCCCGCTCGGGTCACACGTGAATAGCGCAGGTCCACTTCTCTCAGGCGCTTGAGGCGTGCAAGCCGTTGCAGGCCGGCGTTCGACACTTTCGTGTTGTAGAGATTGAGGACCTCGAGTTTCGTCAGCCGAGCCAATCGTTGCAGTCCGTGGTCGCTGATTCCGGCGCTCCGCAGATTGAGTGTCTTGAGCTTGACAAGGCCTTCGAGATGAACCAACCCGGCGTCGCTGACCTGATTGCCCTGGAGATGCAGTTCCTCGAGATCGTGCAGGTCCCGAACGTAGGCCAGACCCTCGTCCGTCACCCGCGTGTCGCCGATCCAAAGCTTTTGAAGGGCCTTCATGTTCTCGATGTTCCGCATGCCCTCGTCATCCAGGCGGCAATAGGTCAGATCCAGGGATTTCAGGTTGCGGAAAGGCCCCAGTGAATGCCCTCGGACGGCGGCCCTTCGCACCCGGAACTCCTCGAGATTCGTCAGGGCGGCGATCTGCTCGATGCCCTCGTCCTTGAAGCGGCCGTTGAACTCGCGAAAGAAATAGCTGAAGGTGAGCCTCCGCAGGGAGCTGAGGGACGCCAGGTGGCGCATCTGGGGGTTTTGGTTGTCGTCAAGTCCCGGATGGCGAATCCACATGGGCTGAGGGAGATGGAGTTCCTCGAGGTGCCTGAGCTGGCTGAGCCTCGCCAGGTCGGGCGGCTTCATATTCGTTCCGACAAGGTTCAGGATTTCCAGCTTGAAATCCCCGCCGGGAAGTTGATTCACCGACCCGATGGGCTCCCCTTTACCGGCCAGAACGACCGTTCCACCGGTTCGCAGCGCCCATTCAGCGACCCTTCGATCGGCAGGCTCGCCGAACAGTGACCGAGACGCCGCTGGAGTCAGGAGACAGAGCAGAACAAGGACGGACGCGAATCGAGACCCTGAATGAGAGCGATGGACACGGGGCTGAGTCAGAGAACCCGTCCTGTTCTCGCGCATGAGGATTCCCTTCGCAAAGTCTCCGTCCGACTCCCCACTATACAGGAGGAGTGCATCGATCCAGCCCGCGGAGCCTGGCGCCTGTGCAGGTTCGACTTGCCAGGCGGCTTCGCTGGAGTCCGTCCGGGTACGGATGAGGAAGGACGTCGGCCAAGATACCCGCGCCGGGACCTCCGCAAGCTCCCCGCCGCGGCTCTCTGTTAGAATCGGAACGCGTTGGGAACCGCCCGGTTCCACGAGGCGAAGCGCGCCTTTCCCGGGCGCTTGGAGAGGCGGAATGGACAAGCAATCGAAGCAGGCTTCCACACGCAGAGAGTTCGTCAAGGATGCGGGTGTGGCGGCGGCCGGCTGGACGATCATTCAACCGGAATCGGTCTACGGGACACCGGCGAACTCGAAGGCAAAAGTCGGACTGTTGGGCTGCGGCCGCCGAGGATCGCGAGTCAGCAAGCTGTTCCTCAAGAACCCGGGCACGGAATTGACGGCTCTCGCCGACGTCTACGACGACCAGATCGCCGCGGCCCGCAAGAGCCTGCCTGCGCCCGACGCTCAAGCCTACAAGAGCGCCCAGGCGATTCTGGACGCCGATATCGACGCGATCTACATCGCCACGCCGCCCTATCTCCACCCGGAGCACTTCGAGCTGGCGGTCGCCTCGGGCAAGCACATCCTGATGGAAAAGCCGGTAGCGGTCGACCCGGCCGGCGTGCGCCGTGTGATCGACGCGTCGAAGAACGTCAAGCCCGGACAGATGGTGATGGTCGACTACCAACAACGGTGGGGCAAGGACTATCGCCGCGCCTACGAGATGCTCGTGGGGGGCGAGATCGGTGAGGTCCGCATGATTCGCTCCGCCTGGCTGGGCGGCCCCCTGCCGATCCGCAAAGGGCATCCGGAGTCGGAGGAGCGGGTTCGGAACTGGTTGTTCTACAAGGAGTTGTCCGGCGACATCATCGTCGAGCAGAATTGCCACAACATCGACGTCGTCAACTGGTTCACCGGAGTCCACCCGGTCAGCGCGACCGGCTACGGCGCTCGCGTGGTGCGCACCGACATCGGCGACGTCATGGACAGCCTGGCCGTCAATTACAAGCTGCCCGACGGCCGCGTCTACACGCATTCGGCGAATCAGATTTCCGTCGGCGGATACCGTGACGTGGGCGAATACTTCTTTGGAACCAAGGGCGTGATGTCAACTTCGCGCCGCGGCTACACGACCAATGTCGAAGGACGGAGCCCTTCGCGGCAAGCGACCAAGTACAACATCACCGACGATGTGATCGAGCACTTCGTCAAAGGCGCGCGCGGCGAGATCCCGCCGGAGAACGCGGCGCTGTTCGCGGCCGAGAGCACGATGACCGCCATCATGGGCCGCCTCGCGATCGATCTGAAGCGTGAAGTGACCTGGGACGAAGCCTACAACATGTAGGCCGGGTAGTAATCAACCTGGACTTTGTCGAGCCCGGAATCGCCGGGATGGGCTCCGGTTTGTCGGTGCAGACCGCGCCAACGGCCCCCGCTTCGCAGCAGCCCCCGCCGCCCGCTGCCTGGGACGTCAGAGCGGTTCCCGTTTCGGCGATACTCCGCCTACTCCATAGTGCTATTCTCTAGTCGTCCGGGAAGAGCGGCCCTGGGGTTCCCGACGAAGCGATGACCCTGATTCGGATGACCGGCCGGAGCGCCGCTTGCCGGTCACACTGTTAGCTGACAACCCCTCTCGAGACCCCCCCATGAACGAAGACGAACGCCACGAGATGCTCCGTACCGTCTCCGAGGCCCATGCCAGTCTCGAAGAACTCGCCTTACGGCTGCGCCGCCGGCTGGGGTCGAAAGCACCGGCGCTGCAGGCCGCCGTCCAGGCCGAGCAGGAGGTGGCTCGTCTCCGCCGCGAACTGCAGCAGCTCGTTGTCGAAGAACCGGAATTCCCCCGCCGGCGCGGGCCGTCCCGCGAAGGTCGCCGCGGCGGCAAGGCGGTCGATACCGACCGGCTGCGGCGATAGAAGCTTGCCAACGAGGAGCCCTGAGCCGACACGTGTCGCGTGAGCGGGACAAATTTCCAGGTGTTCAGGGTCTACCTCGAAGGCCGGAAACGCCTTTGAGGGCTTCTTGGGATTGGTTTTTTCCGTGGACGGGTCTGTTGGAGCGGAAAACCGCGGTGAGGGTGGGGTGGTATTTATGAGCTTGTTTCGCGACCTGGCTCCCGGGAACGCCGGAGCACACGTTCATGTGTTTCCCAGCAAAGAAAATCAGCGCACTGGTCGTCTTGTTGGTGGCGGCTGCGTCCGTACAGGCGGAGACGCAACCCGGAGAATCGCAGGAGTTCGATGGGATCCAGTTCGTGTGGGTGCCGGCGGGGGAGTTCCGGATGGGCTCGATCAGCTTGAGATCGATGGCCGACGAGCGCTTGTTGACGCGGGTGCGGATCAGCTGCGGGTTTTGGATGGGCAAATACGAGGTGACGCAGGGGCAGTGGGAGGCAGTGATGGGGAGCAACCCCTCTGAGTTCGACGAGTGCGGTCCGGATTGCCCGGTGGACAGCGTCTCCTGGGACGACGTTCAGGAGTTCGTCGGGAAGATGAACGCTGTGGCGGGAGAGAAGCGGTACCGGCTGCCGACGGAGGCGGAGTGGGAGTACACGGCGCGAGCGGGGACGAGCGAGGACACGTATGGGGGGAACTTGACGAGTTCGTTCGGTCGGGATCGGGCGTTGGAGAAGATCGCGTGGTACGACGATAACAGCGGGGATCACCCGCATCCCGTGGGCGGCAAGGCGCCGAATGCCTGGGGGCTCTACGACATGCTGGGGAACGTGCTGGAGTGGGTAGGGGACCGGGACGGAGATTATCCGGGCGGTTCGGTGACAGACCCGCGGGGTCCCGCGTCAGGCTGGACCCGGGTGTATCGGGGCGGCAGTTGGTTAGCCGGCGCCACGTTCAGCCGCGTTTCGCGTCGCTACGGCCACTTCCCTGACCACCGCGATAACGATCTCGGATTCCGCCTGCTGAGGACGGAGTAGCCCTGGGCGGTTTACCCTCTTATCTATTGCCAAGAGCCGCGAGAACGGGGGAAGAGCGAGGGCGGGTGTATCAGCACCGGTGCCAAGCGGCGAACCGCCTGCCCGGTCCGAGAGTGGCCGCTCCCTCCCGTCGTCCCATCCTCCCCAGCGCACCGCTTCTCCCCATCTTCCGCGGCGGGATCACGCACATGCATTGACACCGAAATAGCGCTCCGCGAGAATGAACCTGCCGATAGTCGAGTCAAGGAGGATCTTCATGTCGAGCAGCTTGCCGCGCGGCGGCTTTTCGAAGCGGGTCGTGCTGTCGTTCTTCATCGCGGGCATACTCACCGCCCTGTGCGCCGCGGAATCGGAACGACCCAACATCCTGTTCATCTACACCGATGACCACTCCTACCGCACGGTCAGCGCATACCCGCAGGCGTACCCCTGGGTCAAGACGCCGACGATCGACCGGCTGGCGCGCGAGGGCGTGCGCTTCGAGTCGGCCTACATCGGCACCTGGTGCATGCCGTCGAGAGCCACGCTGCTGACGGGGCATCATCAATTCGGCGTCGAGTCGATGCGCATGGAAGGGCCGTACCCCGGCAGCGCCTACGATCCCGACCAGTGCCCCTTCTGGCCCAAGACGTTTCGCGACAACGGATACTTCACGGCCCACATCGGCAAATGGCACACGGGCGTCGACACCGGATACGGCCGCGACTGGGACTTCCAGATCGTCTGGAACCGGCCCCGGTACACTCAGAACCATCAGAACTACTACTACGACCAGCCCATCACCTATCAGGGCGGGGAGACGAAAGAGCTTAACGGCTACTCGACCGACCAGTACACCGATTGGGCGATCGACCTGATCAAGGGCGAGGGACGCGACGAAGAGAAGCCCTGGTACCTGTGGTTGTGCTACGGCGCGGTCCACAGTCCGTTCACCCCTGCCGACCGGCACATGAAGGAGTACGCCGGCATCGACTTCGACACCCCGGCCGACATCTTTCCGATGCGGCCCGGCAAACCCGACTGGGCGCAGAAAATCAACGCCTGGGAAAAGGGTCCCGGCGGCAGACCGGTGTGGCGCGGACGCAGCCTGATCTCATACGTGCGGCAGTATCACCAGGGGGTGCTGGCGATCGACGAGGGAATCAACCGCCTGCTCGCGACGCTCGAAGAGACCGGCCAGCGCAAGAACACGCTGATCGTCTTCACATCCGATCAAGGCCTGGCCTGGGGCCAGCACGGGTTCCGCGGGACGAAGGTGGCTCCCTACGACGCGACGATTCGATCGCCGCTGATCGTGAGCTTCCCCGGCAGGCTGCCACAGGGCGCGGTCTGCCCGACGCCGGTGGGCGGCGTGGACATCGTCCCGACGTTCTTCCGCTTCGCTGGCATCGAGCTGCCCTGGGAGATGCACGGCAACGACCTGACACCGCTGCTCGAAAATCCGAACGCCGACTGGCCGCATCCCATGTTGCTGACGGGTACCGGACGAATGTACGGCTCCGACACGAACGTGATTCCGAAAGGCGAGGGGGCTTTCCACGGGCCGGTGCCGTGGTACGTGATGCTGCGCGAGGGCCGCTATAAATACATCCGCCCGCTGATCGAAGACCTCGAAGAGCTGTACGACCTCAAGGCCGACCCGGAGGAACTCGACAATCTCGCGGTCAAGGCCGAGCACCGCGAAACCCTCGAACGCCTGCGCGCCACGGCCATCGCGGAGCTGCGCAAAGACGGCGCGGGCTTTGTCGACTCGATGCCGCCGGTGCGAGAGAGCTGGTAGCCGCCCGGCCCGCACCCGCGCCGCGCATCGAAAACGCGGGGAGGGCTGCGGTCCGATCAGTCGCCGCTGATGCAGAACAGTTCGTCCTGGCTGCGCAGGAAGAGATCGCCCCCGACGACGACCGGGGACGAGACGAACATCTCGTCGCCCATCTCGTTGGTGGCGAGCACCTCGTAGGTCTTGCCGAGCTTCAACACGACCACGTCGCCCTGTTCGGTGGCGAGGTAGAGCTTGCCGTTGGCGGCGACGGGCGAGGCCTTGAACGAATAGACCTCGGGCAGCCGCTGCTGCAGATAGAACGGCTCGCCCGACTTGGCGTCCACGGCGCTCACCATGCCGCGGTCGGTGATGAAGTAGAGGATGCCGCCATGCAGCACGGGCGACGCGGTGTAGGAGTTGCCTCTCTGGTTGCTCCAGGCGATGTAGTCGGTGCTGTCGGTCAGGTCGCCCGAGCCGCCGAGCTTGATGGCCATCGCATTGGCGTCGCGCCATCCGGTCATGGCGATCACCATCTCATTGTCGACGTTGACGACGGCCGGGATGGCATTGCCTCCAAGGCCGCCGGCTTCCCAGATCAATTCGCCGCTCTCGAGATCGTAGGACCGAACGCGCGTGGAGCTGGTGACGAGCTGCTTCCGCCCTTCGTGCTCCACGACGATCGGCTGCGGCCAACTGCTCCTTTCTTCGCGCGCGGCGCGCCAGATCTCTTTCCCGTCCCGCTTGTCGAGGACCACGATGTAGGACTCACCCTCGTGGTCGTTCTGAATCACGAGATGATTGCCGTGAATGATCGGCGCAATGCCCTCGCCGAAGGCGAGCCGCATCTGTAACTGGCCGAGGTCCTTCTTCCATTTCAGGTTGCCTTCCAGGTCAAAGGCGTACATGCCGCGCGACCCGAAGTTCACATAGAGCGTTTCACCGTCGGTGATGGGCGAGTTGGAAGCGAAGCTGCCGTACTGGGCGTGGTGGCCTTCATGGGGCCGCTGCTCGGTGGCGGTCTGCTCCCAGAGGACCTTGCCCGTATTCTTGTCGATCGCCATCACGACGAATTTGTGGACCGGAATGGCGCTGCCGCCGGAGGCAGGCCCGCCCGGTCCTCCGCGCCGGCCGCCCGGTCCGCCTCTTTCACCACGCCGGCCGCCCGGACCACCCGGACCTCCTCTTTCGCCGCGCCGGCCGCGTCCACCGGCGAAGGCCGACCGCATGATGGCGCGAAGCTGCTGACGCTCTTCGTCGCTCAGCTCATCCATGCTGCGGCCCTTGAGCAGTTCCTCGGCCTGCTTGCGCTGCTTCTCGGGAAGACGCTCCAACATCCGGGCCGGATCGAAGCCCCGGCCCCGTGCTCCAGGGCCTCCCCTCTGCGGGCCTCCCGGACCTCCCCGGCCTGCCCGGCGGCCGCCGCCGGCCTGGGCCTGCGGCGTCGACTCGGTGGGCACGGCGGTAGTGAGGAAGATCGTGTCGCCCCAGATCACGGGCGTCGAGTTGCCCTTCCCGGGAATATTGATCTTCCACTTGACGTTCTCGGCACCGGAGAAGTGCAGCGGCGCGTCGCCTTCCGCGACCCCGTTGTTGTGGGGCCCGCGCCATTGATGCCAGGAATCCTTGATGTTCGGTTCAGCGGAAAGCGCCAGGGCAGCGGTCAGGGCGAGAACGGCGGCAAAGGGTACGGTTCGGGGGCTCGCAATCATGATGTTTCCTCGACAGCAGTATGGACTATTTTGCTAAGGCGAAAACTCTTGCTTACAGGTTAGCGGTATCCGTGAATTCTCGCGAGGTGTAGTGATCATCGTCGGATCCGCAGCTTCCCCTCGGACGAGCGAAGTGCGAACGTCCGCAGTCCGGAGGTGCTTTTCGCGGCGGATGATCCATCGAACAGGCCGGCATGGGTTCCGGTCCGCATCAGGAGAGCCGAGCGGCAAGAGGTTATTCTGGAGCTGCCCGGCAGTCGATCCTCCTGACACGAGAAAACCCGTTGAGGCGCCGAACCTAAAAGGGGAAGATACCGTAGTCGGGCCGGGGCACATAGCCCGGATAATAGCCGGCGCCGACCAGAATCGGCAGACCATGGGCCACGACCCTCTTGACGAACGTCACCTTGCGCTGCATCGCGCCGTTGCCGGGATTCCGCGCCGTGTAGTACAGCAGGGTTTCCCCGAACGCATCCCCCACGCTCACCACGTCCCTCCCGCCGAAAGGGCCGTCCATCATGTCGTTCAACTCGGAAGACCCGCCGCCGGGCTGTCCGCTGTAGGGATCGCCGCTGAACAGCGTGCTGCCGTAGGTTCCCAGGCCGAACAGGTAGATCGAGCCATGCTTCCAGCGTGGATCAGTCGCCAGCGGAATCGCGGCGAAATAGCCTTTCGATTCCAGTTCCATCGCTGCGCAACGGACGAACTCCCGCAGCCTCTCGTCGGACGGGTCGGCCTCGAGGCCCATGGCATTGACCTCGTCCCCGTGGCAGGTGCCCGGAATATCCCGGCGGTAGATCCCGGCGCCGATGAAAGCGGGAACGCCGCCCCACGCGATTCCCTTGATATACGAAACTTTCGGTTCATCGCGTCCACTCGTTGGGTTGTGGAAGGAGTTGTAGATCCAGCCCTCTCCAAAGTCCCTCACAATGCGATGCGTGTCCAGGAACAGGTCGTTACCGAAGGCATCGATCGACAGGCCCCAAGGGACCCCTTCCCTTGAAGGATCGGGGGGATAGACGAACGCTCGAGACAAGTTGGTGTTCGGCGTATTTTCATCGACGAAAACATAGATCGGACCGCTTTTCCATCGCTCGTCCTCGTGGAAGGCTCTGCGGGCCTCTTCGAACCCGGCTTGCAGGACGAACTCATAGGCGCACTGGACGAAGGGCGGTATCTCCTCCTGCGTGCGGACCGCCCGAGCCGTCACGTAGTTCTCCGCGCAAATCACGCTCTTTCCGGCATCCATCGGCTTGAAGGTGACCGATGCTCTCGTGAAGTAGACCTCCGTCCGAGACTCGAATCCCGAGTCCGTGCCGAACAACAGCCAGACTCGTCCGTCGGCGGGTATCGAGATCGGTGACGGCATCGAGCCCTGTAAGGACTTGAGCTCCCACTGAAGCGGCTGCTCGCAGCTTCTGGAGTTGGCAATGTTGCCGAGCACTACCGCCTGTGCGCCGCTGCCGGATTGACGTCCTATGTCGATGTTCATTCGCAGGTAGGAGCCGTCGCGGACCGGGAGCGGTTCCACGGCGGTCACGCCAGCCTTGATCCAGACGCTCTCGCCCGGCGAGCCGCCGACACCGAAGCAACCGGACGGCGTGTTGGTGGCGAACTCAAGGCTGACGGTGACCGTATGGAGCGCCCCGCCCTGCAGGCCGCTCATGGGTCCCTTGAAGAACATGAAGAGATCGTCGCTCCGGTTGACCCCGGAGAGGAACAGGCCCGACTGTGATTCCAGCGGAGGCGGAAGAGTTCGGTGACCGGAAGTCAACTCGTAGATTTCCGCGTCGCCGGGCGGATAGTCGGCGAAGCCGGCAACGAATCCCTGGGCCCCGCGATTGAAGTCGAAGGTGAAAGTCGGCGCATCCGCAGGCTCACTCGCATGGCCGGAGGAACCGCCGACAAGCGCACTGATCAGTAGCGCCACCGTCATGAAGCGGGTCCGCCGGCAACTCATCACGGCGCATCGTATCAAAGGCTGACACAGACCCACGACAGAAACGAGGCCGCTGGAGAACGAGAACACCCGCTCGCCCGTCTCCTGCATGCAAACCGTATGCTGACGAGCAACTTTCGACCGATCTCAACAAGCCCGCCTGGGCTCTGGACCCAACTGCGAACCATCCTCGTGCACTCGGAGGAAACTTGTAGAGGGTTATCGGCGTTCCCGCCAGTGGCAAGAGTGAAATGTTTCAACGCCCATCATCACGTTCACTGCGCGGATGTCCTTGAAATCGAGGTTCGTCGTCGGGCCGTGAGCTTGCAGGCTGATGACTCAGAGCACTCCGGCGCTGCTCGCCTGTTGGTCGGTTTGGCCTTTGGCAGGTTCCCACGGAGCTGCCTCTCCTGCGTCGTATTGCATCACCGGGGCATTACGTTTATCGTAACTGTTGGGGGATGATCCGGTCTTTCGCCGACAAGTGCACAGCGAATGTCTTCAACGGCGTGAGAGATGGATCTTTGCCGGCCTCGCTGATGAAACGTGCGGGAAGCAAGCTGGACCGGATCAACTATGCGGCAAGCATCAATGACCTCCGGGCGCCTCCAGGCAATCGGCTTGAGCGGCTCCGGGGCGCTCGCGACGGGCAGTATAGTATTCGTGTCTCGCGCGGCTGGAGGATTTGCTTTGTCTGGAACGATGGAGACGCGTTCGAGGTGGAGTTGACCAACCACTACGATTGAAAAAGGGAGCAAGAGAATGGTCCGTGTGCCCACGAATCGGATCGCCACGCATCCTGGCGCACTGCTGCTCGAGCAGATCAGAGAGATGGAGTTGAGCGTCAGCGGCGTGGCCCGTGATATTCACCTTCCCGCAACGCGTCTTCATGAGATCGTTCACGAGCGGCGCGGCGTGACGGCGGAAACGGCGATCGCGCTGGGCGCGTATTTCGGCCAGACTCCCGAGTTCTGGATGAACGCCCAGGCGGCCTATGAACTGTCGAAGGAGCTGGTGAAGAACGGCGAGGGCATCCGCTCGCGGATTCGCCGTCATGCCCGGGACCGCACATCCGGAGAACCGATCGCACGAAGCTGACCTTCTCGCAACGGCGATGCGGCAGCGCCGGTGCTGCTTGTCAATACGGAGTTTCAACAGCGCGAACTCAAGGCTGCTTCCCCAAGTGAGCCGGAGTGTCTTCTACTACATTCTTGACCGCATAATGGGCAAGTTCCTGTTGGCCGAACCGTCCGTGGACATGGCGACGGACGAAACGCTGTGGCGCTTCGAGGCAAACCGGATCGGGTAGGGCTCGCCGATGTCCGGCACCGTCAAGGAAAGCAGTTGTTCACCCTTGCCTTCGGCGCAACACCCTGTCTTTCGCCCTACCCGACCAGGAACCGGCCTCCGCCTAACGTTCGTCCAACTCGGCGGCGCGGATGTCCTTGAAATCGAGGTTCGTGGTCGGGTCGTGGGCTTGCAGGCTGATGACTCCGGGCGCGAGACGGGCCTGGCGCCGGGCGTTGTTGCCCGGGGGACGCGGGTCTTCCCAGTCGGCGGTCTGGGTGCCGTTGATCCAGACGGCGAGGTGACGTTCGTAGGCGACCACGGTCTTATGGAAGAACTCTCCGTCGTTGGGGATGACGCGGCGAGCCGGCACATAGAAGTAGAGTCCGCCGGTGCCGAAGTCGTGGGGCTGTGAGCGGTCGCCGTTTCGGAACTCGTTGCGGATTTGCGACTCGTAGCCGCTCCAGAAGACCCCTTTCTCGCCGCGGAAGAAAACGCCGCTGTTGGGGTGATGGTCGGCTGACGGCGGATTCGTCTTGATCGCGAGCTGCAGCACGAGGTTCTTGAATTCCTTTACCGTTTCGAGCTGTCCGGCGCCCTTCTCGACATGCAGAATGCCGTCGCGGACCGACCACTCGTGCACGTCGTCGCGGTTCGGACGGTCGACCTTTTGCCAGCCGCTCAGGTCCTGTCCGTTGAAGAGCGGAGAGAGGCCGAGCGGTCGCAGCTTGATGTTGCGGAACTCGATCGGTTTGTCTTCGTTGTATTGCAGGCCGATCACGCCGGCCGCGTGGGACGAGTCGCTGGCGTCGAGCACCTCGCGGTCGTTGAGCCGCACGACGAAGCGGCTGCCGACGGCGCGGACATGGTAACGGTTCCACTGCCCGCCGATGAACTCCGCCGGTTGCGTCTTGACGTAGAAAACGAGGCTGCCCGTGTTGTAGCCCTGCGGCTGGCGATTGAAGATCTGCAGCTCATAGCCGGTCTGGTGAGGCGCGCCGAGGCGGGCCGACCGCAGGAACACTCCGCTGTTGCCGTCGGCGGGCGTTCGGAATTCGAGGCTGAGCTCGAAATCGCCGAAGCTGCTGGTCGTGCCCAGCCAACCGTAGCCGCCGCCGTCGGACTTGAGAACGCCGTCCTCGATCTTCCAGCGGGCGTCGCCGTGCCATTCCCAGCCGTACTCGGTCTTGCCGTCCCAGAGCAGAATCCAACCCTGCTCGACCTCCTGCGGGGTCAGGGTGTTGTCCTGGGCGATGAGCGCGGACGGAATCAGCAGGCCGAAGATGAGCGCCGAGGCTAACAGCCCGTGGCAAAAGTCCCGTGGAAGGCGCGGCGGGCTCCTGTGGTCGCTCGGCGCGGAGTGAGGAGGATGGCGATCCGGGTGATCTCCTCCGACGAACGACAAAGTCGACGAGCGCAAACGTCCGTCGCCCGAAGGGTTACGCGCCTCCTCCGGCCGGTTGAGAAGAGAGCGCGGCGGCGCGTTCCTGGAGTGGCCACGCGTTACGTCATTGGCCCCGGGGCGCGTAACGCCGCCTGCGTGACTTTTGCCACGGGCTGTTAAAAATCTCATGGGGTTTTCTCTCGTCGGGAAAAGTCTAGTATACGCACTCTCGTGTGGATGTCTCCCACGCGGCGAATTGCGTGCGAAGACCCTCGTGCGGGCGGATATCCGGGTCAGCCGACGATCTGCATGAGGACGGAGTAGCCGGTCATGACGGCCATCACCGCCGCCGACACCCAGAGCGCCAGCGTGAGCCAGCCTTTGGGCAGGATCTGCCTGGGCATGTGGCGGTAGCGCAGCCAGACGGCGACGAACCCGATGACGGGCAGCATGAGCGCCTGCGCGACGCCGCCGATCTTGACCATCAGGACCGGGGCCTTCAGAAACATGAAGTACACGGCGGGGACGAACAGCAGGAACACGACGGAGATGCGCATGTAGCGGAGGCGGAGGGCGTAGTTGTTCTTGTCGAAGACGCCGAGCATCGCTAGGAAGTCCGGGACCATCCGGCAATGGGCCGCGGTGGACGCGAACAGGGTCGAGTAGAAGACAGCGAAAGCGCCCACGAGGAAGAGATAGAGCGACCAGTGCCCGAGCGTCTCGGTGTACATGTTCGAGAGGACCTTGACCATCTCCGAGCCCTGCGGCATCAGCCCCATGCCGTTGAGAATGCCCGCGCCCAGCAGGTAGAACGCGATGGTGGCGAAGGTGTAGATCACCATCGAGTTGAGGACGTCGACGCCCATCACCTTGATCCAGCCGAAGGCGCGCTGCCGCCAGGCCGGGGTGTCGTCGCGCTTGCCGGTGAACCGCGCGTAGCCCTTCTCGATGCACCAGTAGGGATACATCACCAACTCGGTGGCGCCGACACCAGTGATTCCGAACGCGGCCACGGCGGTGACGAAACCGCCCTGCGGCATCGAGAACATGAATCCGCCGAGAAGGGCGTCCCAGGAGAAGAATTCAGGGCGCTTGAAGAGCAGGAACGCGCAACTGACGGTGAGCACCGTGAAACTGACGACGAGTCCCATCGCGACGCGTTCCACCAGCGAGTAGCGGCCGACGATCAGGAGAACCGCCGTTCCGGCGGCGACGATCCAGACCCAGCCGGCGACGGAAATCGCCGGCACCAGGTCATGGAGGATTTCGGAAATGCCGCCCATCATCCCGCCGACCTGCATGAGCGTCATCGAAATCATCAGGACCCACAGCCAGACGACCCACGACACGCCGAGCCGCGGCCCCGGGACGTGATTGAAAGCCTCCAACGTCGTCTCGCCCGTGCCGATCGCGTAGCGGCCCAGTTCGTTCTGGACGACGATCTTGATGAAACAGCTCACGATGATGAACCACAACAGGGTGTAGCCGTTCTCCGCCCCGAGGACGGTGGTGGCGATGAGCTCGCCGGAGCCGACGATCGAGCTGGCGAGAATCAATCCCGGGCCGATGCGCCGGAAGATCGCGGCGAAGCGGATGGGAGGAGTTTCGACCTCCTCGGGACGTAGTTGATAGGGGTCCTGCGAAGAGGTAGCGGACATAAGCGATTCCAGCAATCCTACTTCAGGGCGTCCATGAACAGCAAGAACCGCCGAGCGTAGGAGTCCAGGTTTTCAAGCGATCCGCCGCCAAGGATGGGCGAGCACATCTCGTAGGCGACCGAGCCGGAGAATCCGCCGTCGCGCAGGGCGCCGAGAAAGGCCTTGTAGTCGATGAACCCTTCGTCGATCGGAACGGCTTGGGCGTAGGGGACGCCCGCGCGGTAGTTGATGACGTCGGGCTCGTAGAGAAAACGCGGGCGCTTCTGATAGTTGGCGATGGTGGTGTGCGGCATGAGGGGCGCCATGACGCGAGCGGCCTCGACGATGTCGGTTCCTTGCAGCGCCGGCGCCCAGGCGTCGAAGAGCGGCCGGCAGTTGGGGCGGCCGACGGCTTCGATGAGATCACGTTGACTGCGGTAGTCGACCGCGATGTCGTGGTGGTTCTGCACGCCGACCGTCACGCCGAGGGGCGCGGCGCGGTCGGCGCATTCTTGCAGGACGTCGACGACGAGATTCCATTGCGGGAGGTATCCGGAAGCGGGGTTTTCGTAGCCGGTGTAGATGCGGATCAAATCGCCGCCGATGTCGTGGGCGAGTTGAGCGAGTTCGGTGACGTAGGAGATCTGCATCTCGCGCATCGGGATTTCGGCGTGCTCCAGGTCTGCTGTGAAGTTGGAGTACCCGGCCAGGCAAACCTTGGTGAGGCCGTTCTGACGGATGAGCTTCTTCAGGCCGGCTCGGGCCTGGGCGTCGTAGTCGAGCACGGAAAGGTGGGGGCGCTTGGCCATGAGCATCACGCCGTTGAAGCCGAGCGCGGCGGCCTTGCGGACAAAGTCGTCGACGGACAAGAGGTCCTGACCCCACGAACCGGAATAGCTGACGGAATGCAGAAGGGTCGGGAATGACATGGAAGCTCCGATTTGCAGGGCGAACGGGTCCACGGCCGGTGAGAGTCCGGTCGACGAGCCGTCCAGGGTAGCAGTATTTTGAAACCGTCGTTCTCTTGCTCCGCTTGGGACCCAAGGGCAACAATGTATGACGCGCGGCCGAGGCCGGCGAGTTTGCGAAAAAGGCGATCGTCGTTGGCGCGAGGCAGGATACTCCTCGGGAACACGTCGAAGGGAAGTTGATCGATGAAACTGGAGAACAAGATTGCTCTGGTAACCGGCGCCGGCAGCGGTATTGGCCGCGCGGTCGCGGAAACGTTCGCGCAGGAAGGCGCGCACGTCGTGAGCGTGGGAAGAACCCGCCAGAAGCTCGATACAGCGAAACAGGAAGCGGGCGAGCCGGGCGCCCGCATTCATCCCCGGGCGCTCGATGTCTCGGACCACACCGCTGCGAAGGCGCTGGTGGCGTCCACGGTCGCTCAATACGGCGCGATCGACATTCTTGTGAACAACGCCGGGGTCAACGTGCCGCGACGGGCTCTCTCGGAGTTGTCGACGGACGACTTCGACAAGGTCGTTCAGGTGAATCTCAACGGAGCGTTTTATCTGGTTCACGAGGTGCTGCCGATCATGCGGAAACGCCGCGACGGGGTGATCATCAACGTCTCGTCGATTGCAGGGGTCCGGGGGAGCAAGCTTGCGGGCGCGGCATACGCGGCGTCGAAGTTCGGAATGGCCGGCCTCAGCAAGACGCTCGGACTGGAGGAAGGCGAGAACGGAATCCGGTCGTGCCTGATCTACCCCGGGGAGGTCAACACGCCGATTCTGGACTCTCGCCCCGTAGTTCCCGACGCCGATCAACGCGCCCGGATGCTGCAGCCGGAAGACGTCGCGCAGGCCGCCTTGCTGGTAGCGGCCCTCCACCCGCGGGCCACGATTCCCGAGTTGGTGATCTCGCCGACGATTCAGAAGTTCTCTTGATTCCGCTCGGGCGTTGGGGGCTTTCCGGCGCTAGCCTGCTTTTCTCACCACGTGGCGAGGTGAAGTGCGTGAGAGGGCCGTCAGGACGAGGCGCGCGCCGCTTGGCGCGCGCAGGCGTACTTGAACAGTACGTTGAGCACGGCAAGCAAGCGCAACGAAGTCATGGGGCCGTATCGCGTGCTTCGACCGTCGGGTGGTGAGAAATGCAGGCCCGATTCAACCGGTGGGGGCTTCCTTGATCCAGGCGTACTTGGGGTCGTCCGCCCATGCGCCGTACGTGCGGCCCTCACCCGCCAGAATCCAGGTGTAGTTCAAGGTATAGGCAGGGAACGCCACTACCGGATGGTACCCGCGCGGGATGATCACCGTGTCGCCGTCTTCCACCGCGTAGGAATAGTCGAACGCCGGCCTCGGATCGGCGGGGTCGGTGTAGAGCCGCATGAATCCGAATCCCTCCTTGGGCTCGACCTGAAAGAAGTACACCTCTTCCATCGGCACCTCGGAGGGCGGGTTGTTCGCGTCATGTTTGTGGGGCGGGCAGCTTGACCAACTTCCGGGATCGTTGACTGTCTCCCCGGCGATGAGGTGGTTGGCGTCAATGTTGTCCGCAATGTAGGTGTGCAGGGTCCGGCGCCAATTCTCGCGCCCGACAGGCTTTGTTTCAACCTGTTCGCGAGCCACGATCCGGGGCGCGACGCCGGGTTTGCCCTCGGCCCCGGCGATGCTGACACGGGCCGAACCATCGAGCAGAGTCAACTTGAGCGCGGCGTCGCGGGGTACGTAGAGCATCTCGCCCGGCTCTTTGATCGAGGCCCGCGAGCGGGTTTCGGCCGTCAGATGGCCGCTCGACGAAGAAACCTCGACCCGGACCGCACCGGAATAGAAGTCGACGGCCAATTCCTCGTCCCCGCTTTCGGTGGTGAAATCGCGCAGTTCCCCGCCGAGCTCGACGACCTGGAACGATAGATACTTGAGGTCCCTGCCCCGCTCCACAATCGGATACACACCGGGGCCGTCAATGGGACATTTCGTTTGGAAGCTCATGGAGCGCCGAGAGAACTTTGTTATCGTTGGTAGGTTACGCGCGATCCGGCTTCGCCTCGCATGCCGCGCCCGCGCCCTCGTTATTATGGCAAAAGAGAAAACACTGGCCGCGATCCTGAAGATCGGGATTGTCCCGATCGTGCGGGCCAACAGCGCTGACCATGCCATCGAGGCCGCGAAGGCCGTCCACCGCGGTGGGGTCGGGGTTCTCGAGGTGACGATGACGGTGCCCGGCGCCGTCAAGGTACTGGAGAAGGTCGCGGACGAATTCGGCGATCGGATTATTCTGGGCGCGGGGACCGTCCTCGACCCGGAAACAGCCCGGACGGTCATGCTGGCCGGAGCGGAGTTCCTGGTCACGCCGGCTCTCAACCTGAAAACGATCGAGATGTGCCAGCGCTATTCCAAGCCGGTCATTCCCGGTGCGCTCACGCCGACCGAAGTCATGCACGCTTGGGAAAACGGCGCCGACATGGTCAAGATCTTCCCCTGCGGCAACCTGGGAGGCCCCCGCTACATCAAGGCCCTCAAGGCGCCGCTACCGCAAGTGTTGATGGTGCCGACAGGAGGAGTGAGGCTTGACAACGCGGCCGACTTCTTCCAGGCCGGCGCGTCGGCGATCGCGGTGGGTTCCGAAATGGTCAGCAGGAAAGCCCTGGAATCGGGTGACTATGCTTCCATCGAAGAAAACGCCCGGCAGTTTCTGAAAGTCGTCGAAGAAGCGCGGGCTTAGCAGTCCGTGGTGAAACCCCGCGTAGCACCGAGAGCGGCGAGGCACCCGGCTGATAAGGCGCGACGAGGGAGCATATTGGACATATTCGACCGAGGAGCAACACAGTTCAGCCGGGATGCATCGCCGCTTGAATGCAGCGGGGCTTTTGCCACGGGCTGCTAAGCGGGCCTGCGCCGGTTTCGCGGGCATTCAGTGCCTCTCTGCTATGCCGACCGACGTTGTTTCCGAGCTGCCCGAGGACGCGAACGTCATCGTCATACGGTTGCGGTCGCTGGGAGACATCGTGCTCACGACCCCGGCGTTCTCGCTCCTCAAGCAGGCGCGGCCGGACTTGCGGATCACCGTCGTGCTCGCCGCTCCCTTCGCCGGACTGCTCGACGGCAACGACGACGTGACGAACGAGCTGATTCATGAAAGCTCTCCGCTGGCGGCGTTCAAGACGCTGCGAGCGATTCGAAAACTGCGGCCGGCGCTCTGCCTCGATTTGTACGCCAAGTCCTGGACGGCCCGTTGCACGGCCCTTTCCGGCGCCCGGTTCCGCGCCGGGTATGCGCATGCGAGAGAAAGTTTCGCTTACGGCATCAAGGTTCCGCGGGCTCAGGGCATCCTGGGGCGTGCCGGCGACGAGCCCGTGCACACCGCCGAGCACCACGCCTCGGCGATGTTCCACCTGGGCGTTCCCGTCTCCGCGGTGCCACGGGCAAAGCTCCGCGCAGAACCTCCGCATCGTGATCGCCCGTACGCCGTGCTCCACGTCGCCGCTCTCTTTGCCACGAAGGAATGGCCCCTCGACCGCTTCCGGAGCATCGGCCATTTTCTGGAAGGCCGCGGCCTCGAGCCGGTCTTCATTTCCGCTCCCGGCCGGGGAGATATGTTCTCCGGCCTCTCGATGTTCACCTGCCTCGAAGACCTCACCCTGAATGACTTGAAGTCGTTGATCTCAGGCGCGCGGCTTTTTGTCGGCAACGACTCGGGCCCGGCGCACGTGGCGGCGGCGTTAGCGATTCCCACGGTTGTCATCTTCGGCTCATCGAATTCTGCTGTCTGGGGGCCGTGGCGCACCGTAAGTGCCGTCGTCGAGACGGCGTGGGACTGCAAGCCTTGCAAGGGGGATCGCTGTTACGAGTTCGACGAGCCGCGCTGTATTCTGTCGGTGGAAACGGCGCAGGTCGAGAGGGCGATCGATGAGGTCCTTTCGCGGGCCGCCGCCGGAGCCAACAGCGAAGTCGGTCGATGAAGCAACTGTTCCAGCTACTGCGCTTCACGCGGCCTTATACGCCGCGGCTGATCCTGTCCGTCTTGCTGATGGCGATAGTCGGCGCCTGTCATGGCCTGGTCGCGATTCTTGCCGAGCCCGTCTTTGACCGCGTCCTCGATCCTGACGCCGACTCCGCTCCCGTTCCCTTGTATGAGATCCCTTTCGCGGACTCTCAGCTTTATCTCAACGACCTGTTGCCGGAAGGCATCGAAGATATCTGGGCGCTGGTGGCGGCCGGCGTCATTGGAGTGTTTCTGGTCAAGGGGGCCTGCAACTACCTGGGCGGCTACCTGGTCAACTACGTCGGTCTGGCGGCGGTGCGGGACCTGAGAAACGAAGTCTACGGAGTCGTCCTCAACCAATCACCCGCCTTCTTCCAGAAGACACACACCGGCCGCTTGATTTCATCGCTTGTCAACGACATCGAAAAGGTCCAGGTCGCCATGTCGCACATCCTGGCCGACCTGCTGCGCCAGGGTTTCGCCCTAGTCGCGCTGCTGTGGGTGCTGATTCAGACCGACTGGAAGCTGGCGGCCGTCAGTCTGACGGTCCTGCCCTTCGTCGGGTGGCCGACCACCCGGATCGGCCGCCGCATCCAGAAGACGACCCGCAGCGCCCAGGACCATCTTGCGCGCCTGACCCAGATTCTTCAGGAAACCATCAGCGGCAATCGCATCGTCAAGGCCTTTGGCATGGAGCGATTCGAAATGGGTCGCTTTCATGAGGTGGCGCAGAGCGTCTTTCGGGACAGTCTGCGCTACGTCAGGCAACAGGCGATCGCCACGCCTCTGATCGAGATGTTCGGCGCGGTGACGATCGTCTGCCTGCTGACGTACGCCCGCGGCCAGATTCTCGCTGAGCAGATGACGCCCGGCCGCTTCACCACGTTCGTCATTGCTCTGCTGATGCTCTACCAGCCGGTCAAGAGGCTGGCGGGCATCTACAACATCTTTCAGCAGGCCCTCGGCGCCGCCCAGCGCATCCTCGAATATCGCCGTCATCCCCACGACGTGCGCGAGGCGCCCCAGGCCGTCGAGATGCCCCCTTTCTGCGAGGCGATCTCCTTCAGCGACATCAGCTTCCGATACCCGGAGAGTTCCGAGAGTGCGCTTCGAAATGTGTCCTTCACGGTCCGGCGCGGGGAAGTGCTGGCCTTGGCCGGTCCGAGCGGCGCGGGCAAAAGCACTCTGATGAACCTTCTGCCTCGCTTCTTCGACCCGTCTTCCGGGGAGATCCGCATCGACGGACAGGACCTGCGGGCGCTTCGACTTCGCTCGCTGCGGGACCAGATCGCCATCGTCACCCAGGAAACGTTCCTCTTCGACGACACGGTGTTCCGGAACATAGCGTACGGCCGCCCCGATGTCTCGAGAGAAGCGGTGGCCGAGGCCGCCGGGGCCGCCATCGCAGCCGATTTCATCGAGGCGTTGCCGGAGGGCTACGAGACCCATCTCGGCGAGCGCGGCCACCGCCTCAGCGGCGGGCAGCGCCAGCGCATCACCATTGCCCGGGCTTTGCTGAAGAATGCTCCCATCCTCATCCTCGACGAAGCCACGTCGCATCTCGACAGCGAGTCGGAAATGCTCGTGCAGCGCGCGCTGGCCAATCTGATGAAGGGGCGCACGGTGATCGTCAGCGCTCATCGGTTGTCCACGATCCGCAGCGCCGACAAGATTCTCGTGCTGGACGGGGGAGCCATCGTCGATCTGGGTGCACATGAAGAATTGCTGGACCGCTGTACACTCTATCGGCGTTTGTCGAAGTTGCAGTCGGCGGGGCAAGTGACCGGCTAGCGAGGAAGTCTTCAGACCTACAAGCAGAACAACGAATCGTCGCGTCAACTTGACTCGAATGTGAACCTTGGCAGCGAAGAAAAAACTAGCCTGAATTTCTTACCACGCGGCGAGGCGAAGTGGGTGAGAGGGCCGTCAGGACGAGGCGCGAGCCGC
>JAPPLB010000144.1 GCA_028819575.1 Bryobacterales bacterium | reverse complement strand
AGGATGGCGATCCGGGTGATCTCCTCCGACGAACGACAAAGCCGACGGCCGCAAACGTCCGTCGCCCAAAGGGTTACGCGCCGCTTCCGGCCAACGGCACAGAGGGTGCCGCGCCGTGTTCCTCGAACGACCAGGCATTATTTCATCGGCCCCGGCGCGTAACGCCGCCTGCGTGACTTTTGCCACGGGCTGATAAATACGCAAGCACGCCGGAAATGCCTTCACAGAGCGATGAGGCGATTTCACTGCCTGCTTCGTTTCGCATCAACATCCGCCGAACAGTACGTTGAGCACGGCAAGCAAGCGCAACGAAGTCATTGCGGTCGTATCGTGTGCTTCGGCCGTCGGGTGGTGAGAAATGCAGGCTAGGGTCTCTCTCCGCCTCGCATCCCCCACGTGTCGCGATCGGCCCCGCAACCGATATCGCCGTTCGCCGGATCTTCGCTAAGCTCAGTGTATGCAGCTTGTGCTCGCGTCGGCGTCTCCGCGCCGCCGGCAGATCCTGCGCTCAGCGGGTATTCCGTTCATCGTGCGGCCCGCTGACGTGATAGAAGCTCACCTCCCGGGTGAGTCGCCGGAGGCATTAGTGAAGCGCCTCGCCGAAGCGAAAGCGCGGGCGGTCTGGCGGGATGGTGAGCTCGTTCTCGGTGCGGATACGGTCGTCGTCATCGACAAGACGATCCTTGGCAAGCCGGCTGATGATGACGAGGCCCGGCGGATGCTTCGATTGCTTTCGGGACGCACTCATCGAGTGCTGACAGGCATCGTCCTCTTCAACGGAACCGTTGCACGAGCAGATATCGAAGAGACGATTGTCCACTTCCGGGACTTGGACGACCTGGAGATCTCCGAGTATGCAGCCACGGGCGAGCCCCTCGACAAGGCCGGCGCTTACGGCATTCAGGGGGCCGCGTCAAAGTTCGTTCCGCGCATTGAAGGTTGCTATTTCAATGTTGTCGGGCTACCCATAAGCCGCGTCTACCGTTGTATTCGATCGAGTTTACGATGTCTCGAGCAGCCGGCCGGAACAGGAGATGGTCTGAGCGCGCAACCGCTCCGATAGTAGCCTCCGTTCAGGAGGCGGAGACAGGAGATCTGACGGTGCTTGATCGGCCGATGAGACAGACCGACTCCGGCACCGGGTTCCCTGCGAAGGACAGCGTCTCGATCGTAATGAGCCTGGGGTCAAGCCTGGGGAACGGACGCCAGGGCGACCTCGTCGCCGGGGTTGAGGCCGGCAAGGATCACCGCTTCCGTGGGGCTCGTCATCCCGATCTCGATCTCGCGGGTGATGAACCCTTCACCCTGACGGACCATCACGATCGATCGATCCTGTTGCTCCTGGATCGCGGCGCGGGGGATGACAACCGCGTCTTCATGCTGCGCGAGTAGAATATCGGCGCTGCCGGAAAGGTCCGGAATGACGCGCTCGTCTTCCGCGTCGATGGAAACTTCCACAGACACCATCTTGACGTAGTTGTCACGGCCGCTGCGCCAGCGGAAACCCGTACTCGAGCTGCTTGCCATGGCGCTGATCGATGTGACTTTGCCTGGTAGAACGAGTTCGGGATAGGCATCCAGCCGGACCTCGGCTTTCTGTCCCATCCGCACCAGTTGGCTGTCGACCTGGTTTACGACACCACTCACGACCATGGCGGAAAGGTCGACGACCCGCATGAAGAACGTTCCTGGATTGACTTGATCGCCCACCTGGACCTGCTCGGTTTGACCGCCCCCTCGATAGAGCGACTCCATCACGACGAGCCCGTCGACGGGGCTCGCCATTTTGAGCCGCTCCAAATCTCGCATGTGGCGTTCGACGTGAAGGCGATGCTTCTCGACTTCGAGTTCCAAGCCGCGTATATCCGCGGCGTGAACCTCCTTCTGGAGCTTCACTTCCTGGGTAATCTGCGCCAGCGTGGCTTCGGCCTCCTCCACGGCCAGCTTGAGCTTTTCAGCTTCGATCTCGGAGCGTACTTCGGCCGTTCGCAGATCGAGCTTTGCCTTGTCGAGATCCGCTTGCGCGACACGCACGCTCTGTTGCTCGGTCTCTGTCGCAATCATGATCTCCGCGCGGCGTTTCTCGACAGTCGACTTGGACTGCGCGAGTGTCGACCTCACGTCGTCGATATGGTCTCCAAGCCAGCGATTCTCGAACTCCGCAACCACCGTCCCCGCCTGGATGGTTTCGCCCGCCGGAGCAAGCTGCATCAGTGTTTGCTGACGGCGGCCTTCGCTGCCGCCACGCATGCGGGGAGCACGGATCGCGGCGAAACGCTTTGCTGCAATGGTCCCGCTTGCGCGAAGCGATTGCCGGAAGCTCTTGACCTCTGCTTTCGCGGTCGGGATCGTCTGAACCTCGGCTCCTGACCCGGCCGAGAAAATCTGCTCGCGTTGGGACCACACACCCAGCCC
Organism: Bryobacterales bacterium; assembly: GCA_028819575.1. Taxonomy (GTDB): domain Bacteria; phylum Acidobacteriota; class Terriglobia; order Bryobacterales; family UBA6623; genus JAPPLB01. The sequence goes on along the minus strand of JAPPLB010000144.1, from coordinate 17,132 downwards.
GATGGCCCCCAGAACGACAAGGATGACGCCGCTGAGTAGCCTGCCGGGACGGGAAGACGAGGGAGGCGGAGCCGCCGGTTCAAGTTGAGGCCCTGGTGGTTCCGGCTGGTTCTCGTGGGGAACGGTCGGGCTCACGCTGAAGGAGCGTTGCCAGGGTAGGTTCGTGGATTCCATGTCGAGTCCTTAAACCGGAATCGGCCGTTCCGAGTCTATCAAAAGCGGACAGTCCTGTGCGGAAATGGCGCTTTCCGGGACCAGGAAGTTACTTCCTGTAGGTTTTCAAGTTTTCTCCTTCGAAACGGCTTGTTGATGAATTAGCCCGCATGTCTCGCCACGTGGCGAGGCGGAGTGGGTGAGAGGGCCGTCAGGACGAGGCGCAAGCCGGGAGGAGGAAAAAGGCGCGCGCAACATGGCCTTTAAGGTTTTTCACGAGACACGAATCACGAAACACGAATCACGGCCTTTTATCGCGTGCTTCGACCGTCGGGTGGTGAAAAATGCAGGCCAGGTGCTAAGATAGAAATCTTTTCCGTGGCCGGTGGGTTGGGCCGCGGCCACGATGAGACGCCTGCGCTCCGGCATGGCGGAGTTGCCGTCAGGCCTCCGGGACGGAATGCGGTCATCGATGCCATTCCCCGAAAGGCTCAACCAACGAAGGAGAGATTCATGGCCTATACGCTGCCCGCTTTGCCTTATGCTTTCGACGCCCTGGAACCTCACATCGATGCCAGGACGATGGAAATCCATCATGGCAAGCACCACAACACCTATGTGACGAAGCTCAACGACGCGATCGCCGGCCATGCCGACTTGGCCGCGAAATCCATCGACGATCTTGTGCGTGATTTGGGTTCGGTGCCGGAAGCCATCCGCACCGCCGTTCGCAACAACGGAGGCGGCCACGCCAACCACTCGCTGTTCTGGCAGGTGATGAAGAACGGCGGAGGAGGCGAACCCGGCGGCGACCTCGGCTCCGCCATCGATTCCGCTTTTGGCAGCCTTGACAGCTTCAAGCAGAAATTCGCCGCGGCCGGCGCCGCACGCTTCGGAAGCGGCTGGGCCTGGCTTTCCGTTGACGGCGGCGGGAACCTCGTCGTCGAGTCGACCCCCAACCAGGACAACCCTCTGACCCACGGCAACACGCCCATTCTCGGGCTCGATGTCTGGGAACACGCCTACTATCTGAATTATCAGAACCGGCGTCCGGACTACATCGCGGCCTGGTGGAACGTTGTCAACTGGGACGAGGTCGCCGGCCGCTACGCCGCCGCCAAGGGATAACTGAGCCGGAGGGCTAGCCTGCTTTTTTCACCACGTGGCGAGACGAAGTGCGTGAGAGGGCCGTCAGGACGAGGCGCGAGCCGGGCGGAGGAAAAAGGCGCGCGCAACATGGCCTTTAAGGTTTTTCACGAGACACGAATCACGAAACACGAATCACGGCCTTTTATCGCGTGCTTCGGCCGTCGGGTGGTGAGAAATGCAGGCTAGCTACGCCCCGCGGGATTCATGAGCGGGCGGCGAAGCATCGGTGAGTCCGTCCTGCGCCGCCCGATCTTGCTTGCTGTCTGGGAACCACTGACCCGCCATGTCCGAATACACATTCAAACTCGCCGTCTGCAACGAGCTTTACGAGAAGACTGACTTTGCGGCATCGTGTCGTTCTCTGAAGAAGGCCGGCTGGCAAGGTATCGAGATCGCCCCGTTCACGCTGCGGAACGACGCTACGACCCTGCCGGCCGAAAGACGGAAGGAAGTGCGTAATATCATTCAGTCCGAGGGGCTCGAGTTCGTCGGGCTGCACTGGCTGACTGTTGGCCCGACCGGCCTTCACGTCACGACCCCCGACGAAGCTATGCGGAAACACAGTTGGGATTTCGTCCGCCGCCTCGTCGATCTTTGCGCCGACCTGCGCCAGGGTGACAGCGGTGGAGTGATGGTATTCGGTTCGCCCATGCAGCGCAGGACTACCGGCGGCCTCTCGCCGCAGCAGTCGACGACTCATTTCATCGATGGCGTGCGCTCGATCACCGGGCACCTGGAAGACTTGGGCGTCACGCTGCTCGTTGAAGCCCTTCCCAGCGAGCAGTGTGATGTCATCGGATCACTCGATGAAGCGATCGCGGTGGTCCGCGCAGTGAACAGCCCTGCCGTACGAAGCATGTTCGACAGCCACAACGCGATCGAGGAGACAACACCCCATTCCGAACTGGTCGAGAAGTACTGGGATTTCATCCGGCATATCCATATCAACGAGTTGGATGGTTCGTACGTGCGGCCCGGCGGCGGTTACGACTTCAAGCCCGTCCTGCAGATCGCGAAAGATCGCAAGTTCGACGGCTGGGTCTCGATGGAAGTCTTCGACTTTGCGCCGGGCGCGGAGAAGATGGTCAACGAATCCATCGCCTATCTTCGCGACGAGATCGCCCGCCTGAACTGAGCTGCAGACGCCGTGCAGCCCGCAGAGCAAATCGTACAAGCCGTCAAGGACGGCGACGCCGCTCTTGTCCGTGACCTTGTCAGCAAGGATCCCCGGTTAGCCTCGGCCCGTGACGAGAAGGGTGTCTCCGTTGTGATGCAGGCCGTGTATTTCCGCCGGAACGAGGTGCTGAGCATTCTGCTGGCAACGAACCCGCCTCTGGATTTATTCGAGGCCGCTGCTCTTGGTAAACGCGAGCGGATGGCAATGTTGGTTGCCGAAGACCCTGCTGAAGTTGCAGCTTGTTCGCCCGGCGGCTTCACGCCTCTCCATCTGTCTTGCTTTTTCGGACACTTCCATTGTGCGCAGCTTCTGATTCGGCGAGCTGCGGATGTCAATGCGGTTGCTGACAACCCCATGGCCGTAACCCCGATCCACAGTGCTGCGGCGGGCCGGCATCTCGATATCGTCAAATTGCTTCTCGACAATGGAGCCTGCGTCAACGCTCGACAGCACGGTGGCTGGACAGCTCTGCATGCCGCCGCGATGAATGGCGATCAAGCAATGCTTGATGCCCTTCTCGAGGCTGGGGCGGATGCCGGCCTTAAGTCCGACGATGGCAGGACGGCGGCCGACATGGCCGCGGGAAGGGTCGCCAATCTGTGATGGCTCTTCTTGACTAGGGCCTGCATGTCTCACCACGCGGCGAGGTGAAGTGCGTGAGAGGGCCGTCGGGACGAGGCGTGAGCCGGGCGGAGGAAAAAGGCGCGCGCAACTTGGCCTTTAAGGTTTGTCACGAGACACGAATCACGGCCTTTCCGGTTCACCGGCCGTCAGACATTTCTTCTGAAGCGAACCAGGCCCCCTCCCGTGGTTTTCACGAATCACGAGACACGAAACGCGAATCACGGCCTTTTTTCGCGTGCTCCGGCCGTCATGTGGTGCGAAAGGCAGATCAGCGTCGCACAAGGCGAATCGGGTCTCGAATCGGAAGGGTCATAAAAGTCGTCAGCATGGCGAAACCACTGAAAACAGAAGGGTTTAGACGATCCCGTATAATGACTTGTCATGGGTGAATCGAGCGTCTTTTGGCTCCGCGTGACGCTGCTGCTCTATTCGCTCGGTCTTTGGCACGCCCTCGTAACGGTGGTCAAGCGGCGCCAGCGGCTATTCAAGCTGGCTCTGGGTTCGATCTCGCTAGGAGCGGTGTTCCATCTGGTCTCGATCGTTGATCAGGCCATGGCGCAGGGCAGGTTCCCGGTCCACACCCTGCATCAGATGGCCTCATTGGTGGGGTTTCTCGTTACCTGTGCGTTTCTGCTGGTCTACTGGCGATACAAGTACGAGAGCCTGGCTGTTTTCGTGTTCCCTACCGTGTTCTTGCTGACCATGGTAGCCAGCCTCGGGACAGCCGTCGACCCGCCAGAAGGGTACACTCTGGGGCGCATGTGGCTGACGATGCATGTATTGCTGGTGCTGCTGGGTTATGCCGCCCTGACACTGACCTTCGTCGCCGGCGTGATGTATCTCATTCAGGAAAAGGAACTGAAATCGAAAAGACCAAGGGTCTTCTACTACTGGTTGCCGCCGCTCGGCGCCCTGGACGACCTCGCCTATCGAACCCTGGCGATCGGCTTCGTTCTGGTGACTTTGGGGCTGATCTCGGGGAGCTTCTGGGCTTTCGTCGAGTGGGGCGCAAACTGGATCGTGGATCCGACGATTGCCTTGGCGTTCGTTACGTGGGCGATTTACCTCGCGATGGTCTTCAGCCGGTTGGCGATTGGCTGGAGAGGACGCAAGGCGGCGTACTTCTCGATCGTCGGGTTCTGTTCAGCCGCTCTCACCTGGATCGTCAATAGCGGCGTTCATACCTTCATGCGGCCATGAGTGTCCTTCTGGTAGGTCTCAGTCACAAGACCGCCCCCGTCGAGGTGCGGGAACGCTTCGCCGTGGCGGAGGCGGCGACAGCCGAGCGCCTGGAGTCCTTGACGGAGCGGCCCGGTATCTCTGAAGCTCTGATCCTGTCAACTTGCAATCGGGTGGAACTGGTCGTGGGTTCCGAAACGGGCTCGGACTCGACGGAACAGATTCTGTCGTTTCTCGGTTCTGAACATCGTGAGCTTTTTGACGAGGTCAAGCCCTACTTCTACCGCTATGTCGACCAGGATGCCGTGCGGCACATTTTCCGTGTCGCTTGCAGCCTGGATTCGATGGTTCTCGGCGAGCCGCAGATCCTGGGCCAGATCAAAGACGCCTACGCGAGCGCGAAGCAGGCGGGAACGATTCAGGGCGAGCTGGACTTCGTCCTGAATCACGCCTTTCGGGTAGCAAGGCGTGTGCGCAACGAAACAGGCATCGGTCAGATGGCGGTGTCGGTCAGCAACGTGGCCGTCGAGTTGGCGCGCAAGATTTTCGGAGAGCTCAACGGCCGGTCCATTTTGGTCATCGGCGCCGGAGAGATGTCGGAACTGGCTGCCAAGCACCTGCGCCGGGCCGGTGGCGGCAAGATCTACGTCGCGAACCGTACCCACGAGCGCGCCGTCGAGATGGCCAGGGTGTTTGACGGCCAGGCGGTCGAGTTCAGCCGGCTGCTGGAATGGCTGACGCACGTCGATATTGTGATCACTTCGACCGGCGCGCCCAACTTTATCCTCACGAAACAGGCGGCAGAGGGTATGATCGCAGCCCGCAGGCAGCGGCCGATCTTCCTGATCGATATTGCCGTGCCGCGCGACATCGATCCGGCGATCAATGCGATCGACAATATCTTTGTCTACGACATTGACGACTTGCAGCATGTCGCCGATGCCAATCTCGAGCAACGCAAGAGCGAGGCCGAACAGGCCGAAAGAATCGTCGAAGAGGAAGTTGCGAAGCTGATCCAGCGGCTCAAGACGCATCAGGTTGCGCCAACCATCGTGTCCTTGCAGGACAGGCTCGAGCGCCTGCGGCGTGCCGAGCTGGAACGGCATCGTTCGAAACTCGGATCACTTACGCCGCAACAGGAGGAAGCCATTGAGGCCCTGACTCGCGGCATGATCAACAAGATCGCCCATTCTCCCATTTCTCAAATGAAGCGGTTGGCGAACCATCCTGACGGATTGCACTTCGTCGAGTTCGTCAAACGCGCTTTCAATCTGCACAAATGAAACCGGTTGCCATCGGAACTCGCGGTTCCCCACTCGCCATGTGGCAAGCCCAGTGGGTCTCTGACCAGCTCGAAGCATTGGGCGTGTCTTCACGCATCAAAGTGATCAAGACTACTGGTGACAAGTTGGGTGCGCGGTCTTTCGCGAAGTTGGCCTCCACCACCGGCGTCAAGGGCGTTTTCACAAAGGAAATCGACGAGGCGTTGATCAAGCGTCACATCGATATCGCGGTGCACAGCCTGAAGGATCTCCCCACGAAATCGGATCGCCGGCTTGCTCTTGGCGCTGTGCCGGAAAGGGGCGACGCGCGTGACGCACTGGTCGGTGGCGAGCTCAAGGGATTCAGCGAAGGCGCCCGGATCGGAACCAGTTCTCTGCGCCGCGCCGCTCAGTTCCGCCGTCTGCGGCCCAAGTTGATCGTGGAGGAGATTCGCGGCAATGTCGATACGCGTCTCAAGAAATTGGACGAAGGACGCTATGAGGGTTTGATTCTCGCGGCGGCTGGGTTACAGCGGCTTGGGCTTGAAGAGAGAATCGCGGAAACCCTCGAGCCGAACGTGATGTACCCGGCGATCGGACAGGGCGCGATCGGCATTCAGGTGCGCGCCAGGGACAAGGGCATGAAGGAAATCATCGCGCCTTTGAATCACCAGGAGACACGCGCCGCGGTTACTGCCGAGCGGAGCTTGCTTGAGGCTCTCGGTGGCGGATGCCAGGTGCCGCTGGGTGGCTACGCCAGCATCCGCGGCGATCGGCTCCGGCTTTCCGCAATGGTCGTATCGCAAGATGGCCGCCGTTCCTTTTGCCGGGTTGTCGAGGGCAGCACAACGACCCCCGCCGCGGTGGGAGAAGAGACCGCTGAGAGGCTGCTGTCGATGGGCGCCGGTGTGATTATGGACTTGCATCAGACGAAGAAGGTCAGTGCTCGGTAGGCCGGCCTCTCTTACCCCGTTTGACAGTCCGTGGCGAATATCCCGTCAGGACTAGCCCGGATATCTCACCAGGGGGTAGGAAAAGGGCTGCCAGGTGTGGCATAAAACATTTATGTCCAAAACGTTAGCGCCACAAGCCGAAAGCAGCCCTCTGTCAACAGAGTGTACTCAATCCAGTTTCACCTTTGCCAAGCATTTTCGGCGCCAGGTGAGCGCCCGCTTCGACGGCGGGGTGATCAGTTCCGACGGCGGCGCGCTGCTGTTACGGGAGGTGGACCAGCGCATCAACCTGCTGCCGCGCTTGGCGGCCTGCTTCGAGGATGGCCGCAATTCCCAGCGCATCGAACACCGGGTGGGGGAGTTGGTCTCGCAGCGGGTCTACGGGCTGGCGCTGGGATACGAAGACCTCAACGACCACGACGAGTTGCGGCGCGATCCGGTGCTGGCGATGCTGGCGGGCAAGAGCGACGTGTCCGGGCAGAGCCGCCGCCGCGAGCGTGACCGCGGCCAGCCGCTGGCGGGCAAGAGCACGTTGCAGCGACTGGAACGAACGACCGATGGCGTGGACCGTTACCAGAAGGTACGCTGCGACAGCGCAGCGATCGACCGTCTGCTGGTGGAGGTGTTCGTGGAGGCGCACTCGCAGGAGCCGGCCGAGGTCCTACTCGATATCGACGCCACCGACACGCCCTTGCACGGGCAGCAGGAGGGACGTTTCTTTCACGGCTACTACGGTCACTACTGCTACTTGCCGCTGTACATCTTCAGCGGCGAGCACGTGTTGTGCGCGCGGCAACGGGTATCGAATCAAGACGCGGCGGCCGGCGCGGAGGCGGAGTTGGAGAGGATCGTGGCGCAGCTCCGGGACGTGTGGCCGAAGGTGAAGATCATCCTGCGAGCCGACTCGGGGTTTTGTCGGGACGAGTTGCTGAGTTGGTGCGAAAAGAACCGGGTGGGGTATGTGGTGGGGCTGGCGCGCAACGAGCGGCTGCAGTCGTTGATCGAGGAGGCGCTCGAAGAGGCGAGCCGGCGGCAGCAGCAGACGGGCCGGCCGGCGCGGGTCTACAGCGAGTTCGAGTATCGGACGCTTGAGAGTTGGAGCCGGGAGCGGCGGGTGGTGGCGAAAGCCGAACAGTTGGTGGGCAAGCAGAACCCGCGCTACGTGGTGACGTCGCTGGACGGGGAGCGCTGGCCGCCGCAACGGTTGTATGAACAACTCTACTGCGGGCGCGGGGAGGCGGAGAATCGCATCAAGGAGCAGTTGAGTCTGTTCGCGGATCGCATGAGTACGGAGACGCTGCGGGCCAATCAGTTGCGGCTGCATCTGTCGTCGCTGGCGTATGTGCTGCTGGTGGGGCTGCGGCGGTTGGGGCTCAAGGGCACGCAGTGGGCGCGGGCGCAGACGGAGACGATCCGGCGGGGGCTGTTGAAGATCGGCGCGCTGGTGAAGGTGAGCGTGCGGCGGGTGCATCTGTCGCTGGCCAGCGGCTACCCCGATGAGGAGGCGTTCGCGGCGGTGTATCGGGCGCTGCGTCCGCCGGGATCAGCAACTCTTTGACAACAGTGAGCGAACCGAAAAACGGGGCTGTCGGCAGCCTCAGGGGCGAAGTGTTTCTCAAATCGGCCACAACCCGAAAAACGAACATTCGTGAGCCGCTAAGGGCAGCGCAAAACGCTCCGTAGAGGCCTTCACTCACCCTCGCCGCGAAGAATACCGTGTTTCAGACCCTATTTTGGCCTCCCTCAACCCATCGCGAAGCCGCTGGTGAGAAATGCAGGCTAGGCGCAAGCCGGGTGGAGGAAAAAGGCGCGCGCAACATGGCCTTTAAGGTTTTTCACGAGACACGAATCACGGCCTTTTTTTCGCGTGCTTCGGCCGTCGGGTGGTGAGAAATGCAGGCTTGGCCCCCGCCAATGGTTTTCACGAAACACGAGACACGAGACACGAATCACGGCCTTTAACCCCTTTACATTCAACCGTCGGTATCTCGATAATGTTGTCGCGTCGGACTGCGGCAGGCGGTTCCGTTCGACCTTGGAAGGGAGATCAACGCGTGAAGATCGGTATCGCCGGACTGGGTTTTATGGGAAGTACGCATCTGCAAGCCTACCAGAGCGTCCCCAACGCCGAGATCACGGCCGTGGCGAGCAGCGATGAAAAGAAGCGGTCCGGAGATCTGAGCGCGATTCAGGGCAATCTCGACCGCCCCGGCGAAACGATGGACTTCGGAGCGGCAGCCCGCTACGCGACGGTCGAAGAGATGCTTGCCGACTCCAACGTCGAGGCCGTGGATCTCTGCGTCCCTTCCGACCTTCACGCACCGCTAGCGCTCAAGGCGCTGCGGGCCGGCAAGCATGTCCTCGTCGAGAAGCCCATGGCGCTCACAGGCGAGGAGTGCGACCGGATGGTCGAGGCGGCTCGCAGGCATGGCCGTGTCTTGATGGTGGCCCAGGTGTTGCGCTTTTGGCCGGACTATGCGCGGGCTCGCGAGATCATTGCTTCTGGCGGGATCGGACCGCTGAAGGCGGCTTTCTTTCGACGCAAGTGTGCCGCTCCGGGATGGGGCAAATGGATGCATGACCGGTCCCGCAGCGGCGGCGGTGTGTTCGACTTGCTGATTCACGACTTCGACTTCGCGCTCCACCTGTTCGGCAAGCCCGCTTCCGTCAAGGCCCGGGGCGTCGAGGAGATGGCCAGGGGAATCGACGTGGTGGAAGCCGAGTTGGAGTATGAGTCCCCTCGATCGGTCGTGATTTCTGGCGGCTGGCACCATCCGCAGAGCTACCCGTTCTCGATGGAGTTTTCGTTCGTTTGCGAGGGTGGTACGCTTGACTTCCACTCTGGATTGCGGCGGCTGACCCTCTACAAGAGCGACGGCTCTTCGGAAGAGCCGAAGCTCTCTGAACAGGACGGCTTCGTCGGAGAGCTATGCGCCTTTGCGGATGCCTGCGAGGCCGGCTCGCCGCCGGAACGATGTCCGCCTGAGGAGTCGGCGTTGGCGACACGTATGACTTTGGCGATGCGGGCTTCGCGCGAGCAGGGCGGTGTGCCCATCACGGTTTGAGCACGGCGGGCGCGGCGCCCCGCATTCAACGACTTTTACATGGGAGAAACTTCAATGGCGGAATGGGAACCTTTACAGGTCGGCGTCATGTTTTGGACAGGCGGCGTTCTCGGAGTGGACGCCTCCCCGGCCGAGATCACGGCCATGGTCAAGAGCCTCGGCGTGAGTTGCGGCCAACTCGGTGTACACGGACAGGCTGACATCGGCCCTGACGGATCGGCCGCATGGAAGGACGCTCTCGAGTCCTCCGGAATTGCCCTGAACACGGTGTTTGCTGCATTCGACGGCGAGAGCTACGCCGACATTCCGACGGTGGAGAAGACCGTCGGATACATCCCCGCAAATACGCGCCAGGAACGTGAGCATCGCACGCGCGAGATTAGTGACTTCGCCCATTCCCTCGGCGTCCCCGGCATCGCCGCTCATATTGGCTTCGTTCCGGAGGATCACGGCGACCCCGGCTACATTGCGGTCCGCGGCATGATGCGGCGGCTCTGCGACTACTGTTCAGTCCACGGACAGACCTTTGCACTCGAAACGGGCCAGGAGCCCGCGACCGTGCTGCGCGAATTCATCAGCGATGTCGACCGCTCCAATCTCAAGGTCAACTTCGATCCGGCGAACATGATTCTCTACGGCTCGGGTGAGCCGTTGGCCGCACTCGATGTCGTCCACCCCTGGCTCGTCTCGGTGCACTGCAAGGACGGGACATGGCCGAAGGAAGAAGGGGCGTTCGGTGAAGAGACACCTCTGGGCGAAGGAGATGTGGGGATGGCGGATTATGTCGCCAAGCTCAAGGCCGTGGGCTATACGGGTCCGCTGACGATTGAGCGTGAGATTACCGGCGAGGCGCAACGCGGCGATATCCTCAGGGCCATCGCCTTGCTGGAGCAGCTTCGAGCCGCTTGACCTGCCTTTCCCGCAACACCGCGAGGCGAACCCCCTGCTCGCCGCAGTCAGGTGTGAGAGGGCCGTCAACACGAGGCGCGCAGCTTGGCGCCGGCAAAAGAGCCGTTAAGGTTTTTCACGAGACACGAAACACGAGACACGAATCACGGCCTTTTTCTCAGCCGTCCGGGTACTCCATCGTAAGTGGGTCCGGAAGCGGAATCCTCTGGATCTCGCTCCCCCCGGCCAGCTTCGAAAACTGGTAGTCCGGCTTGTCGGGGTTGCCCGCCAGCATCTCTTGGACGTTTCCCACTCCCAGAATCGCAAGCTTGTCCGGATGCAAGTGCTTTTGGGCCACGCGCAGCACGTCATCCCGGGTCACGGCGGCGATGCGGTCACGATACTTGTCCCAGTATCCCTCTTCCCGCTCCGTGTACTCGTCCGACGCGAAGGTGCGCGCCACCGCGCCCGCCGTTGCGAAGAAGCGCGGAAAGGTTTCGATCGAGGCGTTTTTGGCTGTCGCCAGTTCTTCCTCGGTCACTTTCTCTTCCCGAATACGAGCCAGCTCCTCCAGGACGATCGTCGCCGCCTGCACGCAGCGCGCGTTCATCGATTGGAACCCGGCCCGGAACGTGCCCGGGTAGTAGATGCCGGGCCGGAAGCTGCTCCCGGCGCTGTAGGCCAATCCCTCATCCGAACGCACGCGCATCATGATCCGTGACGTAAAACCGCTGGAACCCAGAATATGGTCCATGATTCCGATTGCGATGCGGTCGGGGTCATCCCGCCGGATGCCGAGGTGCCCCATCGCGACCCGTGACTGGTTCAACTCCGGTTTGTCGACCATGTATACGCCCGCCGAAGGCTCGTGTTTGGGAACCGGCACGGCAGCGACTTCCGGCTTCGACTGCATGGGCCAGCCTTCCCTCAGCTCGCCGCCGAGTTGTTCCAGGATCTCTTTTGTCTCGATGTCGCCTGCAACCGCGAAGATCATCGACCCCGGGTGGTAGTAGCTCGCGTGGAACTCCCGCATGGCATCGACCGTGACCCCTTCGACCGAGGCCTTGGTCGTCTGCCATGTCGAGTAGTGTTCGTCTCCCCGCATCAGGCGCGCGAACTCCCGCCGTTCGACACCCTGAGCGCGGTCGTTGCGGCGCTGCATCGCCTGCAGGCGGCGTGCCGTCGCGAGCCGCAACCGCTCCGGATCGAATCCGGGATTCTTGAGCATGTCGAAGAAGAGCTTCAGTGTCGGTTGCAGGTTTTGCGTGATGCAGTTCAATGCCGCCGTTGCCGAAGTGCCGCCGATATTGCTGCTGATACTCGAAGCCAGGAACGCGGCCTGCTCGTCGAACTCGTGTGCCGGGATCGTCTTGGTTCCGCCTGCCCGTATCTGTGAGCCGGTGAAAGAGGCCAGCCCCGCTTTCTCCCGCGGGACCAGATAGCCGCCCGTCCGGATCGTCACAGAAATGTCGATCAGTGGAAGCTGGTGGTCCTCCACGACGTATGCGGCCGCGCCCCCCGGCAATTCATGCCGGTAGTCGGCGGGCTTGGGCGGGTCGTAGCTGAGCTTGGAAAACTCCAGGTCGTTCGGGTGAGCCGGAATGCCTTCTTCCTCGGCCCAGGCGGCGGGCGCAAGTAATGTGCCGGCGGCGGCCTTCATCCATTCGCGGCGTCTCATCGTCCACCTCCTGGTCCGGGCCGTCCCCCCGGTCGCGGTCCGCCGCGGCCTCGCCGGCCGCTTGCGCCTTCCTTGGTGTAGTAGATGCTCACATTGCGGTTTTCCGGTTTGAAATACTTTCCTGCGACGGTGCGGACATCCTCCGCCGTGACGGCCTGAATGCGCTCGGAAAACTTGTTGATGTTCTCCCAATCTCCAAGAGCTTCGTAGATCAGAAGCTGAATCATCAGGTTCGTCTTCGACCGCAATCTCCGGAAGTCGCTGGCGAGTTGCTGGTTCTTGACCTTCCGCAGTTCCCGCTCTCCGGCGAGTTGCTCCTGAAGCACCTTCATCTCTTGATACAGCGCCTGCTCGACATCTTCCGGAGTATGGCCCTCCGCCGCGATGCCCGACAATTCGAAGTAGCCGTCATACTTCAAGCCGTTTACAGCCGCGCCGGCGTTCGTGGCGATCTTTTGCTCGAGAACGAGTGACTTGTAAAGCCGTCCTGTCCGTCCGTTCAACAAGCTCGACAATACCAGCAGAGCCGGCTCTTCCCGGTGGGCATCCGCCACGGTGTGGTAGCGGACCCGAACCGTGGGGCGGGTGTCCGCGTAGCCCGTCATGCGCGTTTCGGCCTGCTGCTCGATCTCCCAGGTGCGGACCGGCTCCGGTTCGCCCTCGCCCCGCTTCAGGCGTCCGAAATATTTCTCCGCCCATGCCACGGCTTGCTCAGGGTCGAAATCCCCGACCAGCGCCACCGTGAGATTGTTCGGCGCGTAGTAGGTGCCGAAGAACTCCAGCGCTTCGTCCCGGGTCAGGCCGTCCAGGTCGCTCTGCCAGCCGATGACCGGCCAGTGGTAGGGCGACGACTGCCAGAAGATCGTCTCGAACTGCTCGTCGAGCTTGCCGGTCGGCCTCGATTCAACGCGCAGCCGCCGCTCTTCCTGAACGACGTCCCGCTCGCTGTAGAACTCTCGGAAGACCGGGTTCGAGAGTCGGTCGGACTCCATCCAGAACCACAGCTCCAGCTTGTTCGCCGGTACGTTGATCATGTAGAGCGTCAGGTCGTGCGACGTGAATGCGTTCAGTCCCGAAGCTCCTTGCAGAGTGTAGATCCGGTCGAATTGGTCCTTGATGATCAGCTCGCGCTGTTCCGTGAGCAATCTGCCGAACTCGCCCAGAAGCCGGTTGTGTTCTTCCGACCGGCTTGCGGGGTCCTTGGGGTTGTCGATCAGCCCCCGGCGGTGCTGTTCGATCAGCGTTTCTTCCTCGTCGCGGATCTGCGCTCTCAGCGCATCGAGCTGGCTGATGATTTCGAGGTCGCGGTCGATATCCTTCGTGCCGATCGTGTGCGTCCCTTTGAACATCATGTGCTCGAAGAGGTGCGCTACGCCCGTCAATCCCGGCCGCTCGTTCACCGACCCTACCTTGGCCACCCAGCCGGCGGATACGTTCGGGTCGCCCTCGCGCGGCAGGAGCAGAAACTGCATGCCATTGTCGAGAACGTGGACCTGCGCCTCGACTTCCTGGGCCTGGGCTCCGGGACCGCTCAATGCGATCAGAGCCGCGCACAAAAGACAAATCGATGTCAACAGCCGCCGGTGCAATAAGGACATGTCTTCTGATTATGACGAACCATTCGCTCCACAGGTCACGCTGACGTGAAAATGAGCGCCATGGACACGATGAGTCCGGAGTGAAAACTCTCGGCAAAGAGCGGATCATACTATTCTCAACCAGCCTGTCCGGTTTTCGTTTCTCGTGTTCTCGCGCTTGTTTCGACATGCAAAACCCGGTCCGCTGAACAAACGCTCCAGCGAAAGAATCCTCTATGCCGTGAACTCTGGAGGGCAGTGCGGGGCGCGGCGCCGGGGGAGGGGTCGGAGGGAAAAGGTTCACGGGCCTGGCGGTGGAGGTGGATGCCGCCAACCGCATCTTCACGACGCTGCCGGTCGTGCCCCTCGAAGAGAGGATGCCTCGGGAATAGCCGGTGTGCCGCTCCCACCGGAGGGACACGATCGACACGGCGGTGATGGTCCCTTGTACGCCCTGTCGATGTTCTCTTCCGGAGTCGCGGAGCAATGGGAGATCTTCCCTTGGTGAACTGACCTGCATTTCTCACCAAGTGGCGAGGCGAAGTCCGTGTGGGTCACGAATCACGAGACACAAACATGCTCTTCTGGTACTGAAGCCCTTCAGTCTTTTTTTTGCTGCCCCGGCCTGCTTAGCATGAGGACAGCGAAGGGAAATCCTGGCCCGCCTTTCTTGCCAAATGGCGAGGCGAAGTAAGGGCGGTTCACGAAACAGGGCTTTGATGTTTTTCACGAATCACGAGATACGGAACACGGAAGGTACGGCCGTTCGCTTTGCCATGGGTGCGCAAGAGTGGCGCGGTCGGAAACCGTCGCCGGACCGCCGCGCCCGCCGGCAAGTCACGGCTTCCCTGCCCACCATTTCCCGCTATTTCCCACCATTTCCCGGCAAAAAATATTGCCCCTGAGCCAGTGTCAGCGCACCGTCAGCCGTTCTCGATGGGCCTCACGTCGAGCGCCGTTAGCTGGCAAATCCCGTAAAAATGCACAGAATCCCGGTTGCCCCAGGAAAATGCGCGAAGCGCGGCGTTCGCCGCGGCTCCCGTCGCCCTCCGGGCCTCTTGCGCTGCGGCTGCCGCGAAATGTGCCCGTGCTCAGAAAGAGGAACGTCCTGTTTTATGTTGATCATGTTCTCCGCGGGATCGCGGAAACCGTGCGGCACGGTAACGGGTATGGGCTCGCCGTGCGCTTCCCGACGAAGTCGCCAAGGACTGTCCTGCCGGAGCCTGCGGTCTTCCCGGAGCCGGATCAACTAATGAGGTCCGTCCTCCAGGTAGTCGCGGTTCAGGCGGGTGAAGGTGACGAACTGGTAGTTCTCGCTGACGCCGCGCTCCCAGATGACCCCCACGGTCTTGTCGTCAAGGATGGAGATGTCGGAGTATGCGGCGAGACCGCCGTAGATGGTCCTTTCGTTGCGGAACGTCTGGGCTTCGTCGTAGCTGACGCGGATGACAAGGTGTTTGCGCCCGGGGCCTTTCGGGGCGGTCCACAAGATACGGTCGCGGTCATCGCCGGCGGATTTGCTCGTGAAGCGTTCGATCGAAGTGGCTACTGGGGTAACGGTTTGTCCGGGCGCCGGGTCGGTCCATGTCTCGCCGCCGTCCTTGCTCAACATCAGCCAGCGGTGATCGCCTGCGCCCTGCCGGGCATCCATCATGATGACGCCGTCGGCGAGTTCGACGAACTGGTTCTCGTTCGTCTGGGCTTTGACCAGTTGTCCCCGCTGCCAGGTCGCCCCATGATCGTCGCTGTAAAGGGCATAGGCTCGCATCAAGCTGGTTTCGCCCTCGAAGCCCCCGATGGAGATCGTGAGGTAGTAGTAGTCGGGCCGCCGCGCCGACGGTACGACCAAGCGGCCGTTCGAGGCCTGGATGGCTCCTCCGGGGCCGATGAAGTTGGCGCCCCAGTTTTCGTAGTCCCGTGCGGCTCTCGTGAGGTCGATGGCATCCGACCAGGTTTTGCCGTTGTCGGAGCTGTGCCGCGCCCAGGTTTGATTGTGATCCGTGCCGGGAAGGGAATTACGAGTGCCTCGTGCGGGCTCCCAACGGTTGTAAATGAGCCAGGTCTTGCCGCTGTCTCGATCGGTGACAGGGGTCGGGTTCGATGCCCCCCAGCCTGTGCCGGGGTCGTCGAGAACGATTGCCGCCGACCAGGTGCGGCCCCGGTCGGTGCTGCGTTTGTAGACGAGGTCGATGTCGCCGCCGCCGGGGTCATGGCGGTTCTCTTTGCGGCCCTCCACGAAGGCGAGAAGCGTGCCGTCGGCAGCCGTGGCGATGGTCGGAATGCGGAAGGTGTGATAGCCCTCGGCACCGGCAGTGAATACATCGGTTTGCTCGAAAAGGGGAGCCGCCGCGAGATGTGTGATCACGATGAGTGAGAAGGCAGGAAGGCGGGCTGCGTGGGCGGTCATGATTTCTCTCCGCACCTACTTTCGGATATCGGAGAGGTGTTCGGCAAGCTCGATGAAGTCGGATACGACGAGATCGGGTTGAAGTGTTGATGACTCGTAGGGGAGGCCGTAGCGATTGACGAAGGCGCCGCGATAGCCGCAGGCGCGTGCGCCGAGGATATCGAACGAGTGTGCTGCAACCATCATGATCTGCGGCGGTTCGCAGCCAAGGTGTTGGGAGGCGTAACGGTAGACGGAGGGATGAGGCTTGAAGCGTCCGACCTGGTCGACCGAGATCACGCTGTCGAAGGCGGCTCTGATGTTGTTCTCGACCAGGTGCTCCACAAGCCAGGCATTGCCGTTCGAGAGAGCGACGAGGCGGTAGTGCTCGGCCAGGCGCTTCATCCCCTTGACGGCGTCTTCGTAGGGGCGCAATTCCTCGAATACGCGCATGAAGCTCTCTACTTCGGCCTGTTGGAAGCCAATACCGTGCTTGCGAAGGCAGTAGGCCAGGGCTCGGCCCGCGGAATCGAGATAGCCCCGGTGGCCAAGCATGAGGATCGTGTCCTGGTGCTGCTCCAGTCGCTGTCGCAAGCGCCATTCGGCCCAGAATCCGTCCCCCTTGACCGTGGCCCCCAGGTCGGTGAGGAAGGTGTCGAGCGGGGGGCGGATGCTGCCGGCGAGATCCAGAACGGTTCCGAAGATGTCGAAGGTGAGGGTGTGCACACGGGAGAGGTTGTTGTGGGACATGGGTTTCCAAATCGCGTTGACGGTCCTGAAGGCTTATGAACTGTGATAGTACGGATCGGCGGCAAGTTTGGCCTGAACATCGCACGCCACTGCTTCAGGCATCCGTCCGTCGATCCTCAAGTGTCGCCGATACGGCGGGGCAAGCGAGCCGCTCCTTCGACCGGGGGAAGTGTGGCCCGAACCGCGATAGCTGATCTCCGCATGCTAAAAGTAATGTAGCCTGCATTTCTCACCAGGAGGCGAGGCGAAGTGGGTGAGAGGGCCGTCAGGACTAGGCGCAAGCCGGGCGGA
>JAPPLB010000132.1:12934-19607 GCA_028819575.1 Bryobacterales bacterium | reverse complement strand
TTGCCGTGCTCAACGTACTGTTCAAGTACGCCTGCGCGCCAAGCGGCTCGCGCCTTGTCCTGACGGCCCTCTCACGCACTTCGCCTCCCCACGTGGTGAGAAATGCAGGTTAGCACTTGGGGACTCGTCCCCTCGGGGACTGCGGGAGAACCTGCTCCCGCCTGCGCAGGAACGAATTTCCAGCAAAACCCTCGAAGCACCTCTATTGCCGAGGCAACCCCTATTCGACCTCCACCACCGGCAGCGTGGTGAAGATGCGTTTGCCGGCATCCACTTCCAGGGCCACGGCGGTAAACAGTCCCCCCCTGGGGTCGGTGCAGCGCACCGACCCCACGAAGTCCGACGTATCGGTCTCGGGGAACTTCTGCTCGATGAACCACGATGTCTGTCCGTTGACCTCCAACCGGATATTCGCCTCTTCCAGCACCACTCCCCCGCTCATCAATCGGCAGCGCAACTTGATCGCTTTTTCTCCCACGTTGCGCAGCGCCGCAGCCGTCCGGATTCCACCCTCCTTCCGCCGCGCCGGGAACAGCGCGTCCCGCACCGGTGGGCCGGCTCCCACCCCGGTCACCCCGACCCCCGGGATGCGATAGCGCAGCATCCCTCCGATGGAACCCTCCGATACCACTCGCACCGATCCGCTCACCAGGTCTCCACGCCCATGGGTTGAAATCGTGAGCACTCCCAGCGGCTCCATCTCCGTCCGGACCGTCAGCGCGCTGTTCTCGGTGATCTCCAGATCGCCTGTTACATCCACCATGGATTCGGCGGCAATCGGATTGCCCCAGGTGTCGTAGAAATAAAGAGTGGGACGGCCAGGGAAGGTCGTATGAAAGGGCGTGGAGCCCGGACCGCTCAGCCGGGTCTGCCGATTCACAAACACCAGCTCGGAGGTGATGCCATCCCCATTGGCGAAATGCGCAAAATCCAGGACTGTCTCCCTGCCCCTGCCTACCGTCTGGCCCACCGGCGCCACCGGCAGCGTGGTGAAGATGCGGGCGCCGGCATCCACTTCCAGGGCCGCGGCGGTAAACAGTCCCTCGCTGGGCGCGGTGCAGCGCACCGACCCCACGAAGTCCGACGTATCGGTCGTGGGGAACTCGTCTTCGATGAACCAGAAGGCCTGGCCGTTGGCCTCCAGGGGGATCTCCGTCTCTTCGAGCACGACGCCACCGCTCATCAAGCGGCAGCGCAACTCGAGCGCCTCCTCTCTCAGGTTGTGTATCACCGCCGCGGTGCGGGTCCCTCCCTGCTGACGGCGAGCCGGGAAGAGGGCATCCCGAACGGCGGGGCCGGCTCCCACTGCGGCCACCCCGATATCGGGGACGCGATAGCGCAGCGCCCCGCCGACGGCGCCGTCGGAGAACACCTGCAATGATCCCGACACCAGCTCCCCGCGGCCGTGGGTCGCAATCGTGAGATCCTCCAGCGGCTCCATCTCCGCCTGAATGGTCAGCCCGCCGTCTCCGGTGACCTTCAGATCGCCCGTCACATCCACTACCGACTCGGGGGCAATGGGCTGGCCCCCTCGATCGAAAAAGTAGAGGGCGGGCTGGATCGGATGGGTGGCCACGTTGAGAAGCACCAGCTCGGAAGAAGTGCCGGTCCCATTGGCGAAATGCGCAAAGATCAGTTGCGCATCCTCGCTCATGTGCTCGGTGATGAATTCGTGAGAAAAAGAAGTCCGTTCAGCAAGCGCCGGAAGGTTCACCCCTCCCATACCTGAATGAATCCCTATCTGACCCCATCCGCCCCGGATAGGGACCAGCACAGGGCCACCGCTATCGCCCGGGGCAGTCCCTCCCCTGATCCGGTTGGGTTCCGTGTCATGCCAAGGACTATCCCAGAGTGCGATATGTTCGTTTCCGATACACAAGACACCTTCATCGACCCAAAATCCGGGGGGCTGACTTGTCGACGTGTCGGCCCCCCACGGGGTCGTCCGGTTGCACTCTTCGGGAGACAAGAAAGTGTGGTCTACCCGCTGCAGAACATCGGGAGATGAGCCGTCGCTCAAACGCCCCCATCCCACCGAGGTCGAGGCGCTCCCCGATGGTGGTTCTTCATCGGGCTTCAAAAGCTTGACCGGGGACACCGGAAACGGCCGAAATACTTGTAGCAGGGCAAGATCTCTCTTCACCCCGCCATTTCTCGTGTAATCGTAGTCCGGGTGAACAACGATCCTCCTGACACTTCGGGTGGCTAAAGGATTGTGACGATGGCGGCCCAGAGTGACGGAATATGGGCTCGGATCGGCAATGCGGCCACTGTGATCGATGAAGCAGTGAGCCGAGGACAGAACCCAGTTGGGGGCAATGATACTACCCGTGCAACCCACTCGTACCACGAAAGGGAACTCGCCCTGCTTGACTTCTTCCCCGCCCAGGATTTTGGGGTGGAAACCTGGAACCTGAGCAGCCAATGACAGGGCTTGCAACAAGACCAGGATGGACAATCGTGTTCGCACGTTGCTTGCCTCCAATCCGTCCGGTCCATTCTCTCACGCCCCCCAACAAGACCACAGAGGAACGCGCTGACAAACTCTCTGGAAAAACCAGTAAACCAAAACCCTCAGATGCTTCCACGCGGCGCGCTTAGGACTGCGGGAGCTACCCTGCATTTCTCAGCAAGAGGCGAGATGAAGTGCGTGAGAGGGCCGTCAGGACAAGGCGCGAGCCGCCCGCGCCAGAAACACGGCCTTTGAGGTTTATCATGAGTCACGGCTTTTTCCTTCTCAAGAAGATCACGGCCGCCGGGTTGGTGGCCCTGCTGCTTGTGGCCGGCTTGCAGTTGCCGATGGCAGCGGCGGAGACTTGCAGGGGCTGGAAAACAGCGAAGTTTTTTCAGTCCGCCACCCTGGACAAAGCGAAGGACTGTCTCAGCGCCGGAGAGGATCCGAACAAGCCGGAAACACAAGCACGCACCGCTACCGAAGCCCTGAACGTTTCCAATTGCTCCAAACCATGAGGCCTCTACACCAAGTCTCCCGTTCCACTCGTACAATGGACGGCTCCGGATCACGCGGCGGGCGGGGTCGCACGGGAGCCACCACGAGAACCGGATTTCGGACCGGGGGTTGCTGTCGAACCCTGACGATCGTTGGCGGGAGCCGCGTGATCGCAGAGCCGCCGTTCAACGATACGGGATTTCATGGGGATGCCACTCAAGCGCTGCGCAGTAGAGGCGGTGACGTGGTTGCTGGCAGTTTCCCTGCAGTGCCTTCTGATAGCGGATGCTCAGGCCCAGGGCAGCGTCGCGGCGGACCGGGAGTCACTGGAGGCGCTGTATGAGGCGACCGGCGGGCCGGAGTGGAGCGACCGAGCCAACTGGCTGAGCGAGGCCCCGCTCGGGGAGTGGTTCGGGGTTGTCACGGACGGCGACGGCCGGGTCACGAATCTGGCTTTGCCGGGCAACGGACTGAGCGGGGAGATCCCGCCCGCCCTGGGCCGACTGGCTTCTCTCGAACGGTTGGATCTCGGTGCTCGGTTCGTCCCCGAGGTGGGGTGGGTGTACAACGATCTGAGTGGGGAGATTCCGACGGAACTGGCCGCCTTGACGAATCTCCGAACGCTGGAGCTCAGGGGCAATCGACTGCTGGGGACCATCCCGCCGGAACTGGCCGGCTTGGCCAAACTGCGATGGTTGGATCTCAGGGACAACCAACTGAGCGGCGCCGTCCCCAGGGAACTGTCCAACCTGACCAACCTCCAAGGGCTGCGTCTCAACGGCAACGAGTTGAGCGGGGCGATCCCGCCGGAACTGGGCGCGCTGGCCAATCTCCAGTCGCTTGAACTGGGAGGCAACCGGCTGTTCGGGGAGATTCCGCCGGAACTGGGCGGCTTGGCGAACCTGCGATGGCTGGGTCTCGGGGACAACCAACTGAGCGGGGCCATTCCCCCGGAACTGGGAGGACTGATGAACCTCCAAAGCCTGTCTCTCGGGGCCAATCGACTGAGTGGGACGGTCCCGCCGGAACTGGGCGCGCTGGCCAACCTCCAAAGGCTATATCTGGGGAGCAACCAACTGATCGGCAAGATCCCATGGAACCTGATGCAATTGTCGGACCTCACGACGTTGGACATCTCGGACACCGGCGTATGCGTGCCAACGGATGCCACCATTCAGGCATGGTTGGCCACGATTGCCGATTTCCGTACCTCGGGGCTCGCCTGCGACGGAACGTTGCGGGTTGCTTTTTCCGCGCCGCGCTACGTGGTGCGAGAGGGCGGGAGCGTCGAAGTGACCGTGCGCATGATCGATCAGACCAACGGTCCGGCCCTGTCGGTGACAATCCCCCTGACGGTGACGCCGGGCGGCGGGGCGACCGAGGAGGACTATGCGGATGTGCCGGAGAGCGTGACCATCACGGCTCCCGCCAGCACGGGGACTTTCCTGGTCACGGCTGTCGCGGACCCTCACCACGACCATGCCGAGACGATCACGCTCGGGTTCCGCCGTCCGCTGCCGTCCGGAGTCACCAGCGGCTCTCCGGATACGGCTGTGGTGACGATCTACGATCCGGGCAGCCAAGCGACGGACCGGGAAGCGCTGGAGGCGCTCTACAACGCCACCGGCGGGCCCGATTGGATAAACAACACCAACTGGCTGAGCGCCGCGCCGCTCGGGGAGTGGTACGGGGTTGACACGGACAGCGACGGCCGGGTCACGAACCTGAATTTGCTGCTCAACGAGTTGATTGGGACGATCCCGCCGGAACTGGGCGGGCTCACCAACCTCCAAGGGCTGAATCTCTGGGACAACAAATTGAGCGGGGCGATCCCGCCGGAACTGGGCACCCTCGCCAACCTCAAATGGCTGAATCTCCGGAAAAACGAGTTGAGCGGGGCCATCCCGCCGGAACTGGCCGACCTCTCCAACCTCCAAGAGCTGAATCTCGGGCGCAACAATTTGAGCGGGGCGATCCCGCTGGAACTGGCCGACCTTACCAACCTCCAAGAGCTGGATCTCCAGGACAACGAGTTGAGCGGGGCGATCCCGCCGGAACTGGCCGACCTCTCCAACCTCCAAGAGCTGGATCTCGCGGTCAACAATTTGAGCGGGGCGATCCCGCCGGAACTGGGCGCCCTCGCCAATCTCCAACGGCTGTTTCTCACGGCCAACGAGTTGATTGGGGAGATCCCGCTGGAACTGGGCGCCCTCTACAACCTCGAACAGCTGGCTCTCGGGCGCAACAATTTGAGCGGGGAGATCCCGCCGGTACTGGGCGCCCTGACCAACCTCCAATGGCTGGATCTCAGGGGCAACAATTTGAGCGGGGCGATCCCACCGGTACTGGGCGCCCTCACCAATCTCCAACGGCTGTTTCTCACGGCCAACGAGTTGATTGGGGAGATCCCGCCGGTACTGGGCACCCTCACCAACCTCCGGTCGCTGGATCTCGGGGTCAACGAGTTGAGCGGGACGATCCCGCCGGAACTGGGCGCCCTGACCAACCTCCAATGGCTGTCTCTCAGCAACAACCGACTGAACGGCAAGATACCACTGGAGCTGATGCAACTGTCGGAACTCAAGCTTTTTCGCATCGCGAACACCGACGTATGCGTACCAACTAGTGACGAGTTCCAGGCATGGTTGGCCACGATTTCCGATTTCCGTTCCTCGGAAATCGCCTGCGACGGGTCGTTGAGGGTTGCTTTTTCCGAGTCGAGCTACGTGGTGAGGGAGGGCGAGAGCATCGAAGTGACGGTGCGCTTGATCGATCAGACCGCAGGTCCGGCCCCATCGGCGACGATCCCCCTGACGGTGACGCCGGGCGGCGGGACGTCCGGCCAGGACTATACAGTGGCGCCGGATCGCATCACCATCACGGCTCCCGCCAGCACGGGGACTTTCCTGGTCACGGCGGTCGAGGACCGTCGATACGACCACGGCGAGACGATCACGCTCGGGTTCCGCCGCCCGCTGCCGACCGGAGTCACCGCCGGCTCTCCGGACACCGCCACGGTGACGATCATCGATCCGGGGACCGTATTGATGACGGACCGGCAGGTGCTGGTGGCGCTGTATGAGGCGTTCGGCGGGCCGGAGTGGAGAAACCGCGCCAAGTGGCCGAGCAGCGCGCCGCTCGGGGAGTGGTTCGGGGTCGAGACGGACAACAACGGCCGGGTCACGAGCCTGGCCTTGCCTGGTAACGGGCTGAGCGGGGTGATCCCGGTCATCCTGGGCCGACTGGATGCCCTGAAACGGTTAGATCTGGGAGCTCGGTGGGACCGCGATGCGCAGCAGTGGGTCGGCAACGAGTTGAGCGGGGCGATCCCGCCGGAACTGGGCGTCCTCAGCAACCTCCAAGTGCTGAATCTCGGGGACAACGAGTTGAGTGGGGAGATTCCACAGGAACTGGGCGGGCTGACCAACCTCCAAGAGCTGGATCTCCAAGACAACGAGTTGAGCGGTGCGATCCCGCCGGAACTGGGCGAGCTGACCAACCTCCAAGTGCTGAATCTCTGGGAAAACAAGTTGAGCGGGGAGATCCCGCCGGAATTCGGAGACCTCACCAACCTCCAAAAGCTGTTTCTCTGGAACAACGAGTTGAGCGGGGCGATCCCGCCGGAACTGGGCGAGCTGACCAACCTCCGATTGCTATGGCTCTGGCGCAACAAGTTGAGCGGGGAGATTCCACCGGAACTGGGCGACCTCACCAATCTCGAAG
>JAPPLB010000132.1:0-12834 GCA_028819575.1 Bryobacterales bacterium | reverse complement strand
GGCTGAATCTCCAGGAAAACGAATTGACCGGGGAGATCCCGCCGGAACTGGGCGAGCTGACCAACCTCCGATCGCTATGGCTCTGGCACAACGATTTGAGCGGGGAAATCCCACCGGAACTGGGCGAGCTGACCAATCTCGAAGGGCTGAATCTCCAGGAAAACGAATTGACCGGGGAGATCCCGCCGGAACTGGGCGACCTCACCAACCTCCAATGGCTGTATCTCTGGAACAACGATTTGAGCGGGGAGATCCCGCCGGAACTGGCCAACCTCACCAACCTCCGAGTGCTGTATCTCCAGCACAACGAGTTGAGCGGGGAGGTCCCGCCGGAACTGGGCGACCTCACCAACCTCCAAAAACTGAATATCTGGAACAACGATTTGAGCGGGGAGGTCCCGCCGGAACTGGGCGAGCTGACCGACCTCCAAGAGCTGGATCTCGCGTTCAACGAGTTGAGTGGGGAGATCCCGCCGGAACTGGGCGACCTCACCAACCTCCAAGGACTGTATCTCGCGGCCAACGAGTTGAGCGGGGAGATCCCGCCGGAACTGGGCGACCTGACCAACCTCCAAGGGCTGCTTCTCTGGGGCAACGAGCTGAGCGGTACGATCCCGCCGGAACTGGCCGACCTCACCAACCTCAGATCGCTGGATCTCGGGTTCAATCCGAACTTGACCGGGGCGATTCCGCGTCAGTTGCAGCGGTTGACACTCCCGTTCCTGAACTTGATGGCGACGGGCGTCTGCGTTCCCTCGGACGAGGAGTTTCAGGAGTGGTTGGCGGCGATCGATCGGTTCATCCCCTCCGGGGCGATCTGCGGTCGCACCCCCGAGGCGGTGACTTCGATCGACGTGGCCGTCTTCTATACAGCGGCGGCGCGCAGCCGGGCCGGCGGAACCGCGGAGATCGAGGCGGAGATCGACCTGCTGGTCGCCGAGACCAATCAAGCCTACGAGGACGGCGGCGTGCATCAGCGTATCGTCCTGACGGTGAAAGAAGAGGTGCGATACGAGGAGGAGTATGAGAGCGGTTTTTGGGCTCTCGGACGGTTAGCTGACGGAGGGGACGGCTATATGGACGAGGTTCACGCGATTCGCGACCGGGCCGGCGCAGACCTTGTTCACTTGATCGCCGAAGTAACGGACGTGGAGGGCATAGCGTTCATAACAGGTGCTTTTGGTATCACCTGCGCCGGATGCGACGCCGATGTGTTCGCACATGAGCTGGGGCACAACATGGGACTTTCGCACGACCGGTACTTGGATCTTGGCCTGCTTCCATACAGCCACGGCTACGTGAACCAGCAGACTTTCGAGGACGGCGCGCCCGAGTCGGCACGCTGGTTTACCATTATGGCCTACCCAACTCAGTGCAGGGATGCAGACTTTGATTGCGAAAGAATCCTGCGCTTTTCGAACCCGAACCAGAGCTACCTGGGCGACCCGCTGGGCGTGCCCGGCAGGAGCCGGACGCCGGCCGTGAACGGTCCGGCCGATGCGGTGCGCGCTCTCAACATCACGCGGCATTCCGTGGCGGCATTCCGTGCCCGGTCGCAGGACAACATCTCCCGAGCCCGGTCCGGGGGCAAGCAGGCGGCGCGGTCCGCGCCCGCAGCCGGGGTGCGGAGCGGCGGCCTGTTCACGGCGATCTCGCCGCCGAAGCACGGCCTCGCCGAGGCCGATCCCAAGGCGCTGCGGCATCGCGAGGTCGCCGTCGACATCGGGCAACTGGCGCAAGTGGCCGCCGACCGGCCCACGGCCCTGCCGCTGAACCTGTTCGACGACGTCATGCTGACGGGAGTCATCGTGAAGCGGACGCCGACCTCCTCGGGCGGCTATGCGCTGACGGGTCCCTTGTTCGGCGTCGCCGGGGGAACGGTGGCGCTGGTGGTCAACGGGGAGGTGGTTGCGGGCACGGTGCGGCTCCCCGGCGCGACCTACCGGATCCGTCCCGCCGGCGCGGGGCGGCACGCGATCGTGCAGGTCGATCCGTCGCAGTCCTCCTGGCGCTGCGGGACGGAGCCGCAGCCGCGCTGACAGCGGGCCGCAAGGATGCACTCTTTTCTGCAAACAACTGAGTTGTGCGTGGCCGGCCAAGCGCCCGCCGCCGGGCTCGTGGGATGGGAAGCATGAGAGGGGACAGGGTCGAGGGTCACCGGCGAGAAGGGCCTTCCCCGGTCAAGCCGGAAGATGCGTGTAGGGACTGAGTGAACCCCGGCGCGGCCCCAGGGCGGATCATCCTACGTGTGAAGACTTCCGGCGACCCCGGAGAGCAGCTCCGAACCGCAGTTTCGAACCAGGAACTTCAACTCAGCCTGCTGCTACCATGACGTTGCCATGAGCCGCCCGCGCCAGCAACACGGCCTTTAAGATTTCTCGCGAATCACGAATCACAGGGTTTTCAGACGCGAGACATGGCTTTTTATCGCCTACTGCGTTCATGCGCCAGGAGTCTCCTCACGTGCCGGACTTCGTCTACGTCCTCTTCGCCATCGACGTCGTCATCCTTCTGATCACGTTGGCGGGAACGCTCTGGTCGGTGGCGTACCCCGACAGACGGATCTGGCCGCCGCCGCATCGGTATTCCTGGCAACATGTTCTGTCATGGGCCTGCTTCTTTGCCGTCTGTGGACTCAACACGGCCCTGCTGTTGCTGGACTGGAATTCGTGGATATTCAAGAGCGATCTGCGGTTTGCCGTCGGCATTCCCGTGACGCTGCTCGGAGGATTCCTGGCCGTCTGGGGAGTGGTCACACTCGGTGCGATGAACTCTTCCGGGCTGAAGGACGGCTTCGTTGCCTCCGGACCCTACCGGTTCACCCGCAACCCGCAATACCTGGGCGACAACATCCTCTTCGTCGGGGTGAGCATCATCGCAAACTCGTGGCTCCTCTGGATCACCCATGCGCTGCTCATCCTCGTATTCTTCATGGCTCCGCTAACCGAGGAACGCTGGTTGGAAGACCAGTATGGACAGGCGTACCGCGAGTATCGACGAAAGATTCGGCGATTCTAGCCTGCTCTTGACGCGGGCAACCCGGCCTTCAAGGTTATTCACGAATCACGGGTTTTTTTCGCTTTTCCCGAGATCCGGCCTAAACGCAAGCCGCCCTGGAGCAACGGCCGTACCACCTGCCTCGGTTTCGGGGTCACGAATCACGAGACACGAATCACGGCGTTTAGGAGTCATCAGGCAACTTTCCTTGTTCTCTGAGAATCCGCACGTAGTCCGCTTTGTAGAGGCTGCAGCGTGCCAACTCAAGAGCTTGCTTCATGGTTACGTAGATTTGCCGAGGAATATAGTCGTGCCCGGCCTTCTTGTTTCTCCGGATCCCAAATTGGCCGATATATACACCGTTGATTCTCACCACTGCTTTTGTGTGATTGCGGCCTTCTGAAACCTCGGCATCCGGCTTATCGGCGATCGCGAAGGCTGAATCGGCGGTGAGTATTCTACGTCCTGACAATATATGTGCTGAGGGTCCGGAGCTTCTCAGCAGCGTCTGGGCCCAGATTCCGCTCTTCTATGAGCACGTCGAATGTATCCAGAATCTCGGCCACCATAGCCTGGTAGGCATCATCGCTGTCGCTGCCGGAGATTGCGATGTTCGCCTCGCGGAACGACGCCAAGAAGTCCTCGGGGGCAACTTCTTGGATTTCTACAGGTATTGGTTGAAGGGTGTGGCAGCCGCCTTCACCCAGATTGTCGATCCAGACGTGCTCAGTTCGCGGCGAAGACTGGACGGTCGAGGCGCTGGATAAAAGCTGAAGCTGTTCATGATCAGCCACAATCTGAGCCTTACCCTGTGTCAGCGTAAAAAACGAAGATACTCTAATGTATAGCACTCCGTGTGGCAACGTTCTCATGCCTTACCAATTGAAGCGTATTCAGAATCGAATCTCACGAGCACGATTCCCATAACAGATCGTCCAGAGGCCACAGACAGCTCGTGATCCTGGCTGTCATCACCCCGCCCGTATTTCCTCCCGAGTAGTCATGGTCGGGGCGTCTATGCGCCGACCCTAAGCCTACCCTGCCGCCACGATTGTGGCTCTCGAATGACGATCTCCACGTCACGCCCCAGCGCCGTCAACAGGCGCAAGAGGCGCTCCAGGGAATACTCCCGGAAGTTTCCCCGCAGCAGGCGCGAAACGTCTGGTTGGGACAGTCCGAGCAACTTCGCCGCCTCGGCCTGCTTGAGTCCGCGCTGCCGTATGATCTTGTCAATTCGGGTGACGAGGTCTGCTTTCAACAGGTGAGCCTCGGCGTCCGGACGCGCCAAGTCGGCGAACACGTTCTCACTGCCACGTTCAACCTTCATTTTTTCCGTCTTCATGGGTTTACCCCTTCACCATAAGTGTCTGCGCAGTGTTTCTCCGCCGCCTTCAGCCTTCGCTTGACCAGATCAATCTCCCGCTTCGGTGTCGTGATGCCTCGCCTGGCCTTTTTCTGAAAGGCATGCAGAACATAGATAGCTGACTTGAACCGGACCGTGTAGACCGCCCGGTAGGTGTCGCTGTCGTGATGTGAAACGACCTCCAGGACTTGGGCTCCCAACCCCTTGAGCGGTTTGGCGTCGCGGTGTTTGAGTCCCGCCTGAGCCTGATAAAGAGCAAAGCCGACCCGGTCCAGCACGGCGGCCGGAAACTTCCTCAGGTCCTCTTTGCTTGAACCAACCCATTCGAGAGGCTTCAACACCACTCTGATCGTTTCCTCATGGTGGTTTCACCATAGTAATACATGGATCGTTGTGGCGGCAGTTGAGACGACGCAGCCCGAATTGCTGATTCCGATGAAGGTGAACGCTCATCGAAGCAAAGCGAGCAGGTATCGATGTCCGTCTACTTCCATCTCAGTGTGCACAACCGGGCCGATGAAGAAAGTCCAAGCGGCCCCTCTCACCAGGCCGCGACGAGACCGTCTTTGCGGGGATCGGTGCCGCCGATGAGGACGTCCTGTTCCCAGTCCACCTCGATCGCCTGATACCCGCCGAAGACGCCGGGGGCGCGCACAAGGTCGTGGCCGAGGCGGTCGAGCTCGGCGACGGCGGCGGCGGGGATGCCCGATTCGACGGCGACGCCGGCGAGCGGGTTGTGCTTGATGCGCGCCGCCTCGCCCGCTTCCTGCACGTTCATCCCGAACTCGATGCGGTTCAGCATGATCTGCACGTGGCCCTGAGGCTGCATGTCGCCGCCCATGACCCCGAACGACATCCACGGCCTGCCGCCCTTCGAGGCCATGGCGGGAATGATGGTGTGATACGGGCGCTTGCGCGGCTCGATGCGGTTCGGGTGACCGCGTTCGAGAGAGAACAGCGCGCCGCGGTTCTGCAGCACGATACCCGTTCCGGGAACGGTGACGCCGGAGCCGAAGCCGTGAAACAGGCTGTTGATGAACGAGACCATGTTGCGGTCGCGGTCGACGACGGTGAGGTAGACGGTGTCGCCCGACGACACGTGCTTCCGATCGGCGGTGGAGATGCCGCTCTCGACGGCGGCCGCCGCCTTCTCGCGGCGGATGCGCTTCCGTTGCTCGGCGGCATATTCCTTCGAGATGATCGTCTCCACCGGCAACTCGGCGCGCTCGGGGTCGGCCAGCCAGGCATCCAGGTCGGCGAACGCGAGCTTTTTCGCCTCGAGCAGCAGGTGCAGGTAAGCGGGCGAGTTATGTCCGAGCGAGCGCAGGTCGTAGCCCTCCAGGATGTTCAGCATCTCTAGCGCCGCCATGCCCTGTCCGTTGGGAGGCAGCTCGTGCAGCTCGTACTGCCGGTAGCTGGTGGAGATGGGCTCGACCCAGTCGGAATGCTGGCGGTCCAGGTCGTCCATTGAGACGGGCCAGCCTTCGCGGTCGAGGTGCTCGACGATGCGGCGGGCGATCCCGCCCCGGTAGAAGGCGTCGCGGCCGCCTTCGGCGATCTGCCGGTAGGTCCGGGCGAGGCCGGGGTTGCGGAATACCTCTCCGTGCCGCGGCGCCCTTCCGCCGGGCAGATAGGCCTCGCGGAAATCCTTCCGCTCGGCAATGGGCTCCGCCCGGTCGGCCCAGTTGGCGGCGATGATCTCCGAGACCGGGAACCCGTTTTCCGCGTACTCGATGGGCGCCTTCAGGACTTCCGCCAACGGCATCGCGCCGTACCGGTCGAGCAGGGCCGCCCAGCCGTCGACCGCTCCGGGGACGCTCACCGAATACGGGCCATGGACGGGAATCTGATCGAGGCCGCGGCTGGCGAAGAAGTCGAGGTCCACCGCTTCCGGCGAGAAGCCGCTGCCGTTCAGTCCGACCAGCCGGTCCTCCTCGGCCAGGTAGGCCAGGACGAACATATCGCCGCCGGGCCCGGTCATCATGGGCTCGACGACCGCCAGCGCCGCCGCCGTCGCCACGGCGGCGTCGAACGCGTTGCCGCCCCGTTGCAGCACCCGGAGTCCGGTCTGAGCGGCCAGCGGTTGGCTCGCGGCCACCATGCCGTTCCGCGCCAGCACGGCGGAGCGGCCGGCGCCGGCCCGGCCGGCGGGACGGTCGGCCCCCAGAACGAGGGCCGCCAAGGCCGGCGCTGCGGCAAGGACCTGAAGAAAGATGTCTGTCTCCCACATGTACTCTCGATTCTGACCTGAAACATCCTCCCGATCAAGCGGCGTTGACACCGGCCCGGATGTTTCCTGCTTGTATGATCCGCACATGGGCGGAGGAAAAACCTGCATTTCTCATCACTTGCAGAGACGAAGTGTGTGAGAGGGCCGTCAGGACGAGGCGCAAGCCGCCAGCGCCGTCAACTCGGCCTTCAAGGTTTTTTAAGAAACATGAATCACGGGTTTTATGCTTTTCCGAGACTTGGCCTTAACGCAAGCTGCCTGAGAGCAACGGCGGTACCGCCTGCTTTGGTTTTTGGGTCACGAAACACGAGACACGAATCACGAATCACGGCTTTTGGGGGCTGCGCCGTTGGTTACAGGGCCGTGGGGCTATACTGGGGCCGAAAGGCTATCGAATCATGACTCGCATCTTCGTCCTTCTGCTCGCTTCCCTGCTCCCGGCCGCGGCGGCCGACACCCTCGATATCTACTGGATCGACGTCGAGGGGGGCGCGGCGACGTTGATCGTGACGCCCGGCGGCGACACGGTCCTGATGGATGCCGGCTGGCCCGGTTTCGAGAACCGCGACGCCAACCGGATCCGGCATGTACTGACCCAGGAAGTCGAAAAGGACAAGATCGACTACTTCATCACCTCGCACTTCCATCGCGACCACTCCGGCGGGCTCAACCAACTGGCGGCGATCGTCGGGATCGATACGTTCGTCGACCACGGCGACAGCGTCGAGCAGGACAGGCCGCGCGGGAAAGCGCTCTGGAACGACTACCTGGAGGTCGCCGAAGGCAAGCGCCTGACCATCCAGCCGGGCGACGCGCTGCCGCTGACCGGCGCCTCATTGACCTTCGTCGCCGCGCGCAGCAAAGGGCTCGCCGAACCGCTCGGCACGGGCGCCAGGAACCCCCACTGCGAGGGCGCTCAGCTCAAGGAGGAAGACATGACCGAGAACGGCAAGAGCGTCGGGTTCGTGGTCAAGATGGGCGAGTTCGAGTTCCTGAACCTCGGCGACCTCACCTGGAGCTTCGAGCACGAACTGGCCTGCCCGGTGAACCTGATCGGCGAGGTCGACCTCTATCAGACGACGCACCACGGGCTGCTGTCATCGGGCGCGCCGCAGTTGGTGAAGGCGGTCCGGCCGACCGTGGCGGTGATGAACAACGGTCCGCGCAAGGGCGGCAGCCCGGACGTCTGGAAGGGCCTGCGGCAGGTCGATGGCTTCGTGGACCTCTGGCAGGGCCACCGCAATGTCGAGGCCACGGATGCGGAGAGCGTCGATCGCAAGATGATCGCGAACTTCGGCGAAACCGAGGATTGCCAGGGCCACTGGATCGCAGCCAAGGTCCAAAAAGACGGCCGTTTCACCATAGTCAACAGCCGCAACGGTTTCGCGAAGACCTACCAGTCAAAGTAGAGAGATAGATCGGCAGCAAGGCCTGCACGCTGACTACGGCGGCACGGAACCAGGCCGTTACAATCCCGTCACACCGTTCCCGCCATCGCGGCGACCTCGCTGATCCGGACCGGGCGGTGCTCGGCGGCGGAGAGGTAGCACGCTTCGACCACGGCAACCGTCTTGCGAAGATAATCGGTCGCTTCGGTGGCGAACTCCCGGCCGTTGGTCAGGCAATCCACGAAATGCTGCTGGGTGGCCCGGCAACTGTCGCCGCGATAACCCGGCATCCCCTCGGCGGAGAAAGTCCGTTCCCCTCCCAGCAGGACATCGCCGCTGTGGCGCAGTCGGATCTTGTTCTCGAGTCCCTCGATGCGGACGGTCTCCATCGCCGGTCCCGGCTCATCGGGCTCGGTGACGCGGTTGCCGTCGATCAGGCCGCACAATCCGCCGCGGTGCCGCAGCATCATCATGACGAAGTCCTCGGCTCGGACGACGGGGTTGAGCCGGGCGGTCTTGCAAAAGACTTCGTCAATGCCGCCGAACAGAAAGCGCATCGTATCGATGTGATGGACGATGGCCTCGATGACGAAGAACCGCTCCATGTCCTTGAAATAGGGCTGCTTCGCGAAGGGCTTGCCGCCTACGCCGTCACGTTCCCGCGTCGCGACGTGATAGTAGAACGGCCGGCCGATGCGGTTCTCGTCCAAGAGCGACTTGATGTGCCGGTACCAGGCCTGCCAGCGCCAGTTTTCGTTGAGCATGAGACGGATGCCGTTTCGCCGCGCCGTCTTCGCGATGCGGACCGCTTCCTCCCAGGTGTCGGCCATCGGTTTCTGGCACAGCACCGCAATGCCCCGCTGGGCGGCTTTCCGGACCAGCGGCAGATGCCCGGCGGGACGGGTGGCGATATCGAGGAAATCAGGCTGCTCGGCGTCCAGCATCTCGTCGGCATCGCCGTAGCCCTTCAGGTCGAAGTCGGCGGTGAATGACCGCAGCCGCTCGGCATCGACATCGCAGGCGGCGGCGATCTCCGCTCCTTCGACCCGCTTCCAACTCGCCATCTGAATCCGGCTGAAGTAACCGCAGCCGACCGTAACGCCCCTGAGCATGGTTTCCCCCCTGGCATCAACAAGCACCCCTGACGCTCGTCTACAGGAATCGAACTGCCGCCCGGAAGGCAGGCGCGATTCCGTTGACTTACGGACTGCTAGCTTAGCGGATGTGCGGCCCGATCAGGGGCTCGATCACTGTGCATCGCAGACAGTCAGTTATCGAGCAAGCAGTTCTCCCCCGGACGAAAAGCAGCGGCCACTGTCTATCGGCAGCCCACCAGACATCCTTGCCGCTCGCCCCTGCAGCGCATCACGTGATACATAATACTGACCACAAGTGCACGAACCTCGAAGCGAAGCATCAGGGTAAGCTATACTGAGGCGCCGAGATGAGGCAGAGAGAACCACAACAGCAAGAGCCCCCCCCTTCTCCCGGAGTGGTGTCCGCCCTCCGCCTCCTGGCTGCCGGGTCTTTCCCTTTGACGGGCTCACGAACTCCCAGGATCTGATGACAGGCTATCGAGAGTCCGGCTACCCGCTGATTCAGGCACGCGGGCAGGAAGGGCGCTTCGAATACCAGGGGCTGTCGCTGCGGCTCGGGTTGTTTCACGGCGAAGAGGGCTGGTACATCGGCGTGCACATGTCCTCCGGACGAATGTGCGCTCGTCTCAGCCTGGAGTACGCCCGCAGCCAAAAAGAGGCAAAGGACATGTTGAGGTACGGCTTCTTCCTGCGAACCGAGGAAGTGCCCGAACTGGTGGAGCATCTGCAGTCGATCGGCCTGCTCTCGGTGCCGACGCTGGCGGCCGTGGAAGACGCGGTCGAGAACCCGGTCTGACCTGCATCTCTCCCCGCCTGACGGCCGCAGCACGCGGTAAAAAGGCCTTGATTCGTGTCTCGTGATTCGCGAAAAACCTTAAAGGCCGACTTGCTGGCGCGGGCGGCTCGCGTCTCGCCCTGACGGCGCTCTCACGCACTTCGTTCTCCCACGTGGTGAGAAATGCAGGCTGGCCCAGACGGACCTTGGCAGTCCATCCCGGTCCGCCAGGACATCGCATCCAGCCGGGGCTGTTGTACAATGCCCACGCCATGAAGAGCTACGCTCGGGGCCCGGACTGCGTGCTCATCGAGAAGACCATCGATCAGGTCTTCCGCGGCACGGCAGCGAGAGACCCCGGCCACGAAGCGCTGCTGTCGCGGCACCAGGCGATACGGCTCAGCTACGGCGAACTGTCCGAAGAAGTGTCCCGCACGGCCGCCGGCCTGTGGGGGCTGGGCATCCGGCCGGGCGACCGCGTCGGGATGTGGGCTTATTCCTGCGCGGAGTGGGTGTACCTCCAACTGGCCACGGCCCGTATCGGGGCGGTGCTGGTCAACGTCAACCCCAACTACCGCGCGGACGACCTGCGCTACATCCTCGATCGGTCACGCATGAAGGCGATCTTCCTCCACGAAAAGGACAACCGCGTGGATTACCGGGACGTCCTCGATCAGGCTCGGGATGGCGCGGAGTTGCCGCTCGCGCACGCGGTGTTACTGGAAACGAGTTCGTGGGACGAAATGATCGCCGCCGGCGAACGGCCCACGTCGCCCGAACCGGACCCGAACGATGTCGTCAACATTCAATACACTTCCGGGACCACGGGAAACCCCAAGGGGGTGATGCTCACTCACCGGAACCTGCTGAACAACGCCTACCTCGTCGGAAGCTTGATGCATTGGAGCGCGGAGGACCGCCTGTGCCTCGCCGTGCCGATGTATCACTGCTTCGGGTGCGTGATGGGTTCGCTGGCGTGCATGGTATTCGGCGCGACCCTGGTGATGCCCTCGGCGGTGTTCAATCCGGCGGCCGTCATCGAGACGATCGACCGGGAGCGCTGCACGACGATCTACGGCGTGCCGACGATGTTCATCGCGGAGTTGGAGCATCCCAAGTTTCCCGAGCACGACATGAGTTCGCTGCGCACCGGCATCATGGCGGGTGCGCCGTGCCCGGTCGAGCTGATGAAGCGCATCGTGAGCGAGATGCACTGCGCGGAGATGACCATCGCCTACGGGCAGACGGAGGCTTCGCCGGTGATCACGCAATCATCGACGACCGACAGCCTGGCGGAGCGTGTCTCGACCGTCGGACGCGTGCTGCCCGAGACGGAGGTGAAGATCATCGACCGGGAGACCGGCGAAACGGTCGAGGCGGGCGCGCAGGGAGAACTCTGCACCCGCGGCTACCTCGTCATGAAGGGTTACGACCAGGACCCGGAAGGGACGGCCCGCGCCATCGATGCCGAAGGCTGGCTGCATACCGGCGACTTGGCGACGATGCGGGAAGACGGCTACTTCCGCATCACGGGCCGGCTCAAGGAGATGATCATCCGCGGCGGCGAGAACATCTATCCGAGGGAAATCGAAGAGTTCCTGCACCGGCACCCCAAGGTCGCGGATGTGTACGTTGTCGGCCTGCCGGATGAGCGGCTCGGGGAAAAGGTGCTGGCCTGGGTGCGCGTTCTCCCCGGCGAGACCGCCACGGAGGAAGAAATCCGCGATTATTGCCGCGGCCGCATCGCCCACTTCAAGATCCCGGAATACATCCGGTTCGTCGACGAGTTCCCGATGACCGTGACGGGAAAGGTGCAGAAGTTCATCATCCGCGAGAGAGAGATCGAGATGCGGAAGTTGGCCGGCGTGGCGCAGACGGAGACGGCGTAGGGCAGGTCTTCCACAAGCCGTCGGGTCGCGCGACGCCCACTTGCCTATAATGCGGACAATTGGTGAGCGGCGGCACGGAGATTGGTGATCATGAAACGACGAGAGCTCCTGAAAATGGTACCCGCGGCGGCTTGCGGAGGCTTCGGGCCGGCCGCGGACGGAGCCGCGCCGAAGTCGATGGGAGGACCGGCGCGCATCAAGTCGGCGCTGTGCGCCTACTCGTACCGCAGGGAGCTGGCGTCCGGCGCGATGAGCTATGAAGACCTTGTCGACGTGGCCGTCGAGAACGATATCGACGGACTCGACCTCACGGTCTATTGGCTCCCGAAAACCGGTCTTGACGAATACCTGATTTCACTGCGGCGCAAGGCTTACGTTTCCGCGGTCGAGATCCCGGCGATCGCGATCCGCTCCGACCTGTGCAAAGGCGACGAGCGGCAGCAGGAGGTCGAGGTCGCCTGGCTGAGCTATTGGGTCGATGTTGCGAACAAGCTTGGCGCGAGCCATATCCGGGTGTTCGGCGGCAGAGTTCCCAAGGGGGCAACGGAAGATCAGGCCGCGGGCTGGGTGGTCGAGGGCCTCAAACGCGCCGCCGAGTACGCCGGCAAGAAGGGCGTCATCCTCGGTCTCGAGAATCACGGCGGCATTACGCTCTATGCCGAGCGCGTGGTGCAGATGGTCAAGGCGGTCGACAATCCCTGGGTGGGGATCAATCTCGACACCGGCAACTTCAAGCGCGACCCCTATCGCGAGATCGAGATGTGCGTTCCCTACGCCGTGAACTCGCAGTTCAAGACGTCGTTCCGGCTCGAAGACGGCCGGCGCGAGCCGTGCGACTGGGAACGCGTGATGAAAATGTTCGCCGCAAGCGGCTACAAAGGCTACATCTCGCTGGAGTACTCCGCGGAGGAACCGGTGGAAACGGCCGTGCCGAAATACCTCGCGCAGCTCCGGGATTTGAGCCGAAAGTATTCGGCCTGAAACCGCTTTTTTCTGCTAGCCTGCATTTCTCACCACCCGACGGTCGAAGCACACGATACGACCGCCAGGACTTCGTTGCGCTTGCTTGCCGTGCTCAACGTACTGTTCAAGTAC
>JAPPLB010000037.1 GCA_028819575.1 Bryobacterales bacterium | reverse complement strand
CTCAACGTACTGTTCAAGTACGCCTGCGCGCGCCAAGCGGCGCGCGCCTCGTCCTAACGGCCCTCTCACCCACTTTGCCTCGCCACGTGGTGAGAAATGCAGGCTAGCATTCCGCTTTTTCGTCTCGGACGCCCAGCCGGACTCCGCCGCTCGTCGTAGCTCGGGTCCTTCGACCGCTCGGATCATGTCAACTTTATTCGCCCGCATAATCCGCCAGCACCGTTACCGCGCCGTCGTGTTCTGTTGCCGCCAATGCATTAGCAAAGCGCGCATCCGCCGTCACCACCTTGGCGCCGATGCGATACGCCAGCGCGAGATAGACGCAATCATAGGCCGGCCTGTCGAGCGTCACCGCGAGACGAACCGCATCCGCGCATATCGTCTCGTCGTTGCTCCAGTGAAGCGGCATCTCCGTGACAGCGGCAATCAACACGCCGGCCTCGCCGCGTGCGATCTCGCCCAGGCGAACCTTCCGCCAAAGTGCATTGGCAACCTCCGAGGCCATCAGCCGTGGGGCGTGAAGATCGTGATCGCTTTCGAGCAGCTGGCCTGCCGTGTCCGAGCCCCCTTCCTCGACCAGCCATTTGATCGCCACGCTGGCATCCACCACGAAACGCATCATGCAACCCGATGTTCGTTCTCACGATCTTCCCGGACGAGAATCTCGGAAGGCGTCTGAGCGCGACCTCCCGTCTGCCGCCTCAGTCTTGCGGACAGTGCTCGGAAGGACCGCCGCTTTGCCGGCATGTCGTCCTCAGCAGCGCGTTCAAGAATGTGACGCGCTTCGCTCTCGAGGGAGCGGTGGTTTTCGGCTGCGCGTCGCTTGAGCCGACACACCACCTCGTCGTCGAGCCGCCGCACGTTAATGGTTGCCATATCCTTCCCCGGAATGTACTGCTATCAATTTGTTATCATGCCACGGCAGAGGGCGCAAGCGCCATTCAAACGGCCTTGGCAGTGCGCGGCCGGTCCGGATGAAGGGGCAGAACAGGCCGCCGATTCGAGACCTGCTCGATTCTCGAAAACCGAGATGGACCTTCACCGCGCTACCATAGTCGGTCGCGATGCTCGAAATCATCGATGAAGGCATTCTCTCGCGAGACCCCGGGCGCGGCTCCTACATGCCGTCGATCACCGAGCTCGGCGACGGTTCGCTGATCGCCTGCCAGCACGTGGGCCGCGAACTTGGCGCGCCTGACAATCACATCGAGGTTTTGCGGAGTTCCGACGGCGGCCGCACTTGGCGTAACCAGGGCTCCATCCACGACGGCGCCCCTCCCCATGACGGCTGGTCCTACCGCGGTCCCGACATCCAGGAGGTACCTGACGGGCGTCTCGTCATGACCGCGACCCGCTTCGAGGCGGGCAAAAGCAAGCTGTTCGACCCGGATACCGAAGCATTGCAGCGGCCCGAGATGATTCTCTTCTGGTCGGAGGATGCCGGCAGGAACTGGTCTGAGCCGCAAGTCGTTCCCGTCGATCTACCACCGGACCGATACACCTGGAACAAGGCCGGCGACTTATCGCAGCTTGCCCCGGACCGCTGGATGTATCCACTCGAGACCTGGAAGCCGGAAGGTTATCAGGGACCGCCCGACCAAAAGGCGGCGGCGGTGTTCTCCTCCGATCAAGGCGAGACCTGGGGTGAATTCACGGTCGTTGCCGATGACCGTACGGGTCGTTGTCTGTGGTGGGATCAAATGAACGCCCGGCTTCCCGATGGACGAATCTACACGATGCTGTGGACCCACTTGTACGGCACTTCGGAAGATCTGGTCAACCATTGGGTCGTCTCCAGCGATGAGGGCCGTTCGTGGTCGAAGCCGCAGCCGACAAACCTTCGCGGACAGGTCTGCACGCCCATCCCGCTACCGGATGGACGCGTCGCCGCCATCTACAACTACCGCCACGAGCCGCAGGGAGTGCGGGTCGCGGTCACCGAAGACCTGTCTCATTTCGATGTGGAGAACGAAGTGGTCGTCTTCGACGCCGGCGCGGAGGCCACTTTCGGAGAGACCGACCACGACAACTTCCTTGCCGAGCACCTTTTGATCGGGTTCGGCAAACCAAAGGGGATCGTTCTTCGTGAAGGCGCCATACTCACGTTTTTCTGGTGCACGTCAGGCGGCGTGACTCACACCCGTTGGGTCCGCCTTACAATCTGAACACTTGATATGTACTGGAAAAACGCAGCGTCCGCGGCTTGTCTCCTGCTGATTGCTTTCTTGTCCGGTTGCGGCCAGCCCGCAACGGACGGACCCTTCGATCTGCTGATCGTCAATGCCCGTCTCGTTGACGGCATGGGCAACCCGTGGCACCGGGCGGACATCGGCACCCGCGACGGTCGCATCGCCGAGGTCGGCCGGCTGCAAGGCCGGTCCGCTGCTCGCACCATCGATGCCGAAGAACGGATCGTCTCGCCTGGGTTCATTGACATGATGGGTGGTCGCACCTATCCGCTTCTCGAAGATCCCGATGCTGCCGAAAGCAAGTTGCGTCAGGGAATCACCACCATTCTGGTGGGCGAAGGCACTTCTGAAGTGCCGCAGAACGAAGACACCATCGCAGGCATTCCGCAAGCCGCCGCTCTTGGTGTCACGTGGCAGACCTACGCCGAGTACGACGCCCTTCTGGAACAAAAGGGGCTGCGTGTCAATGTGATCCATACCGTCGGCGCGGGACAGATCCGGCGTGTTGTGATGGGCGAAGAAGACGGCCGTCCGACAGCCGAGCAAATGAATGCCATGAAGGCCATCGTCAGGCAAGCGATGGAGGACGGCGCGGTCGGGCTGTCCACGGCGCTGATCTATCCACCGGGGACTTATGCGACGACGGATGAAATCGCCGAACTCGCCAAGGTCACCGCAGACTTTGGCGGCGGCTACTTCACACACATGCGGAACGAGAGCAACCAGGTGCTGGATGCGATCCGTGAAGCGATCGAAATTGGCGACAAGGCCGGCGTGCCCGTGCATATCTTTCACCTGAAGGCGGCCGGCGAGGAGAACTGGCCGCTCATGGCCGAGGCGATCGAGCTGATCGAGAACGCCCGAACGCAGGGCAAGGACGTGACCGCCGATATCTATCCCTACGTCCGCAACGGCATCGGGCTGCGATCATTTCTCCATCCGCGCCACTACGCCGAGGGCGCCGACAAGTTTATTGCCACTTTGTCGGACCCCGAGGTCCGCCGCCGGCTTCGGCGAGAGGTCGAGACGACCAGCGATTGGGAAAACTGGTACCGTCACGTCGGCATGA
The DNA here is from genome assembly GCA_028819575.1 of Bryobacterales bacterium. Taxonomy (GTDB): domain Bacteria; phylum Acidobacteriota; class Terriglobia; order Bryobacterales; family UBA6623; genus JAPPLB01. The sequence continues at coordinate 16,688 of JAPPLB010000037.1, read as the reverse complement.
ATTGGGACAACGTCCTCGTCGCAAGAGTCCCGGACTCGCTTGACAAGAGCTACGAAGGGAAGCCGCTTTCTGAAATCGCCGAAATGCGGGGCAGTGACAGTTGGACGACCTTTTTTGACCTCGTCGAGGCGCGCGGCGTCAGCGTCAACCCCAAGAGCATGAACGAGGAGCAGAAACACCTGGCCCTGCGGGCGGAGTTCATCAGCATAGACACGGATGCCTGGCCGATGAACGTTGACAAGGTCAGCAGTGCGCACCCCCGGGCTTTCGGAGCCTTTGCCCGGGTCCTTGCCAAGTACGTTCGAGACGAGAAGGTGATCAGCCTCGAGAAGGCGATTCGGAAAATGACCTCGCTGCCCGCCAACCGGCTCCGGCTCTATGACCGTGGCTGCATCGCACCCGGAATGAGAGCGGATCTGCTGATTTTCGATCCGGCGAAGGTGCAGGATAAAGCTTCGTTTGAAAATCCTGTCGCCTATTCCACAGGATTCGACTACGTGATGGTCAACGGCGAGCTTGTCATCGACGACGGCGTCTCCACGCCGTCTCGTCCGGGGCGTGTCGTGGGCCGGAAGTAGCCTGCCTGCAGATCGCTAACGCGGCCGATCGCCCCCCGCGGTGGTGCGGTGCATCAGCCTGGGTTGAGAGTCGTCGTAGTCATACACGGCGTAGTGCATGGCGCAACGGTTGTCCCACATCAGGAGGTCGCCTTGGTTCCAACTGTGGCGGTACACATTCTCCGGCCGGGCGGCTCGGGCGTAGAGATATTCGAGCAGAGGCCGACTCTCGTCGCGCGTCATCTCATTGAATTGAGAGGTAAAGTACGGATTCACGTACAGCGCCTTGCGATTCGTGACCGCATGCGTGCGCACGACGGGGTGCCGGGAAGGTGGCGGGATTTCGAAAATCGGCAACCCGTCGCTGTTGGTGTCCCGGTTGCGTAGGGCAAGAGCCTCGCTGGTGTGGAGGGCGGTGAGCCTGTCCAACATCCGCCGCATCCCCTCGGAGAGCTCTTCGTAGGCTCGGTACATGTTGCAAAACATCGTGTCGCCGCAACCGGGTGTTATCGTGCGTCCGTAAAGCACCGACACGGCCGGGGGGGTCTCCGCGAAGGAAATGTCGGAATGCCAAAAGTCGTTGCGCGAGCCGGGCGTCCCCGGTTTGTTCGCGAAGACCAGGACCTCAGGGAAGCCTTCGACTCCTTTCCGCGGACTGAGCGGGTGTCCTTCAACCGGCCCGAACTGCCGCGTGAAGGCGACTTGATCAGCCGGCGCAATGCTCTGCTCCGGGAAAACAAGCACGAGGTACTCGTAAAAGGCGCTCTTGATCTCGTGGAGGAGTTCCTCGCCGAGCGGAGAGGTCAGGTCGACTCCGTCCACCTTGGCCCCCAACGTACCCGCCAGCGGACTCACGCTGATTCGAGATGGCCTTTTCGATGTCTGAATCATGGAGGGAGTTATTGTCTCTTGGGAACTCCGGACTGCGCTCATTCGAACTGGATCTGCGTGATGAACAGATTGGGCATTGCCTGATTCCACTCTCGGGGAATCGCATCAAAAGCCAGGCGGAAATCCTTGGTGTCACCGGGCATCATCGAGCCCGTGCGGCGGCCAACGAGCGTCGCGTGCTCCCGCAGAATTTCGATCCCATTGATTTCGCGGAACACGCAATTGACTTCGACCGTACTCACTGTCCGATTTCCGTTGTTGATGATCTTGCCGGTGATCGTGACGAGGGTCTGCTCGAGGAAATCCTCCTTGGCCTGCATCTCGACACCGGAGAGGTTCAGCGAAGGCAGATAGGCCAAGGCTTCCTCGGTCAGGGCCGGACCGCCGCTTGCACTCTGCAGCGATTGCCAATACAGATAACCGCCCGCCGCAGCGGCCAGAAGCAGCACGATACCGATCACCGGCAGAGGGACAGCCGGCCCCGAGGCCTTCCGCAGTTGTTTCTCCTGTTCGAGCAAAGTTATTTCCCAGCCACGGTCATGCAGCGGACCTTCAACGTCGGGGCGACGAAGACGCTGCGAAAGTCGAGGTCGGAACCGATCATGTCGATTTGTTTGAATATCTCTTTGAGATTCCCGCCGATCGTGACTTCGGAAACAGCATACGTGAGTTCGCCCTTTTCGATCCACAGGCCCACCGCACCGCGCGAGTAGTCCCCGGTGACAAGGTTCACCCCATATCCGATCAACTCGGTCACGTAGAGCCCTCGGTCGACGGACGCGATGATGTCCTCGGGCGATGCATCACCGGGCTGAAGCATGAAGTTGCCCGGACCGATGCCCGGCGAGCCCGCCAGACCCCGTGAAGCGTTGCCGGTCGTCTCGAGGCCGAGTTTGCGGGCGCTATAGCTGTTGAGGAGATAGCTCCTCAGCACGCCGTCTTCGATGACGGTCGTGCGGCGGCTCGCCACGCCTTCGTCATCGAAGGGTGTACTGCCCAGGCCGCCGGGACGAAGCCCGTCATCCACGACCGTGATGTTGCCGCCAGCCACTTTTTCGCCCAGCTTGTCGGCGAAGAAGGAAGCATAGCGGTACACCGCGTCGCCGCTGGCGGCCTGAAAAATGTGTCCCAGCAGAGACCCCGCGACCCTCGGTTCGAAGATCACCGGCACTTCAGTCGTGGCGACCTTGGTGGAGTGCAAGCGCCGGAGGGCGCGTTCCGCCGCTCGACGCCCGACATCCTCGGGGCTTTCGAGACCGGCTGCGTCCAAGCTCACTGAATACCAGTAGTCGCGTTCCTTGCTACCGCTCGACTCGGCCACAGGGACCGCCGACAGCGAGCAGTGCGTCAAGCTGTACTCGCCGCCGAATCCCCTCGAATTCGCAAGCGTCCACCGCGACCAGCCCGATCTGAAATCTCCGCCTTCGGAGTTCGTGATCCTTGGGTCCGCCTCCAGGGCCGCCGCTTCGGCTGTGCGAGCCATCTCGATTTTCTGCTCGGCTGTCAGAGCCAGCACGTCGTCATGGTGCAACCGGAGAGCCGTGGGGTCGGTTGCGACGCCCAACTGCTCAGCCTCCGGCAGATCGCTGAAGGGGTCCTCTGAAGTAAACCGGACGGTCTCGATCGCCGATTTGACCAGCACGTCAAGACCTTTGCCGGAGAAGTCCGATGAGAATGTCGACGCAGCTCGGTTTCCCGAGAGAACCCGCAGGCCGATCGCTTTCGAGCCGGAGTCCTTGACCTGATCCACTTCGCCCAGCCGCACGTTGACGCTGAACTGCGAGCCCTCCCGGACGACACACTCCGCCTCATCCGCACCCTGTTTGCGGGCGCGAGCGACAAGATCCGAAGCCAGTTCCAAATAGCTCATCGAGCCGCGTCAGTCCTGGAACGTGGAGGCCGCGCGAAGCACGTTCGTCCCGCCGACGGTGAGTTGATCGACCTTGATCGTCGGGATGCCTACACCCACCGGAACACTCTGGCCCTCTTTGCCGCAGGTCCCGATGCCCCGATCGAGCTTGAGATCGTGGCCGACGCGGCTCACTTTCGTAAGCACATCCGGACCGTTGCCGATCAAGGTAGCTCCTCGAACCGGCCGAGTTACCTGGCCGCCCTCGATCAGGTAACTCTCTGAAGCGGAGAACACGAACTTGCCGCTCGTGATGTCCACCTGACCGCCTCCGAAGTTCACGCAGTACAGGCCCCGATCGACGGAGCGCAGAATGTCTTGCGGGTCGTCTTCACCCGCCAGCATGAAGGTGTTGGTCATGCGCGGCATGGGGATGTGCTTGTAGCTCTGGCGACGCCCGTTGCCGGTAGGCGGCGTGCCGAGGATGCGGCTCGACAGTCGATCCTGAAGATATCCCTTGAGAATCCCGTTCTCGATCAGCACGGCGCGTCCGGTCGTAGCGCCTTCGTCATCCACGTTCAGCGAGCCTCTACGGCTCGGGATGTGGCCGTCGTCGATCACGGTGCACAGCTCGGACGCCACCTTGCGTCCGATCAAACCGCTAAAGGCGGAGACCTGCTTGCGATTGAAATCCGCTTCGAGCCCGTGGCCCACGGCTTCGTGCAGCAGAATGCCCGGCCAACCCGGACCCAGCACGACCGGCATCTCGCCGGCCGGAGCTTCTTCAGCCCCAATTTGCAGCACGGCCTGACGCGCCGCCTCATGCGACAGGTCCCGGGGAGTCCGCTCGGTCTGAAAATAGTCCAGCCCAACACGCCCGCCGGTGCCGTCGTGGCCGCGCTCGATCCTTTCTCCCTCGCGGGCGATCACCGAGACATCCATTCGGGTAAGCGGTTGGGTATCGCTGCGAATCACGCTTTCGGAATTCGCGATCAACACATGTCTCACCGAATCCCGGTAGCTCGCCTCGACTTGGAATACACGTTCGTCATAAGCGCGCGCCGCTTCGTCGGCGGTCCTCAACAGGGCTACTTTTCGCGAGAACTCGACATCGCTCGGCCCTACGACGACGGGGTAGAGGTTCTGGCTGCCTTGCGGTTCTTCAAGCCCGGCAACCTTCGCCGTGGTCGGGCCGGCCGCGATCTGCGCAGCCGTTCGTGCGGCATGGATCAGCTTCTCGGGCGCGAGGTCGTTGGTGTAGGCATAGCCGGTTTTCTCTCCGCTGATGACCCGCACGCCGCAACCGACCGACACTCCCTGGGAAGCACTCTTGATAATCGATTCATCGAGACTTGCCGAGGTCGTGCTCAGGTACTCGAAGTAGAGGTCCGCGTAGTCCCCGCCCTTGGAAAGCGCCTCTCCAAGGTACTTTTCAAGATCGGCCTCGGTGAGGTTGTATCGGGTCTGAATGAACGACATTGAGGGGAGGGATCGTACGAAAGACCTCAGAGTAGCATGGGCGCGCGTGACACCCTCGGAGCCGGCTCCGAGGGTGTGAGTCCCGGTCTATGCTCAGCCAGGATGCAGGGCAAGGGGACTAACCTGCATTTCTCACCACCCGACGGTAGAAGCACGCGAAAAAAGGCCGTGATTCGTGTTTCGTGACTCGTGATTCGTGAAAAACCTAAAGGCCGTGTTGCGCGCGCCAAGCGGCTCGCGCCTCTTCCTGACGGCCCTCTCACCCACTTCGCCTCGCCGCGTGGTGAGAAATGCAGGCTACCTCAGAAGATCCGCTGCAAGTCGGAGAACTGCTCGACGATCTGAAATCGGGGCGACGTTGCCGGAACTTCCTCGTGCTCGAGGCTCCAGGTCATTTCGTGCGGGACGAGCACGGCCCCCAGACCTGCCCGCAAAGCAGGATTGATGTCTGACTTGGGGCTGTTGCCGACCATCCAAGTAGAGTCGGCCTTCATGCCGTGTTCGGATACGACCCGCAGGTAGGCCGCAGCGTGTTTCTCACGCACGATGCGACAGGAGCGGAAATAACCGGCGACACCCGATCTTTCCACCTTGGACTGTTGCTCCTCCGGGTTACCCTTGCTGAAAAGCGTAAGGTGGTAGCGCTCGGACAGGTACGTGAGAGTCTCCGTGACCCCTTCGATCAACTGAATCGGCTTGTCGAGAATCTCGTGAGCCAGTCGCATGACCTCATCAAGGTCTTGTTCCGTGACGGGTTTCTCCGCCAGTGTCTGGTAGCAAGCTTGCATGTTGCGCCCGAAGTTGACCGCGCCGTAGCCGTTGACGCGGATGCGGTCGATCTCGATCTCGTCCAGGACCGCCCGCACTTGCCGGGCCGTGAGATTGGAGTGGTCGAGCAGATCAACGAACTTATGGAAGGCGTGTTCGTAGTAGACGTTGTTCTCCCACAACGTATCGTCGGCGTCGATGAGAAGCCATTTTTGCTTGTGCATGCGAGGTGATAATGCGGAACTGCGCTCAGAAGCGCTGGATGGATCTTGTTTCCGGGGGAGCAAGACGGAATGGAATGTCAATGAGGACGTCGACTTCGACAGGAACACCGAGTTTCGTGGCCGGATGAAACTGCCATTGAGCGAGCGCGGCCATCGCGCTGCCGTCGAGCCGGTCGTCGAGGCTTTCCACCACTTCGATGTCTCTGACCCTGCCGTCCCTCTGGATCACGGCATAAAGGGTGACGGTCCCCTCGACACGCTCGTCAGCGGCCGCTCGGATGTACTTGGGGTCGACCTTGAGACGGGGCTCGGGAGCACTGAGGCGGCCCTGGGAGTCGTCTTCCGGCTCTTCGTTGTTCTCTTTGCCGAACCGGGTTGCATCGTGTCGCTTTTTCCCGTGCAGAACGCGTTCGGCAAAGCGGATCACCCAACTTCCGCTGTAGCTGGTAACGTTCGGGGTATTGATCGCCAACACGAACACCTGCCGGTCAAGAAACAGTACATCAGCCCGCTTGGATCGAACCGGTACTTGCTCAGGATCGATCACGGGCGGTGCGCCGAGTTCGCCAACATTCCATTTCCTCTCAAACATCGCCAGAGCACCGGCGTCGTTGCCCGAACTCCTCGAGATGGGCTTGACAAGACCGAAGTCGCCGTCCCCATCCCGTTGCACGACAGAGCCGGGTTGCGAGGGTGAGCCGCCGACGATGGATAGATTCGGCGCTCGCAAGAATGCTCCGTTTCCTGCGCCAACCACCAAGTCACCGCCACCAGGGCCTCCATCCGGAGTTGCAGAAAATCGACCACGCCGAGAGCCCAAAGGGACCGACGGGGCCACGTTGGGATCGGGGTCAAGGCCGATGACGAGTGCGGCCGGCCCGTCGTTGCTGGGACCGACCAGGGTTCCGCCTGTTCCGTTATCGGAGTGCTCCAGCGGTCGTCGTCGGCCAGCGGCCTCCGCGCCAGCCGAGGAACCTTGATCCTTCAATGCCTCGGCGAGAGAATTGCGGGCCAGTAGTCCGGCAACGACGCCGCCCGTTCCATTGCCACCCAAACCGTCGGTGCGATCCATTTTCGGCTCAGCTACACCTGGGGTCAGCGCTCCCCGCTTCGGCGCGGCCGGTTGGTCATCCCAATTCTGATAGCGCATGCGTGGCTGTTGCAGCAACGAACCAACCTGAGACGCTTTAGACATCTCAGTGTCGATCAGGGGCGCGTTGTCCGCCGTGATGGATTTGCGTCCCGGAGCTTCGGGGTTGTTCCCGGAAGTCCAATACCGCAGACGGGGTGAGGACACGACTTGGCCGAGGTCAAGAGCCTCCTGGCGGACTCCGATGTCGGGCGGCGCTTCTGCCCGGATTGCCTGCCGCTCCGGAGTCGTGAGGGAGCCCGCTTCCGGAGTCCAATAGCGCAGTCTCGGTTGCCGATTGAGGGAGGCCAGATCGACCTTCTTTGCGATGGCCTGAAGCTCGGGCGCTTGACGGGGGGCGAGCGCTTCGCGCTCAGGAGCCGGTTCGGACTTCTTTTCCTGCTGAAACCGCAGACGAGGCCCTTGTTCAGCGAGCATGGACGGAGGCGTTTGGCGCCGCACTTCGATCCTGGGCGCCTCCACCGCGCTCAATGCTTCCCGATTGGGCGCCTTCGCTCGTACCGGTTCCATCTGGAAACGCGGCCGGTTCACTTTCGGCGCATTCCACGCGAGCAGATTCGGCGAACGGATATCCTGCTGGATCTCGATATCCGGCGCCAGGCCGACGACCTTCTGCCGCGAGCTTTGCGGGTCGGGGTCATCGGCGACGATCTTCTGCCGGAAGCGATGCCGTGCCCGCTCCAATCCGTCACGGCCGTCTACTTCGTTGAGCGGCAAGACAGAGGGAAGGTCGGATTTGGGGGTGTACAGAGTGACCTTGTATCGCTCGTCAGCAAGCAGTGCGTCCGGTGTCAACTGAAGATCCGCCGGTCTGCGAGGTGCGTCTATCGTGGCGAGCAGCGCCACCAATCCAATATGGAGAACAAGGGAGAGAGTGAACGACGGCAGGCGGTTCTTCGGCCGTGTGCTCAGGGGAGCCGGCAGAAGAACCGCGAATTCCGTTCCGTGCTCGGCGGTCGCCTCGGGGCGGCGCATAGTCTCATTATCGACTTTCTCGACTCGAATGTTCAGGTTAGGAGCACGATCGGGACTCGACGAATCAGCTAGTAGAAGAGATACTTCCGCCAGGTTTCCTGATGGTTGCCGAGCAATCGCATGAGGCTGCGGCTGGTGTGCAAGTTGAATGGCCGAGGCCGCCGACTCAGTTCCATCTTTGCCTCATCGGGCAGGCGGTCTCCCTTGTGGTTGTTGCAGCGGCGGCAGGAGGTCACGAGGTTCTCCCAACTGCTCTTGCCGCCCCGGGACCGCGGCGTGACGTGATCCAGAGTCAATTCGCTCGCCGAGGAAACAGCGCCGCAGTATTGACACGTGTATCGATCGCGGAGCAGAATGTTCTTCCGCGACAGGGCTCTCGTCTGGCGTGGGATGCGCCGGTACTCGAGCAGACGAATGACCGACGGAACCGGAACAACCTTCGAGGGTGAGTGTACTTCATCGTTGGACAATTCCTCCGCCGCAGCAACTCCCTTCAGGAGCAGGATGAGGGCACGACGAGCCACGCACACATGGATGGGCTCGTAGCTGGCATTCAACACGAGAACAGGGCTGCCGAGCAGGTTTCCGTTCGTCATGATGCCCGTCTCTTAGCTTCCCCGGCCGAGCGCTTCTTGTCCACGGGAAGCAAACGCCGCTTCGCCCTGGCGACTGTCAGAGCGAACACCGACTTCGCGCCGGCTTTCTTGAGGCTTCGGGCGCAAGCGTCGAGCGTCGCGCCGGTGGTCATCACATCGTCAATGACAAGGATCACCTTACCCGCGACGCGGCCTCGTTGGCTCACGACGAACGCCCCGGCGACGTTCCGTCGTCTTTCAGCATACGAAAGACCGGCCTGCGGCTGCGTGTCACGTCTCCGACGTACCGCCTGCTTGTCAAGCGGAATGCCTGTCCGCCGCGCGAGACCTCTGCTCAGCGTGAGCGCCTGGTTGAATCCACGCCGCCACTGCCGCGTGCGAAAGAGCGGAACGGGCACCAGGAGATCCGGGGTCGGAAGCGATTCCATGGTCACCGCCATCGCGTCCGAGAGCGGTTTCGCGAGCGGCTGCATCCGCTCGTATTTCAGGAGATGAATCAGCCGGCGCAGTGTGCCCTCGTATACGCCGAAACTACGGGCGCGGTTGAAAGCAGGCGTCTCGGCGAGACAAGCACCGCAGCGAGTGGTTCCTTGCAGGACAGCGGCTTCTTCGAAGGGCATGCCGCACAGTTCGCAGGCTCGGACATCAGGGAGCGGCCGCAACGCTTCGAGGCAACCGGCACAGACGGGCGCCGAGGAGAAACTCATCAGAGGCTGTTCACACAGCCGGCATTGATCGGGGATGAAGACGGCGAACCACGCCTTTAGCGGCTTCGCGCAAGAAGCCGCTTCGAGGATCGATCGGAAGCTCGTGTATCTACGCGAGAAGGTTCAAACTCTCTTCCAATAACAATTTGGCGCTTCGTTGTTACCGTTCGATTTACTGCGGATCAAACCCGCGATGCTCTTCGGCTTCTTGACAATCTCGGCAGAAGCTTGTCCAAGGAACTGCGTCCAAGCGCTTCTTGTTGATTACCTCGTCGCAGGACTGGCAACGTCCGAAATCCACCGATGCGATCCGGGAAAGCGCTTGTTGAACGAGTTGAAGCTGGGCACGCTCGGCGTCGCTCTGCCGGAACAGCAACTCCTTTGTGTACGAGTTCGCCGCTCGCTCTGCTGAATCTTTCGGAAAATCGATGTCCGTCGCGCGGCCAGCCTCTCCAGTGCACAAGACAAGAGCCTGTAACTCTCTTTGCTTCTGCTCGAGTTTCTTTCGGTAACGCTCCCGACGCCTCTTGTCCATATCCGTTTACAGGCTCGATCGGGTTCCTGCGAGCAGTCCATTCTAGGGATTCTCCGGGCGGATTTCAAGAGCTTCGATCAAAGTCCCGTTCACCGGGTTGCCCGTCAGGCGGCTTGTCTGCGAACGGCTTCCGTGTAGCGGTGGATGTAGGACGAGAGCGCTTCCTGAAGTCTTTCCATCACCGGCCATGAGGTTCGGTCGGACGGCGCAATCAGGCGCTCTTGTATGCGGTTGACGGGCAGCAGCTCTCGCGTCGTGGACGTAATGAAGACTTCGTCGGCCTCGATAAGGTCTTCGATTCGAAGAACCTTCTCTTCGACCGGCGGGTCCAACTCCTCGAGCATGATGGCCCGAGTGACGCCCGGCAGCGGCCCCGACGAAAGCGGCGGGGTGTAAGTGATTTCGTCTTTGGCCGCGAAAATGTTCGCCGAGGTGCATTCAGCCACTTCGCCACGCTCATTGAGAAGGATGACTTCTGCATAGCCGTTGCGGTGAGCCGTCTCCGCGAGAGTGAGATTCCACGCCCAGGAAAGAGTCTTCGTGCCGGTGAAGGATGCGGCGGCGTGCCGGCAGTGCCGGGCGACGTCCAGGGCGACGGGGGGGCCCAGCCTTGCAAGTCGTTCGTCAACGCGATGAGGTCCGAGGCATTGCCTGATCCCGGGCCGGCCCAATAGCCGCCTTGACTCCGGACAATGCAGAGGCGCATGCTCGCTTCGCTGGCGTCATTTGCCTCGATGAGACGCAGGAGATTCGTTCGCGCCACGTCCGGCGACTGAGGCAACTCGACATGCAGCAGTTCGGCGTCCCGGGCAAGCCGCTGCCAGTGGCGTTCGAATGCGAATGGAATACCGCCGTAGATCCGGAGGGTCGTGAACACTCCCCAACCCGATAGCAAGCCGATCTGTCCCGGCGTCAGGACCTTTTGGTCCGCCTTACAGATCCGGTCGTTATAGAGGATATTCGGATGCATCAGCTTTCATTATCCCGCATGACGTTCCGCTCCCGGCGTTTCTGCGTCTCAGCCGACCCGCACTTGACCGTCTCTTTCTGATTGCCGATCCATCGTTTGCCGCCGCAGGGAGTCTCCATGACCCCGTTTCGGTCGTTGTAGAAGTGAGTCGGCGATCTCCATATCTACAGTGGTGAGGAGTCCAGTGCTTGTTTGTAGACCTCTTCCGGCGATAAGATCGTGCCCGAGGAGTTCTACGACAACGCTCCCGCATAGCAGAAAACCCTCGACTCCGGGACCGGCGGGCAAGCGCCTCATCGAGCCCCGCGGAACTTCATTCCCGTTGAGTACCCCCTAAGACTTTCTTACAGGAAGGATGGCCTGACGATGGCGAAACAACTGCGTGTCGGAATGATCGGTTACGGATTCATGGGCAGGGCCCACTCGAACGCTTACAAACGCTTGAACGATTTCTTCGACGTGGAGCATCGCCCGGTATTGGCGGCCGCCTGTGCGCGCAAGCGGAGCAAGGTTGAAGCTTTCGCAGCCAACTGGGGCTACGAGCGGGTCGAGACCGACTGGCGCAGCCTGGTCGAGGCGGATGACATCGATTTGATCGATATCTGCGTACCGAACCGTTTCCACCGCGATATCGCTGTTGCGGCAGCGCAAGCCGGCAAGATGGTGCTCTGCGAAAAGCCACTCGCGATGAACGTGGCCGAGGCGGAAGAGATGACCGAGGCCGTCGAGAAGGCCAACGTGCCGAACATGGTCTGGTTTAACTACCGCCGTGTGCCGTCTATCGCATTGGCGAAACAGATCGTCGATGAAGGCCGCATCGGTCGGCCCTTCCACTACCGGGCGACATACCTGCAGGATTGGACGATCGCGGAAGACGTCCCCCAGGGCGGCGCCGCGCTCTGGCGTCTCGACGCCAAAGCCGCGGGCTCGGGAGTGACCGGCGACCTGCTCGCGCATTCGATCGATACAGCGATGTGGCTCAACGGGGCGATCACTCGCGTCACCGCCAAGACGGAAACCTTTGTAAAAGAGCGCATGCACACCGAATCGGGCCAAGTGGAGCCGGTTGGCATCGACGACGCCTGCATGTTCCTCACCGAGTTCGCGAACGGCTCGATGGGAACGTTCGAATCAACCCGTTACGCCCGAGGGCGCAAGAACTTCAACACGCTCGAGTTGAACGGTGCCGACGGCAGTGTCTACTTCGACCTCGAAGAGCCCGAGTATCTGCAATTCTTCGAGTACACCCAGCAGCAGTCCGGCAAGAAGACCGAGGACCATTTGACGGGGTGGCGCAAAATCCACACCACGAACTTCGAGCATCCCTACATGGACAAGTACTGGGTCCCAGGCACTTGCATCGGTTATGAGCACACCTTCTTGAACGCTCTCGCCGACTTCGTCATCGGGATCGAGAGCGGCAAGCCGACTCAACCCGACTTCCGTAACGCCCTGCAGACGCAGAGAGTCTGCGATGCAGTGCTCGATTCCGCCAAGGCCAGCCAGTGGAGGGAGACCGGCGTGGAATTGTAATCCGTTGAGCGGGTACGGCTCAGGCGGCGTTGCAAAGCCACTGGCAATGTCGAAGCGGGAGTTGGCAGCGGATTGGGCGGCCCCACCGAGTACATCAAGGCGTTCGTGTCGACGAAGATCACGAGGTGGCTGCGCTCCGTAGGCGCGACTCGTCGATTACTCTCAAGTGCTCTTCCCACTCTGGTTCGGCCTCCGGGCCTGGCAAGGCGTCACAAGCCTGGAAGAACTCTCGCAGGTGCTCCGTTGATTCGAAGGGTTCGGCGCGCTGCCGCCGGTCCGCAGGATGTCCTTCCGGAGCAGGCGGCATTCCCGCTGCGTTCGGCACCATCTTCCCCGGATTGTGTAACTTGCTTCTGGAGGGCCGGGCCGCTTCGTCCCGCACACTCAGGCGACCCGTGACCCAGCTTCTTTCGCTTAGCCGTCCCGTTCGCAGACTTCGTCCTCGCAGTTGTTGGCGAAACGATAGCGGTTACGGGCAATCCAGGCATACGCCGCGCGGCAGACGGAGTGCGCCACCGGAACGCGATACAACCAGGCCAGGTATTTCCAGCCGTCGAGCTTTCTGGCGATACCGTAGACCGCATCCGCACCCGCGCTGATCGACCCATCGGTCTCAATCAAGCGCATCCCGCTGTTGAATTCGCCCTCGGCAAGCTTGGGGAAGCGTTCTTCGAGACCCTCAGCCTGTCTGGGTTGGTACTCGAAAACCCCATTCGCGTCGCGCTTCTGCATGCGGTCCAACTGCTTCAGGCAGAAAGGGCATTCGCCGTCATAGACGACCACCGGTCTCTCCGGAACGCCTCGGGACAAGGTCTGCGCCGTGCTTGCCACTTTGCTTCATTGTAGGCCGGGAATCAATCCCCGATCTCGATCGCCATGAGGACGGCTTGCGACCTGCAGCCTGCTCACGGGCGTCGTGCTGCCGGAAGGCGGTGTTGACACATCGTGTTTCTCGACGGAGGGATTGGCGGTGTACCGACAGTTCCGTCCCGGGAGCGCTGCCGAAAATCCTTGCAAAGCGGCTTCTTCTGTGAGTCCTGCCAGCGGGTTCGCGCAACCGGATCGCACAGCGAAACATCAAACCAACACAGAGACGAATGACCGTTTGCGGTCCTGGACAAAGGGAAGGGCCGTTGTCAGGGCTGCGGGTGAGGGTGTCTTTGAGGCGAAAATCTGCCTCCTCTCCCGCCTTGTCCAAAAAGCTCTGCCCTAAAATCTACTTGTATTCAGAGAAAAGCTGATGTATGCTGCAAAGTGGTCAGCCGATTACGTGTAGCGTCCAGACCCTCCAGTAGGACGTACTGATTGCATCCGGCAACCAACACGGGCTGATCGCCAAGCAAACGCCAAGCGTTATTCAAGTGCTGATTTGCAGGCTGGATCTGCACAGGCCCTCAGAAGGAGCATGAGGGCAGCCTCGACAACCATGAGAAATCAAACCTCAGATAAACGGTCGGGAAGGCCGGCTCGCCCCTTCCGCAAGAAGAAGAGAAAGGGCGGCGCCGGGAACGGCAACCGGCTCGCTCAGGGCCAGCAGCCGCAGCCGCAGGCCGCAGCCGTCTGCCAGAAGTGCGGGCAGCCGGCTCCGGACGGCAAACTCTGCACATTCCACCGCAATCTGTTGAATGCGTTGCGGAATGGCGGCCAACCGACAGGGAAGCGCGGGCGCAACCGCAACCCGTCGACCGGCTATGGGTCTTCGGGCTACGGACCGCCGGTTTAGATCAACAACCGTTGTAGGTATCAGACGCCCCCAGTGGGGCCGGGGTGCGGTGCATCCACTTTCGTCATCGGCCTTGCTTTGCCAGAGCGGACGAAGCTGTCTCTTGATCCTCTTCAAGCGCGGGTTGCAGAATGACCTTGGCTCGCTCGATGATCTCAGGCGGCGTCTTGAGTGCGGCTTGGCATGAGCCGCCGGCAGACAGCGCTCGTCGATGCCGGCTCAGTTGGGCAGCGTCGTTCTGATGGCAACACGCGGTGCTGCAATGATCCCAGGGCACGTGTATCAGCCCCATCGAGCTGAAGTGCCGGATTCCGTTATCCGCTAGACTGGCGATATGTCTCGGGGCCTGATCTGCTGTCTTGGTTCGTTCTCACTTCTATGCCTTGGCGGCGCCCGGCTTCTTGCAGCCGACTGGCCGCAATTCCGCGGGCCGACCGGCCAAGGCATCTCCCAGGAAACCGGTTTGGCGGTTACGTGGAGCGAAACGGAAAACATCACCTGGAAGAAGGCCATTCCTGGCCATGGATGGTCTTCTCCCGTCGTTGAAGGCGGCCAATTGTGGCTCACGACGGCGACGGAGGGAGGCCGGTCGCTTCGGGCGATCGCGGTCGATCCGGAGTCGGGCGAAATCCTCCATGATGTCGGGGTTTTCCGACAGGACGAACCATCGAAGAAGCACAGGAAGAACAGTCATGCGACGCCGACGCCGATTCTTGAGGACGACCGCGTCTACGTGCACTTCGGCCCCCAGGGGACAGCCGCCCTGAAGGACAACGGCGAGATTCTTTGGAGGAATCGGGAACTTCGCTACGAGCCCGGACACGGACAAGGCGGAACACCGGCTCTTTCCGGAGACCTGCTCATCATCAGTTGTGACGGCACGGACCATCAGTTCGTCGTGGCGCTGGATAAGAAGAGCGGCAAGATTCGCTGGAATACACCACGCAAAGGAGCGGCGATGGCCTTCAGCACGCCGCTCGTTATCGAGCACGATGGTGCTCGGCAAGCGGTCAGCACCGGCGCCAACCGCGCCGTTTCCTATGACTTGGAAACCGGGCGTGAGCTGTGGTCGATCCGTTACGGTGGATTCTCCAATGTGCCCCGTCCTGTCCACTCTCACGGACTGGTTTTCCTTTCGTCGGGCTACTACAATCCGTCTCTCTACGCGATCCGCCCGGACGGCCGGGGCGACGTGACCGCTACTCACGTCGTCTGGAAAACGAATCGCGGTGTGCCGCTCACGTCCTCCCCCGTGGTCGTTGGAGACGAAATGTATTTCGTCAGTGACAAGGGCATCGCCAGTTGTGTCGATGCGAGGACGGGCGAGCCGCACTGGCGCGCCCGTATGACGGGTGCTTATTCCGCCTCTCCTCTCTATGCCGAAGGACGTATCTACTTCCAGAACGAAACCGGACTCACGACCGTGATCACACCAGGAAAGACGTTCAACAAAGTCGCTGAGAACCAACTCGACGGCCGCACGTTCGCCTCGATCGCGACCGTGGGAAAAGCGATGTTTTTGCGAACGGACACCCACTTGTACCGAATCGAGAACAAGCGAGGCTCCGCCCCGGACCGGCAAGCAAGACAACCGATCGGCGTAGGCACTCGACTCGAATGCCGGCGTCAGCCCGCAAGAAAAAATCCGGCCGCGTCTCATCAGCCGCGGTTTGATCGGCAGTGGTTCCCCTGCGAAAATGGGGGTAGCCACCATGCGATCTGAAGCCAGGTTTTCCCCGACGGGCCCCATCACGCCGACCGTCGCGATCGCCCTGACGTCGCTGCTGGTCTGCCTGTTCGTCCTGTTCCTGATGTGGCGGCAAACCACCAGCCTGAAGTCTCAGTTGCGGGAAACCGAGGAGCGCGCCGACGCCCTAACCGGCCGGCTGGAAGAATCTCGCCAACAGGCCGAGGAGTTGCGGCGCGAGGGAGCACGGGCTCAATCGCGCGCCGAAGAAGCGGCCGAGCAGGCTCGCGCGCTTTCCGCTGCCCGGCGTCAGGCCGAGCTCGAGCGCGAGCTGGCCCGCGAGGATGCCGAACTCTCCCGCGAGAAGACCGAACAAGCGAAGAGGGAGGCGGCACGGTTGCAGGCGGAGACCGAGCGCATGCGTAAGCAGCGCATCGAAGAGCTCGATCGAATGAGGGAAGCGCTCAGCCAGATTGCCGAAACCCGGCGTACACCGATGGGCATGGTTGTCAATCTCGGTGAAGACTCGTTCCTCTTCGATTTCGACAAAGACACCCTCCGTCCCGAGAATCGCGAAATGCTCAGCCGCATTGCCGGCGTACTGCTCGCCTCACACGGCTACCGTTTACAGGTCTATGGACACACGGACGACTTGGGTCCGGCCGTTTACAACAAAGACCTCTCCGAGCGGCGCGCCAAATCCGTAAGCAGCTACCTGGTCAGCGCGGGAATCCCTTCCGAAGTGATCGATGTCGAAGGCTTCGGCGAAGCGAGCCCACGCGTGGGAACCGCAACCAGCCAGGGCCGCCAGAAGAATCGCCGCGTGGAGATCGGCGTGATCGACACGATCATCAACTACAGCGACGAGATCGAATCCCCCTGAGACAACCTGCCGGGCTCTCGCCGGTCCGCGTCCTGGAGATCCGGATCGACGCAGCGCACTAATCCGGCCCGCCGATTCTGTCCGCAAGCATGCCATCGGCCTTTAACCTGCATGTCTCACCACGTGGCGAGGCGAAGTGCGTGAGAGGGCCGTCAGGACTA
>JAPPLB010000106.1 GCA_028819575.1 Bryobacterales bacterium | reverse complement strand
GCGCAGGCGTACTTGAACAGTACGTTGAGCACGGCAAGCAAGCGCAACGAAGTCTTGGCGGTCGTATCGCGTGCTTCGACCGTCGGGTGGTGAGAAATGCAGGCTAGCGGCTATTCTGGAACGGAGCGGCTTCGTGAACGTGCGGAGCTTGTGGCAATATCGGCCAAGTGAGGCTCTAGAGTCGCTATGAAAGGAGTATCGATGGACAGAGATGAAGCGTTGACGCTGTTACGAGCGCACAAGTCCGTGTTGGCGCGGCGTTTCGGTGTCGTCGATATCGCGCTTTTCGGATCGACCGCACGCGATGAGGCGGCAGCCGGCAGCGACATCGATATCCTGGTTCGTTTTGAGGGTCCTGCTACGTCCAAGCGCTTCTTCGGTGTCCAATTCTATCTCGAGGATCTGATGAGCCGCCCTGTCGATCTGGTCACGGACAAGGCGCTGCGCCCGGAGTTGCGCCCCTATGTCGAGAAAGAGGCTGTCCATGTGTAGTTCGAGCCGGGAACAACGCCAGTGGCGTCTCTACGTGGACGACATGATCGGATTCGCCGAGAAAGCACAATCCTACACGGAAGGGATGGATCAAACTGCTTTTCTTACCGACTCGCGTACTTACGATGCGACTCTACGGAATCTGGAACTGATTGGCGAGGCGGCCACCCACATCCCAACCGCAATACGCGATGCCCATCCGGAAGTCCCCTGGCGAACGATGGTAGGCGTGCGCAACCGCATCATTCACGGGTACCTGGGGATAGACAGCGATCTCATCTGGGACATCATTCAGAAAGATATTCCGGTATTGTTACCGTCCTTGAGGCAGATGGCAGAGGCATCAGAATAGGGATGTGACCAAGGAAGATGTACAGCCGTTTTCCGCCGAAGCCAGAACCGGGACTCAAACGATGAAACTCCACTTCGAACCCAACCTCCGTTTCCAGGTTGAAGATGGAATGGGGAGAAAACCGCCCATGACTCCGTCTGCCTGGCGGGTATGCCGGCAGGCTTTCCTTCCTTTCTCGCTCAATACGACGTATTTGGAGCCTGGTGAGGCTCCGCCCGGACCGGCAAGAAGGACAGCGGATCGCCACGCGGACTTGACTCGAATGTGAACCTTGGCGAGCGAAGAAAACGGGAGTTTCGGTGGATTCGATCCGTTCACCAGGGCTGTGCTAGCGTCTCTCGTAGCGTCAGTCGGGGCTGCCTGGAAGGCTTCACCACCATCCGAAAGCGTCCGAAAACTCTACTTCGGCTCCGGCGCGTAACCTGCTCGGCAGACTGCAATATCCGGGGCTTTTTGCAGTAAATGTGATATATTTCCGATGGGATGTACGGTCGCCGACTCACTCCCGTTTTCTGGCGGCGCTGTCTCCTGGTCGTACTCGCCGCCGGCGTCATTACAGGCTTGTCAAAGGCCGATCTGCGCCCCGAACCGGCCCTGAGTTCGATCTTTCCGATGGGGGGCAACCCCGGAACCGAGTTCACTGCCGAGGTGCGGGGAACCGCCCTGGAAGGCGTGTATGCCGTTTGGTTCGACTCGGACGTGTTGAGCGCAGACATTCAACACGTCGAGCCGGTGAACAAGGACGCTAAACCCGGACTGCCGCCATCGAAACGCAAGTACAGGGCCGCGCTGCGCTTGCGCATTCAGGATGCGGCAAAGGCGGGTCTGTATTGGATGCGCCTGCTTACGCCCAATGGCTTGACGGACGCCGTGCGCTTCCGCGTCAACAGCGATCCCGTGATCGAGGAGGTCGGGTCGGCGCACTCCGATCCTGAGTCGGCGCAGCGTCTGGATAGATTTCAAGTGGTTGTCAACGGCAGGTTCAGCCGAAAGGCCGAAGTCGACTTCTATGATTTCGAGGTATCCGCCGGAGAGCGGCTGCGGTTCGAAGCCTATTCCGGGTCCCCGTCCACCGACCCGGTATTGACGCTCTTCGAGCCGACCGGAAGCTGGCACAACCCCGCTCGCCTGACACGCCTGGCTTACAACGACGAGCCCACTCACTACCCGGGCCGGTCCAATGAGTCACGCCTCACCTACCGCTTCGAAAAAGCCGGACGGTACGTCTTGCGCGTCGAGCCCTTCCTCGGCGGAGGAGGACCGGATCATGTTTATCAGCTTCGGGCGACTCGGCCGAATGCCGGCGAAAGGGCTGAAAAACACCGCACTCGTCACTTTTCCCGGCAGGCCATCGGTCCTCTGTGGGAAGAACGGAACTTCACGCGGCCGTTGCGGCCCGATGCGCTCGAAGTGCTCTGGTCACGCTCGACAGGCCGGCCCGAGCGAGAGCCCGGTGGAGAGATCGCCGTTGCCAATGCCGACACCGGATCGGCGAACTCGCAACCCGTTGACGTCATGTTGCCCTCCTTCATCCAGGGGACGGTGGAGAGCCCTGGAGATATCGACCGAGTGCGGTTCGATGCGAAACGAGGAGACGGTATCGCCATTGAAGTCGAGACTCCCGATGCCGCTCCTCCGGACTTTGTTCCGTATTTGAGAGTGGTGGACGAGGCGGGCGTCGAAGTCTTCTCCAACGTCCACTCGATGGTCCACGCCAACGGCGGATTCATCATGAAGGTGCTGAGCCCGAAGACCGTCTTCGACTTTCGGCGCGACGGCAGATTTACCCTCGAGGTTCGTGACCTCACCACGCAGCGCGGCGACGACCGCTTCGCCTACCGCATCCTGCTCCGGCCGCAAGTCCCTCATGTGGGCGCGGTTCACATCGAAGAGGACCGCTTGAATCTGGTAGCGGGCGAGATTTATAAACTCTCGATCGTCACTGACCAGGAAGAGGGTTTTGAAGGGTACATCGCTCTGGCCGTCGAGGGTTTGCCCGAGGGTGTCAGGGTCATTCCGGCAACCGAGGTCGAATTCCTGAAGGTACGGCAACCGCGCTTGAGTGAAGGCAAGGTGGAACGCTATCTCGCGAAAAATCGAACGGCGACGCTCTTGCTCGTCACCGACGACGACGCGCCGCCCACCCGGGCGCCGAGCATGATGCAGGTCATGGCGACGCCGGTCCGCAAGGGAGAGATGGGGCGGCCTATTCTGGCGAAACAAATGCCGGTCATGGTCCTTGAGTCCAATGAGGAGACGGAGCAGCCCGATGTCACGGGGCTCGCGGCAACGCGGTAGCGCCGACCCGCGCGGGCGGGCGGCCATCGGCGGAAGCAGCCGACGGATCGGCTGGGCCGCTGTGGTTGCCCTGTGCGCGCTTGTGCAGTTGCCCCCCTCCCTTGAAGCGCAGCACACGGCATCTTCCGAGTTGGCCTCGATCGAGTTGGCGCCGGAACAGCGAACGCTCTACTGGGCCGATGCCGTCCAGCAGTTGGTCGTGATCGGTACGCTGGCTGACGGCCGGCGCGTTGATCTGACCTCGCAAGCCGAGTTCGTTTTGTCGGACGGCGGCGTGGGGCGTATCGATGCGCACGGCCTTTTTCACTCCCTGTCGGATGGTGAGACCGGGATCAGGGCGGTCGTCGGCGACAGGGAGGCGGCGGCGCGGTTTCGTGTCCGGCGGTCGGCACAGCAGCGGCCGCTGAGTTTCGCCCGTGATATCGGTGGGATCCTGACCAAACGCGGCTGCAATGGCGCGGCTTGTCACGGTGGGGTCAAGGGCCAGAACGGCTTCCGGCTCTCCGATAACGCCGGGCATCCTCACGAAGACTACAAGTGGATCGTCGAGGGCGGCATTTATCAGGTGATGAGTTCGGAGTCCGGGGGGCCGCAGGTCCCGCGCATCGACAAGCACAACCCGGAGAAGAGCCTCCTTCTACTCAAGCCGACGGCGCAAGTCCCGCACGGCGGCGGGCTGCGGTTCGAGAAGGGCTCGGATGACTACAACACGATTCTCGAGTGGGTGCGCGCAGGCGCACCTCTCGGGGAGCAAGGGTCGGAATCCTCACGTCTGAAGGAACTCCGCGTTTTCCCCGAGCAGGTTTTTCTCAAATCCGGGCAGCAGCACCGCTTTCTGGTAACCGGCCGCTATGGCGATGGGACCGAGGAAGACCTGACCCGCAAGGTTCTCTACGAAGTCAGGGAGTCCGGCGTGGCCGGGGTTTCATCCGACGGATTCGTGAACGCGCAGCAGCCGGGAGAGACCTTCGTCATGATCCGCGCCTCCGGCAGGCTGGCGAACCTTCGTGTGGGTGTTGTCGGGGAAGAGTTGACTGATTATCCATACGTCGAGCCTTTCAATTTCATCGACGAGCATATCCTCGGCAAGCTTCGCAAGTTCAATGTTGCTCCCGCGGTGTTGTCCAGCGACGAGGAGTTCCTCCGAAGAGTCTGCCTGGACTTGACAGGGGCTTTACCCCCGCCCGCGCGAATCCGTGAGTTCCTTCAGGATGAAGATCCGGACAAGCGCGAAAAGCTCATCGACATCCTTCTTGACTCGCCGGAATACATCGACTACTGGACATATCGCTTTGCGGACCTGTTCCGGGTTTCGGTCTATCAGAACGGCGTCAGCCCCAAGTGGAGCCGCGACTACTGGGAGTGGATCCGCAATAACGTGGCGACGAACAGGCCCTTCGACGAGGTGGCTCGCGAACGCATCGCCGCCCAGGGGTACCGTGGCGCGTCGCGGCACTTCCTTCCGTTGCAGGTCATCAAGCTTCCGCCGGACGCCATGCTCGAGCAGGCCCAGGTCTTCCTCGGACGCCGCTTCGATTGCGCGCGCTGCCACGATCATCCCTATGAAGACTGGACACAGGACCAGTTTTGGGGTCTGACCGCGTTCTTCGGCCATATGTTCCGGACCGGCTGGTCGGGTCACGACTCCGTCGTTTTCGATTACCCGATGGGCAAGGAGATTGGAGCGGATGTCGTGGGTCAGCGCGAGTATCGGGTTCTGCATCCGCGCACGCAGCAGGAGGTCCCGCCGACGCTGCTCGATGGAACCGTTCTGGAACATGGGAATCAGCGCAGCGTGCGTCTTGATCTGGCCGAATGGATGACGTCCCACGAGTACTTCGCGGAAGCGGCGGTGAACCGCTTCTGGTCGTTCTTCTTCGGCCGCGGGCTCGTCGACCCGGTGGATGACCTGCGTTCGACCAATCCCCCCACGCATCCCGAGCTGCTGCGGGCGCTTGCCGAGGAGTTCGTGGCGAAGGGCTACGACATGAAGCGGATGTTCCGGCTGATCGTGACGTCGCGGACGTATCAGCTTGCTGGAGCGGCGGGCGAAACGAGTTCGGCGGCCGGCGCCAACTACGCTTACTACGTACCTCGCCCCTTGGACGCGGAAGTTCTGTTGGATGCCATCACCGACGTGACCGGGGTCACGGAAATTTTCAGGACCCAGGGAGGAAAGATTCCCGCAAACAGCCCCGTGCGCGAGGGGACGCGCGCCATCGAGCTTCGAGAGTCGGACATCTACATATCGCCTTTTCTGGATTTGTACGGGCGGCCCAATCGTGCCTCGGTGCCCGAGCGCAGGGGTACGCTCAATCTCGGTCAGGCGTTGCACATGCTCGCAGGAGAAACGTACAACGATAAACTGTGGAAGGAAGGCGGCAGAGTCTACGAGCTGTATCACGCAGGCGCTGCCGACAACGAGATTCTT
The DNA here is from genome assembly GCA_028819575.1 of Bryobacterales bacterium. GTDB lineage: Bacteria > Acidobacteriota > Terriglobia > Bryobacterales > UBA6623 > JAPPLB01. The sequence continues at coordinate 15,596 of JAPPLB010000106.1, read as the reverse complement.
GATGAGCTGTACCTGGCCGCTCTGACACGGTACCCGTCGAAGCGGGAACGTTCGGCGTTACAGAGTCTGATGGCAAGCTCGACGAGCCGCGAGGAGGCCTTGCGCAATCTGCAGTGGGCTGTTGTCACTTCGCGCGAGTTTGCCGAGAACCACTAGCGAGGAAGCCCTCAGACCGCCAAGCAGGCTGGCGACGGAGCCATGGCATGAAAAACAGAAACAGCTTGCGTTCCAACCAGAGGGAGTGGCTCCGGCGCGATTTCATCAAGGTCGGCTCGTTGAGCTTGCTCGGCATGAATCTCGGCCAGTCTCTGCTGCTCGAGAGCGCCGTGGCTGCCGCGACCGGGCGCCAACCGCAGGGGAAGGCCCGCTCGGTCATCCTTGTTTGGCTGGAAGGGGGGCCTAGCCAGAAGGACACCTTCGATCCCAAGCCCGACAGCGCGTTTCGTCCCATCGCTACCAATGTGCCCGGCATCCGGATTTCTGAACTGTTTCCCCGGCTGGCGAAACGCATGGACAGGATCTCGATCATCCGGTCGATGAAAGGCTTCGGAGATGATCACCCGGAAGCCACGCACTACTCGGTCACGGGCCATAATCCGAACCCTTCGATGAAGTTCCCGTTCTGGGGTTCGATCCTGGCGAAAGAAATGGGAGCGACGAACAAGCTTCCTCCCTATGTGCTGGTTCCGACCTTCGACAACCGGCCGCACTACCAGGACTACTTTCGGGCCGCATTCCTGGAGCCGGAATACGAGCCCCTGAGTGTCCCGGACCCGTCCAGGGAAGACTTTGATCTGCCGGATTTGAGCCTTCCGAAATCGCTGGCGCCGGCCGCCATCTCGGAGCGGCTCGAATTCCGGCGGATTGTGGATCAAAGCTATCGTGAGCGCTCCGCAAGCCTCGAGCACGCCAAGCTTGACGCCTTTACTCAAAAGGCATGGGAAATGATTCTGGCGCCGGAGGTCCGACGGGCCTTCGATCTCTCGCAAGAGCCCGAGAAACTCAAAGACGACTACGGGCGCAGCTCCGTCGGCCAAAGCTTGTTGCTGGCGCGGCGCTTGGTGGAGTCGGGCGTGCGTTTCGTGACCGCCGCTGGTTACCACTATTCCAACTGGGATACGCACTACTTCAACGACGACGGTCACCGGGATAAGCTTTGCCCGCCTCTGGATCAGGGCCTCTCCACGCTGCTGGATGATCTGGTCGCGCGAGGGCTGCATGATGAAACGGTGGTCGTCGTCATGGGTGAGTTCGGGCGCACCCCGTTCTACAACGCCAGCGGAGGCCGGGATCACTGGCCCCGCTGCTGGACCGCTCTGGTAGGCGGCGGCGGCGTCCAGTGCGGCCGCGTCGTCGGTGCGAGTGACGTTCACGGAGGAGAGATCATCGAACGGCGCGTCATGGTCGGAGACTTGTTCGCCACCGTGTACAAGGCCTTTGGCATCGACTGGACCAAGGAATACATGACCCCGATCGGCAGGCCGATCAAGATCGCCAACTCCATCGACGACACGACCGGCGAGCCCGTGGACGAACTGTTGTGATTCAGCCTTTCCGGCATTGAAGGTTTCGAGGGAGTGACGACATGATTCAGGTTCACAGGATTGTGCAAGCTGTTCTGCTTGCCTGCCTTCTGGCGGCGCCGGCCCTGGACGCGGAGAACTGGTCCCGTTTTCGCGGACCGAACGGCTCTGGCGTTTCCGAAGATACCGGATACCCCACCTCTTTCGGCCCCGATACGAATCTCATCTGGAAAGCGCAGCTCCGGCCCTCCAAGTCCTCTCCTGTGCTCACGGCTCGACATGTTTTCGTCACGGGCTTCTCCGGCGGAAAGCTTTTCACGCAGTGCTTGGACCGCAAGACCGGCAAGCTGCTCTGGGAGCGGTCCATCGAACGGCAGCGTGAACCCCTCGTCAACAAGTTGAACGATCCCGCCGCCCTTACACCGGTTACCGACGGCGAAAATGTCTATGCGTTCTTTCAGGACTGGGGCCTCGTCAGCTACGACCCTGCCGGCAACCTTCGTTGGAAGACCCCGCTTGGCCCGTTCGCCAGTTCCCACGGCTTGGGCATCTCGCCCATCGTGGCGGACGGCCTGCTGGTGGTTCAGGTGGATCAGTTCGCCGACTCCTACATCGCCGCGTTCGATCTGGAGAATGGTGAGACCGTCTGGAAAACGAACCGCTCGGAATCCGAGAGCTGGTCGACACCCGTGTTCTACCGCACTGCCGGCGGCGCTCCTTACATCCTCACCGTCGGCGACCGGATGTTCGGAGCCCACCAATTGAAAAGCGGCCGGCGTACTTTCTCCGAATCCAGCATGGCCGGGGCGATGGTCGCCAGTCCGATCTTGGAGGGCGACACTCTCTATGCTTTCGGCTACAACTTCGGGAATGCCCTCTCCTTTGACGGTCCGCTTGAGAAACGGGACAAGGACGGCGACGGCAAGCTCACCGCGAACGAGTACAAGGGCAGTGTTTGGTTGACCGGGATGGCGAAGTTCCGGGGCAACCAGGATGGCGTTCTTGACCGCCAGGAGTGGGATGCAGTACAAAGCCGCTACACGGGTCCCTCGCCATTGGTGGCGATGCGTTTGGAGCCGGGGAGCGACGGCGGGACCCTTCGAACCCGCGAACTCTGGCGCTACGAAAAAGGTTTCAAGTTCGTCATCCCCTCGCCGCTGATCTACGGCAACGTTCTTTACTATGTCAAGAACGGCGGCATTTTCACCTCCATTGACGCGCAGACCGGCAAGTTGCTCAAGCAGGGCCGCCTCGAAGGCGCCATCGACGCCTACTCTGCCTCTCCGGTGGCTGCGGACGGCAAGATCTACCTCGCCAGCGAGAACGGCAAAGTCTCGGTGGTGAGACCGGGTGCTGACTGGGAAGTGATGACGGTCAACGATCTTGAAGAGGAGATCTTCGCTACGCCTGCCCTCTCGGACGGCAAGATCTTCGTCCGTACGGCTCAGGGCCTTTATTGTTTCGGCAAGTGACAGCGCGCGTTCGGCATCGTGTGCGGTGTCATCCTGCAGAGCTTGACGTAAGTTTCGGACCACCACCCGGCCTGAGGCATTCTCCTGATCGAGCGGCGTTGACACCGGTCCGGATGTTTCTCGCTGGTAGGATCCGCGCGCGGGCGCAGGAAAAACTCGCCGGAACGGCGTCACCCCGCTTCGTTAGCCTGCATTTCTCACCACGCGGCGAGGCGAAGTGCGTGAGAGGGCCGTCAGGACGAGGCGCGCGCCGCTTGGCGCGCGCAGGCGTACTTGAACAGTACGTTGAGCACGGCAAGCAAGCGCAACGAAGTCCTGGCGCTCGTATCGTGTGCTTCGACCGTCGGGTGGTGAGAAATGCAGGTTACCTTCGCAAATCGAGTTTTCCGGCTTGAGGTGTGTTCATGAGATTCAGCCTTGCATGCGTTTGTCTCGTATTCTTTTCGGGAACCGGTGTTTCACTCTCCGCGGATGCATCGGAAGCCGCATCCCAATGGGTGGTGTCTTCGCCAAGAGCCGAAGCGCGTTGGAGTGTGGGAAGCCTGCACTACATCACCTGGAAGGCTCCCGGGAACTCCACCGGCAGCAGGGTTCGGATCGAGTACAGCACCGACAGCGGCGCGGGCTGGAAGGCGGTTGCGGACAATGCGCCCAACACCGGCCGGCATCTATGGAAGGTCCCGGACTCCGTCTCCACCAACTGCCTCCTTCGGATCTCACCGCTGGAAGGCGGCCCCGTGGCCCAGGTGCGATTCTCCATCATTCCCTCGCAGGAGGTGCCGCACTACCAATGGATCAACGTCACCGCGAAGGCGGCCTATGCTCCGCGGGACGGTGCGGGGGCGTTGGTGTTCAAGGGCCTGATGTGGCTGCTCGGCGGCTGGAACCCCAATGACAAGGTGTATTTCCCCAGGATCTGTAACAACGAAGTGTGGAACTCGGCTGACGGCGCTCGCTGGACCTTGGTCAAGCCGAACACCTTTCTGGATGATCGATTCGATTCCAACAGCGATTGGGAGGGCCGGCACACCGCCGGTTACGTCGTGTACCGGGGAAAAATGTGGATCGTCGGTGGCGACGCGAACCAGGGGCATTACCAGAACGACGTTTGGAATTCCGAGGATGGAAAGAACTGGAATCATGTCAACAAGGGGCAGGACGTCCCGTGGGGACCGCGCGTATTGCACTACACCCTGGCCTTCGACGACAAGATCTGGGTGATGGGCGGACAGACGATTCCCCAGATCGCCCCCGAGCAGGAGGTTTTCTATCGCGACGTATGGCATACCACGGACGGCGTCCATTGGGTTCCGGTTCAGCCTGACGAGCCCTATTGGTCCGCCCGAGGCATGATTGGCGGCAACGTCGTCTTCAAGGGCCGTATGTGGATTCTGGGTGGAGGCACGTACGATACCCCGCAAATCCCCTTCAGAAATTACTACGGCGACATCTGGAGCTCGGCGGATGGCGTCCATTGGACCCTCGAGAACGAGGCGCCGCCCTGGAAACCGCGTCAGTACCATGAGGTCGCGGTGTTCGATAACCGGATGTGGGTGATGGAAGGCTCCGCCGAGCCGGGCGTGAGTGGAAAGGACGTTTGGTATTCCGCCGACGGCGTCAACTGGTACGAGTTGCCGGATACTCCCTGGATACCTCGCCATGCCGCCAGCGTTTTCGTCCACGACAACGCCCTATGGATTGCCGGCGGCAGCGACAAGGGCAAGATGGACAAAGGGGTTTGGAAGCTCGTCAACAGGGCATCACCATCCCGCTGACTCTGCATCTACGGTAAATCCGCCGCGGGATAGCATGCATCGAGCCGGGGTCGCCCGACCTTCGGGATCGACTCTTCGTTCCGAACCTGCCGGCCCTTGAGCGAGAACCAGCCACGGCAACGCCCACGAATCTTCCGGTGCAGAGACGCCACAATTTGCACAGTCGTAAGACTGCAGCCCCTACAAGCCTTGCTCCACCTCTCGGACAGAGACAAGGCGTCTGGATGGAGCCGACCGAAGGGCGTACCCGTGAAAGTAGGTCTGCATCTGCGTGCGATGATTGGAATGATGCTGCCGGGCAGAGTCAAGACGAGGATATCGTCATTGCCGCGGGCCGGAGGGTGGCTGATTGGCTTGGTCGTTGCTTGTTGTTTAAGCGCCCACGCGAAGCCGGTTGTCCTGGGATATGAGTGGACGCAACAGGATCCAGGCGTCGGCCTCACTCGAGCCGGACTCTTGTTGCTGGGCGAGTTGGGCTGCGCAAACTGCCACGAAGCAGACGGCGGCGCCCGAAGTCTGGTCGACACCAGGACTGCGCCTCGGTTGAGCGGAGTCGGCTCCCGGCTGAAGGGCGGCTATCTGAAGCGTTTCCTCGCCGACCCCCAAGGCGCGGAGCCGGGCACGACCATGCCGCGTCAGCTTCGTGATCACGAAGGACGCGCTCGGGAGGATACGATTAGCGCCCTGACTCGCTTCCTGCTTTCGGCAACGGACGATCTTTCGGAAAACGACCGTCCCGAAGGTGACGGCCGTCGCGGGCAGTCGCTGTATCACCGTGTGGGTTGTGTGGCCTGCCACGAACCGGATGCATCCTACCGGCCGGCGAGTTGGGGTTCGGATCTGATATCCGCTCGGCCCGTTCTTGTCTCAGCCCCTCTTGGGAATCTGAGCGGGAAGTATCGGCCGGGCCGTCTTGCGCGATTTCTGCTGGATCCCCTGCATTCACGACCGTCTGCGCGTATGCCGAGGATTCCTTTGACCGGAACGGAAGCGGTCGATCTGGAAGCGTATCTGGCCGGCAACAGCTCAAAGCCGTCTCTGCCGCCGAAGCTGGGACGGCAGACGGCACAGCAAGGCCAAGTCCTTTTCAGGGAGATAGGCTGTGCTTCCTGTCACGAAATGGTTGTAGACGGAACAAGGCTGATGTCCAACCTTCGTGTGAAGCCTCTTTCCGAACTGCGAGACGGTACAACGCGGGGTTGTCTGGCCGATTCGCCACCGCCTGCGGCGCCGGATTTCGGCTTGAGCGACGGTCAGCGGAATGCGCTTCGGGAGGCGATTGACGTCCTCGCTCCGGAGCGTCGGGAAAAGGCGCCTCGGCCAAGCCCGATTCAACGCAAGCTCACGGTTCTGAACTGCCTGGCTTGCCATGTGCGAGATGGTGTGGGGGGACCGGAAATAGGTCGCGCCTCCTACTTTGTAGCGGTCGGCGAGCACGACCTCGGCGATGCAAGCCGGTTCCCTCCGGTGCTTACAGGCGTCGGACGCAAGCTGACTGCGGATGCGCTACGCCGCTCCATTCGAGGTGATGACCGCACCCGGCCTTATCTGGCGACGCGCATGCCGGACTATGGCGCGGCGCATGCCTCCACGTTCGCCAAGCTATTCGAGCAGGTGGATCTTACCGGCGGCATCGTCCCGGTCGAGCGTTCCGGACGCAATCGCTACGGCCGCCATCTGATCGGGCAAGCGGGCTTGGCGTGTGTCGGGTGCCATGACCTGTTGGGGTACAAGTCGTCCGGCATCGGCGCGATCGACTTGGCTCACGCACCGAAACGCCTGCGGGTCGAGTGGTTTCGGGATTTCCTCATCGATCCGTCCCGGTTTTCGCCCGGCACGCGAATGCCCTCGTTCTGGCCCGGCGGTGAGGCGGTCAACAATGAAGTCCTTCGCGGCAACACGAAACGTCAGATCGACAGCCTCTGGGTCTATTTGATGGAGCTTGACCAAACGCGCCTGCCGGTGGGCCTGGAAGACAAAGAGGCGTTTGAGTTGAAGCCGGCGGATCGCCCCATTGTCTTTCGAACGTTCATGACCGGAGTCGGCATGCACGCCGTCGCGGTCGGGTTTCCCGAGGGAATCCACGCCGCGTTTGACTCACGGCAGATCCGTTGGGCACAGGCTTGGCGCGGACGCTTCGTGGATGCCGAGAGCACTTGGGACGATCGATTCACGCCTCTGACGCCCGCATTGAGCGAAGATCTCGTGCTGTTGCCGCCCGGCCCGCCTTTCGCGATCCTGGCAGACGGGGCCTCTCCCTGGCCGGCCGCTGGCGGCGTCCCGTCCGGCTATCGCTTCGGCGGTTTCCGTCTCGACGAGAGCGGCGCGCCGGTGTTTCTCTACGAGTTTGCCGGCCTGCGATTCGAAGATCACGTCACCCCGTCGCAGGACGGGCGTTCCCTTCGCCGTGAGGTCCGTCTGCGAGGCTCATCGCAGGATCTATGGTTCCGTGCGGGTGTAGGGGAGCGTATCGAGATGCTCGGTGACGGCAGCTACTGGATTGATCGACGGCTACGGGTCCGATTGGAGAATGTCGAGCCGTCCGTCCGGAGATCGCGCTCCGAGAATGGCGCGTCTCATATCGAAAGCCGCCAGGAACTGGTGGCGCCGATAGGTGGCTCGGACGGCGAGATCGTGCTGGTGCAGGAGATGACCTGGTGAGGGTTCGTTGTCGTTTGCGGCGGGGATGCCTCCGCGTCCCGCTCGCTCTTCTGGTGGTTCTACTGGCGGCGGGAATCACCTCGGCTCAGTCGGAAGACGACTACTACAAGATGATCACGCTGCCCATCCCTGCCGACCTCAAACTCGAGGTCAGCGGGTTGGCGCTCCTGCCCGACGGCCGTGTCGCGGCCGCACTACGCAAAGGTGATGTTTGGATCGCCGGCAACGTGTACGGCGATCCGCCCGCCAACGTCACGTACGAGAGGTTTGCCGGCGGGCTGCACGAACCTCTCGGCCTTGCTTACAACGACGGCGATCTCTATGTAGTCCAACGGACGGAACTCACTCGCCTGCGCGGCATCGACAAGGACGGCCGGGCCGATGCCTATCTGACGGTCGCCAAGGGTTGGGGCGTGACGGGCAACTATCACGAATACGCCTATGGTCCGAAGTTCGATCCGGAAGGCAATATGTGGATTACGCTCAACTCCGGCCTTGGCAAAAAGGTGAATCCATCGGATGACGCTTGGCGCGGTTGGAGCTTGAAGGTCGCGGCGGACGGCTCCTGGAAACCGGTCTCCGGAGGGATGCGTTCGCCTGCGGGGGTTGGCGTCAATGCCGAGGGCGACGCCTTCTACACCGACCAACAGGGCAACTGGGTGCCCACCAATTCGTTGAATCATATGCGCGAGGGCGTCTTCCACGGCTATGTCGACGCTTTGAAGCACTGCAAGTTGCCGGGAGCGACATTCACGTACAACGGCGAGATACCGCAGGGTTTGTCATACCCCGAAGCCGTCAAGCGGATTCCGCCCATGAAGTTGCCGGCGGTCTGGTTCCCCTACCGCAAGGTCGGGATGAGCGCGACCGATGTGGTGCTCGATTCGACAGGCGGAAAATTTGGGCCTTTCTCCGGCCAGTTCTTCGTGGGCGACTTTACCCTCTCACTGATCAGCCGCGTTTATCTCGAGAAGGTGAACGGCGAGTATCAGGGCGCTTGCTTCCTGTTCCGTGAAGGTTTTGAAAGCGCGGTGCTGCGCATGGTCTTCGGACAGGATGGCTCGATGCTGGTTGGCATGACCAACCGTGGCTGGAACTCACTGGGGACCCGCTCTTACGGGTTGCAGCGTCTTGTCTGGAGCGGCAAGACGCCGTTCGAGATCAAGACTTTCGAGGCTCGTCCCGATGGTTTCGAATTGAGCTTCACGAAGAAAGTGGATGCGGACGCGGCCTCGGCGCCCTCTTCTTATCGACTGAGCAGCTACACCTACTACTATCACCAGACCTACGGAAGTCCGGAAATCGACACGAAGCAGCTTCGTGTTCGGTACGCCACCGTCGCGCCCGATGGTCTTCGCGTGCGCCTCGGAATCGACGGTCTCCGCGAAGGCTATGTTCACGAGCTTCATGCCGTGGGAGTCCGGTCAGCAGACGGAGACGAACTGTTGCACCCAAGGGGCTATTACACGTTGAACGCGATCCCGAGGTGATGACAAATTCGCTTTGTTGTCCTCGGACTGGACGGAGGCTAAAGCAAGTCGATCCGGCCGCATTGACAAACACTGATTGGATAGTTTCTGAGGTCAGTGTCTTATCGACCTGATTAGCAGGAACCTGCCGTATCTTGACAGGACGCAGAGCGTCCGTCAGGCTGTTTCATGATGAAGTTTTTTACTGTTCTGGTGAGCGCCCTTTGCCTGCTGGCGATGCAGGCTATCGCGCAGGCTCCGCCACAACGCGCTTCTGTGGATGATGCATTTTTCGAGGCTCGTGTTCGTCCGGTGCTCGCTGTGAACTGTTACGGCTGCCACGGGCCGGAAAAGCAGGCCAACATGCTGCGGGTCGACTCGAGAGAATCTCTGCTGCGTGGTGGAAAACGAGGTTCCGCCCTGGTCCCCGAAAAGCCGGAGGAGAGTCTGCTGATCCAGGCTGTCCGCCATCAGGGGTTGCAGATGCCCTTGGGGGGCCGGCTCGAAGCTTCCGAGATCGACGACCTGGAAGAATGGGTGCGCGGGGGCGCGCCGTGGCCCGCTGCGGCCGTTGCCGAAGCCACCGGCGATGGTCGTTATGAACGGCTGGTCAGGGATCACTGGGCGTTTCAACCGGTCGGGAAGACGCCGCTTCCGGAGGTCGCCGAGGCGCGGTGGTCCCATCCCGCGGATCGCTTTATTTATCGGGCGCTGGAAGAGAAAGGGCTTTCTCCGGCCGAGCCGGCCGAGCGCCGGATGTTGATCCGGCGTTTGAGTTATGTGTTGACGGGGCTGCCTCCGACGGCCGAAGAGAGTGATCGCTTTGCCGCGGATGACTCGCCTGAGGCTTATGAGCGATGGGTCGACCGCCTTCTCCATTCGCCTCGGTTTGGCGAGCACTGGGCGCGTCATTGGCTCGACCTCGTGCGCTACGGAGAAACACGCGGCTACGAGTGGAACTACGAAATCATCGGAGCCTGGCGGTACCGCGACTATCTGATCCGGGCCTTCAATGCGGATGTTCCCTATGACCAGCTCGTGCGCGAGCACATTGCGGGAGATCTGCTGGAGAAGCCCCGCATCGACAGCGCTGAACAAATCAATGAGTCCATGATCGGAACGGCATTCTATCGTCTGGGAGAGGCCGGTCATGACGACTGCATCAAGTTCCGCGGCATCGGCCTGGATGTCATGGACAACCAGATCGATACCTTGACCAAGACCTTTCAGGCGCTTACGGTTTCTTGCGCCAGGTGTCATGACCACAAGATGGATCCGATTCCTACCGAGGATTACTACGGGCTTTACGGCATCCTCAACAGTAGTCGTGTCGTTGTTCATTCGATTGACACGCCGGATGTGTACGCCGACTCGATGGCGCGGCTTCGGGACTTGAAGGAACGGATACGGGAGGAGCTGGCAAAGCTCTGGCTGAGGGAGGCCAAAGATGTAGAGTCATACCTCGCTCGCCTGACGCCATTGCAGGGGACTCCCGCAAACTCTGAGGACGGCTTGGACCGGGAGCGCCTGGAAGCTTGGCGCACGGTCCTCACCTGTCCGGATCACGGATGGGGCGACCTCGGGCGTCCGTGGGCTCTGCTGCTCGACCAGACCGCGAGCGGCAAGAAATCAATGGCCCTGGCGGCCGGCGAGATCGTTGACCGCTACCGGGAAGAGGCTGCCGAGCGCGCTGAGTTCAACCGGGTCAACTTCGAGACCTTCGGCGACTTCCGCTCGCATGTCAACCCCGATTGGCGCGCTTCCGGACCGGGCTTGCACGACGGTTCGTCTGATAGTGGTGAGTTCGCGGTTGCCGGAGAAGGCGATCGTGCGGTGTCAGGCATTTTCCCGGCCGGCGTCTACACCCATGCGATTTCGAACCGTCTGAACGGAGCCTTGCGCTCCCCTGAACTGCCGAAGAACAAGAAGTACCTGAGCCTTCGCGCAATGGGTGGCATGCTCGGGGCTCATCGAACGGTGATTGACAACTGCGCGATTGGGGAAAAGTATCAGATTCTCGGCAGCAACCGGCTGCAATGGAACAAGCTGAAGACCTTTGGAGACCAAGACAGGCTGCCGGTTTTTGTCGAGTTGATTACAAAATGGGAGAACCCCCGTATCCCTGATCGACCCCGCCGTCTGAAGGGTCCCCTGGAGCACATCGACACGCCAACTTCGTACTTCGGGGTAGTCGAGGCCGTATTGCACGATGTGGATGAGGCACCCCGTGAGGAGTTGTCGCACTTGATGCGGCTGTTTGAAGGCGGTCCTCCGGGCGATTGGCAGGGCCTGGTCTCTCGATATGCCGGTGTGATCGAAAAGGCTGTCGCCAACTGGGCGGCCGGCCGGGCTGCCGATGATGATGCGCTGTGGCTCGATTGGCTCGTGCGCAACGACCTGCTTTCCAACCGGGCGGACGCGACACCCGGCTTGCGCAGGTTGATCGATGAGTTTCGCCGGATTGAGGCGGGAATCTCGAAGCCCCGTGTCGTCGAGGGGTTGGCGGATGGCGGTCCCGGCAATGATTTCCCGGTTTTGGTAGGCGGCGGCCCGAAGAGTTTCGGGGAGCCTGCGCCGCGCCGTTTCCTGCAGCACTTTTTCGGTAGGGAGCCGCTGAATGGTTCAGGAAGCGGCCGACGCCGGCTCGCTGACGTGCTTGCGAGCCCTGACAACCCTCTTACCGCGCGTGTGATGGTGAATCGCATCTGGCATCACGTCTTCGGGCGCGGGATTGTGACGTCTGTCGACAATTTCGGTCTGCTGGGTGATCGGCCCACTCATCCCGAGTTGCTTGACTATCTGGCTGGGCGTTTTGTCGAGGACGGGTGGTCGATCAAGAAGATGATCCGGCTGATCGTGCTGTCTCAGGCCTTTCGGCAGGCGGGTGAGGCCACGCCCCGGGCCCGGCAAGTCGATCCACTCAACAGGCTTCTCCACCATTTCCCCCTTCGGCGGCTGGAAGGAGAATCGTTGCGCGACTCGATCCTGCTGATGTCGGGCAAGCTTCGGGATTCGATGTTCGGCCCCAGCATTCATCCGCACCGGGCCGAGGCGAAGGACTACCGCCGGCTTTTTTCAGGCCCTCTCGACGGCGCAGGGCGGCGCAGCATCTATCTCAAGGTCACTCGTATGGAGGGTATGAAGTTCCTGGAGACCTTCGATTATCCGAACCCGCTCGTGACGCGCGGCCGGCGTGACGAAACGAATGTTCCCGCCCAGGCGCTGACGATGTTGAACGATCCGTTCGTAATCAGCGAGGCCCGAACCTGTGCTGAAAGGCTCTTGGCGCAGCCGGCCGGATCTGTCGAGGAGCGCATCGATGATCTGTTCCGCACGGCGTTGGGCCGCGGCCCAAGTTCTCAGGAACTGGAGCGCTTCCGCGGACTCGCCGCCAGGTTGGCCGGCTTGCATCAGGTTCCTCGGGAGGAACTGCTGTCGAGCCTGACAGTGTGGAAAGATCTGGCTCACGCGGTTCTGAATCTCAAGGAGTTTCTCTATGTGCAATAGACTGGTGAAGGGAAGCGGGAGGCCTCGCCTGCTTGCGATGTTGCTGTTTCGTATGCCGGGTAACGGGCATTCCATGATGTGTGGGCTTCGTTTGCCGCCAGCGATTTGAGTTCGAGATGAAACGCAGACTCCTCAGCAACGCCGGTTGTCCGGGCAGTGTCCGGGCCATGACGCGGCGTGCCGCACTCAGACTGGCCTCGAACGGCTTCGGGTATCTCTCTTTCTCGGCGCTGGCCGCTACGGAAGCGAGGGCCGACAGCCGGCTGCTTCAGCCGCACTTCAGGCCAAAAGCCACGAACGTCATTTTTCTCTTCATGCCCGGCGGTGTTTCGCACATGGAGAGCTTTGATCCGAAGCCGAAACTGGCCGAGTTGGATGGCAAGCCCGCGAAGCTCGACAACTACCTCGCCGGTCCCGACCGCAAGTGGCTGCGCTGCCTGTGGGAGTTCAAGCAGTACGGACAATGCGGTGCTCCTGTCAGCGAGCTGTTCCCCCACACGGCGCGTTGGGTGGACGATTTGGCGATTGTAAGGTCGATGAAATCGGAGTTCCCGCTCCACGCGCGGGGTAACGTGTTTCTGCACACCGGACGCAACTTCGGGGGCTTCCCGAGTCTTGGTTCGTGGGTGAACTACGGGCTGGGGAGCCGGAACAAGAACCTGCCGGGCTATGTCCTCTTGCGGGATGCGTCGATTCCACCTGGTGGTATCGAGAACTTCTCGAACGGGTTTCTGCCCGCGACGCACCAGGCCACGCACATCCTGGATGAAGGTCCACCCATGGACAATATCGCTCCCGCGGATCAAGACCGGCGTGTGCAAAGGGCCAAGCTCGACGCCTTACTGCAGCAGGACCGGGACTTCCAGCAAAGTACGAGCGGCGATACCGTGGAATCCGCAATTGCCAACTATGAGATGGCGTATCGCATGCAGTCGTTGGTGCCGGATTTGTTGGACCTCTCCAGGGAATCGGAGGCGACGAAGCGGCTGTACGGACTCGATTCCGAGGATAAGCCGAAGCGGCTGTATGGGTTACAATGCCTGCGCGCACGGAAGCTCATCGAGGAGGGCGTGCGATTCGTGGAAGTGACCTGTCCGAACTTGTTCGGAATGAACGGCACCTGGGATCAACACAGCAACCTGAAGAAGGACCATGAAAAAAATGCTTTCGTCACCGACCAAGCCATCGCGGGTTTGATCCAGGACTTGAAGTCGAGAGGTCTCTTTGATCAAACGCTTCTCGTCTGGTCGGGTGAGTTCGGACGCACGCCCGACACCGGTAACGGCGACGGCCGCGACCATCATCCCTTCTGTTTCACGATCTGGATGGCCGGTGGTGGCGTCAAAGGGGGTGTGACCTACGGTGAGACGGACGAATTGGGCGATCAGGTGGCAGCTGATCCCGTGACGATCCATGATCTGCACGCCACGATGCTGCATCTCCTCGGCCTCGACCACGAAAAACTCGTCTACCGTTTTGGAGGCCGCGAACAGCGCCTGACCGATGTTCACGGCCGCGTTGTGCGCGAGATTCTTACGTAGAGCAGCGTGCCCGATCTTGACGTCATCGGCCAGCGATTCCGGTGCCGCTTCCCGAGACGCCACTCACAACTCGGAACGTCTGGCTGTATTCCGGTCAGCGGCGGTCTGCTTGTGGATGCGAACGTTGCCCGATGCCATGCACTTCTGCCACCATCGGAGCAGTCCGGCGCACGCGAGACTCGGCGGATGCATCAAGAAGCGACCAGCTTGAAACCTCTTGGATGGACACTAGCGATGAAAAACAGAAAAGCACATGTCAGTAGGCGAAATCTTGTGAGAGCAGCGGCGATGGTTCCCTTTGCGGCGGTTCGCGGAAGCGCCGCGAACTCGGAGGTTCGGGTCGGGCTCCTTGGCTCCGGCGGACGCGGAAGCCGTCTGTCGAGCCGCTTGGTCAAGGTTCCGGGGGCGAGGCTCGTCGCGTTATGCGACCTCTTTGAAGAACAGATCGAAAAAGCCAAGCAGCGTATCCCGATCGAGAACCCGAAAACCTACCTGGACTACAACGAGATGCTCGCGAGCGATGAAATCGACGCGGTCATCATCGCAACGCCGGTGTTTCTGCACGCCGAACATTTGGAGGCGGCCGTCAGAGCCGGCAAGCACGTCTATGTGGAGAAGCCCGCCGGCGTCGATGTCGCGGCCTGCAAGCGGGTCATGAAGGCCTCCGACTCGGCCAAACCTGGACTCAACGTCACGTTCGGGTTCCAGCAGCGCTACGGCTGGACGTATAAGCAAGCCCGCAAAGTGATCGACTCGGGCGGGCTCGGCAAGATCCACCAGGCTGAAGCCCACTTTCTGAAAGGCACCGTCAGCGGCAACGAGCCCCTGCGAGAACGCCCCGTGACACTCCACGACAAAGTTCGTGAATGGAAGTGGTGGCGCGACCTCTATGGGGACATCGTTGTCGAGACCTATTGTCACTCGATCGATGTTCTCAACTGGTCTCTTGGCGACAGGCACCCGATCAAGGCGGTAGCCGGAGGCGGACGAACGATCAAGAAAGCGGGCGATATGGGAGATCACATCTCCGTCGTTTTTGAATATCCCGATAACATCCGAGCGACACTGGTAGGGTCTCACATCATGCCCCTCTTCTACCGCGAGGTTCATGAACGTGTTTGGGGCTCTGAATCAATGGTCGAGACGGCCCGGGGTTACTGGAAGCACTATCGCGACCGTGGCGACGTGCTTCACCAGGACGCCCCGCGTCACATCGATCTCGACTCGATGGAGGCGTTCGTCAAGCGTATCCTCCAGGGCAAGACCGAAAACGTCGGCATTCGCGGAGCGGAAAGCACACTCACCGCCATCATGGGGCGAATGGCGATGGACACTGGTCGCACTGTGACTTGGGACGAGATGATGCGCTCCGGATAACCCCCGGCTGAACTCCGTGAAACTCGCTACGACGCCGTCTCGCGATGGTCGTACATTCCGGTTTCCGCAGGGTCGTTTACTCTACGAGTCCTCTGTTGATGTCTTCCGTAACTCTTGGCCTCGCTCGCCAAGTCCATCACTGCTCCTACGGCCCGGCTTGGAACAACGTGAACGACAACCTCCCGGAAGACGCTTGCCACGACAAAATCCCGGAAGTCCTAGCCTGCATTTCTCACCACGTGGCGAGGCGAAGTGGGTGAGAGGGCCGTCA
>JAPPLB010000043.1 GCA_028819575.1 Bryobacterales bacterium | reverse complement strand
CTGACGGCCCTCTCACCCACTTCGCCTCGCCGCGTGGTGAGAAATGCAGGCTAACG
Organism: Bryobacterales bacterium; assembly: GCA_028819575.1. Taxonomy (GTDB): domain Bacteria; phylum Acidobacteriota; class Terriglobia; order Bryobacterales; family UBA6623; genus JAPPLB01. The sequence goes on along the minus strand of JAPPLB010000043.1, from coordinate 21,500 downwards.
ATGATTCACGCGGAACTCCCGCCCAAGCTTTTCGGCGCGTGTGAAGGCTGATCCGGTGCGGGCGAAGGTCAGGTCAACAGCGGCTTGACCACATTGCCGTGAACATCCGTCAGGCGGAAGTGACGGCCCTGATATTTGAAAGTGAGCTTGGTGTGCTCGACGCCGAGCAGGTGCAGGATCGTCGCGTGAAGGTCGTGGACGTCCACGGGATCTTTCGTGATGTTATAGCCGTAGTCATCCGTCTCGCCGTAGCTGATTCCGGGCTGGATGCCGCCTCCCGCCATGAAGATGGTGAAGCAGCGCGGGTGGTGATCGCGGCCGTAGTCGTCTTCGGTGAGGCGGCCCTGGCTATAGACGGTGCGGCCGAACTCGCCGCCCCAAATCACGAGCGTATCTTCGAGCATGCCGCGGTCTTTCAGGTCCCGGATCAGCGCGGCGGTGGGCTGATCCGTGTCTTTCGCTTGAAGCCGAATGCCTTTGGGCAGCTCGGTGTGCTGGTCCCAGCCGCGGTGGAAGAGTTGCACGAAGCGCACCCCGCGTTCGGCGAGCCTCCGCGCCAACAGACAGTTGGCGGCATAGGTCCCTCGCTTGCGTGAATCGGGTCCGTAGGCTTCGAATGTTTTTTCCGATTCACCGGACAGGTCGGTCAATTCGGGCACTGAGCTTTGCATGCGATAGGCCATCTCATACTGCGCAATGCGCGTCGAGATCTCCGGGTCACCGAATTCGTCGTGTTTCAGTTCGTTCATCTTCGCCAGGTCGTTGAGGAATCGGCGGCGAACTCCCGGATCGATGCCAGGCGGGTTCGATAAATATAGAACCGGATCGCCGACGCCTCGGAATTTCACGCCCTGGTATCGCGTCGGCAGAAAACCGCTTCCCCAAAGCCGGTCGTAGAGCGGCTGCCCGCTACGGCCTTCGCCCTGCGAGACCATGACGACGAACGACGGAAGATCCTTGTTGAGCGTCCCCAAGCCGTAGGAGAGCCAGGCTCCGATGCTCGGCCGGCCGGCCAATTGAAACCCTGTCTGGAAGAAGGTCACGGCCGGGTCATGGTTGATGGCCGTGGTGTGCATCGATTTGACGAACGAGAGGTTATCGGCGACCTTCGTGACGTGCGGCATGAGATCGCTGATCCAGGCGCCGGATTCGCCGCGCTGCTTGAACTCGAAGATCGACGGCGCGACCGGGAAGCTGGTCTGGGTCGCGGTCATGCCGGTGAGCCGCTGGCCCTTGCGAATGGAGTCGGGCAGCTCGGTGGCGCGCATGTCGTCGAGCTTGGGCTTGTAGTCGAACAAGTCCATCTGCGACGGCCCACCTGACTGGAAGAGGTAGATGACGCGCTTCGCCTTCGGAGCGAAGTGGGGCAGCCCGGGGAGGCCCCCGCTGCTGCCGGGGCCGTCTATGCGCGCCGACGCGGCCGAGAGATCGTCATTCAGCAGAGACGAAAGGACCGCCGTTCCGATACCGGTGCTGCTCAAGCCGAAGAAGTGGCGTCGCGTCATTTGAAGGTGGCGTTCAACGAGCGGATTCATGGCATTTCTCCCGGCTTCAATCGATAAGTGCTATTCCTTCGTAATCGTCTCGTCCAGATTCAAGATCAGGCTCGCGACGGTGGTATAGGAGGCGAGTTGAGCGACGTCCAGCGCCTGGTCACGCTCGGATTCACCCTGCCGAACCAGCTCGAGCGCAGCACGCCGGTCGGTCTGGAAGTTGTCAAGGTAATGGCGGTAACCGCCGACCAGGATTTCATGGCTTTCCGGCTTGAGTTCATGAGCCGTCGCGAGGCGATACCCGTACCCGATGCGCTCTTGCGGCGTGCGGCCGCCTTCGGTCATCATGCGCTCGGCGAGCTTGCGGGAGGCCTCGACGAACGTAACGTCGTTCATCAAGTTAAGCGCCTGCAGCGGGGTATTGGTGCGTGTCTCGCGAACGGTGCAGGCCTCGCGGCCCGCCGAATCGAAGTTCAACATCTGCGGCGGAGGCACGGCGCGTTTCCAGAACGTGTAGATGCTGCGGCGGTACAGGTCGTTGCCGTGGCCTTGTTCGTAGTCGCGGCCCCCGGCGAGTTCCGTCCAAAGGCCGGCTGGCTGATAAGGCTTCACCGAAGGCCCCCCGATCTCTTCAACCAACAGGCCCGAGATCGCCAGCGCCTGATCGCGCACCACCTCGGCGGGAAGACGCACCCGCGGCCCGCGAGCCAACAGCCGGTTGTCGGGGTCTTTCGACGCCAACTCGGGAGTGACTCGGGACGACTGCCGATAGGTGGCGCTCATGACGATCGTCTTCTGGAGCTGCTTGACGTTCCAGCCGCTTTCGACGAACTCGGTGGCCAGCCAATCGAGCAGTTCCAGATGCGTCGGCCATTCACCTTGCGAACCGAAATCCTCGACCGTCTTGACGAGCCCGGCTCCGAAGTAGGACTGCCAGAAACGGTTGACGGTGACCCGCGCCGTCAGCGGATTGGAAGGGCTGACGAGCCAGCGCGCAAGGCCGAGGCGGTTGTTCGGAACCCCCTCGGGAATCGGCGGCAGCGCGGCCGGAACGCCGGGCGTGACCTTTTCGCCAGGAAGATCGTATTGGCCGCGCACAAGCAGATGAGTCGGCCGCGTGACCTCGCGCTCCTTCATGACCATGACGGTCGGGAAGCTCTTGATGAAAGCTTCGCGTTCCTTGCGGACCGCGGTCAGGGTCTCCGATGCCTCACGGATATGGGCGGGCGCGTACTCGTCGAGGAAGGCGAGCCGCAGCTTGTCGCTTTGGGCCGCCGTACGCTTACCGGGCTTGAGGCGCGCAATCTCGTTCAAGGGCGACTCGGTGGACACGACGGCGAGCTCATCCGGGCTGAGCGCGCGGTCGTAAACACGCACGTCATCCATCAAACCCCGGAAGCGCGCGCCGGAGCCTGCGACGGCTCCGATCCGCAGAGGCTTATTCACGCCGAAGTCCTGGTTGAGCGTGTCGACAACGACCGTCATCTCGGCGGGCTTACCGTTCAGATAGACAACGGCGCCTTTCGCCAACCGCGAACCGTCGTAGACCGCGCTTACGTGATGCCATCGATTCAGGGCGAGGGGCTCGGAGGTCTCGACGCGAGTGGAGTCATCGAGCCAGCGAGTCACCAGGTTGAACTGAACTTTACCGTCAACCAGATAGATGCCGTAGCCCTTGATTTCCGTCGTCGATTCGGAAGTTCGGCTGAGGATCGCGCCATTGGCTGCGGTGGGATAGATCCACGCCGAGAGCGTGAAGTCTTCCTGGAAGCGGAAATCGGCGACGTCGCCGGCGTCGATGTAACTCTTGCCGTCGAACGAGTTCGCCTGGCCGATCTTGCCCTTCTTGAATTGAGGGAGCCCATCGACGAGCTTGGCTCGGGCCTCGGGCGTGCGTGGCGTATGCCCCGCTACGGCGCCGTCAAGCCGATAGTGAGCGATCAGGTTGTCCCACAACGTCCAGTCCACGAAATCGGACTGCACCAATGATTCCTCCCACTGCTCGAGGGCGGATTCAAGCTCGGGCTGTAGCTGGTCGAACTCCTGTTTCGCTTTCTCTACCTTCTCGTCGAGGCCGTCCAGCTCGGCGAGATGCGCCGGCGTGGGAGCGGGTATGAAGGGAGGCGAGTTGCCGTATTTGAAGGCCTTGCCCTTCTCGGGGACGTTGTTGAAGTACGCGAAGAAGCGATAGAACTCTTTTTGCGTGAGCGGGTCGTACTTGTGATCGTGGCACCGGGCGCAGCCCATCGTCAGGCCCAGCCAGACCGTTGATGTCGTCTCGACGCGGTCGACGACGTACTCCACAGCGTACTCTTCCTCGATGATGCCGCCCTCGCCGTTGCCGCGGTGATTGCGATTGAAGCCGGTCGCGATCAGTTGGTCGAGCGTCGGGCTCGGCAGCATGTCGCCCGCGATTTGTTCGACCGTGAACTGATCGAACGGCATGTTGACGTTGAACGCCTTGATGACCCAGTCGCGCCAGCGCCACATATAGCGCTCGGCATCGGTCTGGTAGCCGTTCGTATCGGCGTAGCGGGCGGAATCGAGCCAACGCACAGCCATGCGCTCGCCGTAACGAGGCGAGATGAGAAGGCGGTCCACGACCTTCTCATAGGCGCCGGGAGAGGTGTCCCTCAGGAAGTCGTCGATTTCCTTGGGTGTCGGCGGCAGCCCGGTCAGGTCCAGCGTGACACGGCGGATGAGCGTTGCGCGGTCCGCTTCGGGAGAAGCGGAGAGGCCGTCCCTTTCGAGACGCTCCAGCACGAAATGGTCGATTCCGTTGACCGCCTTACCCGTGACCGGCGGCAGACCCGGTCTCTCGGGCGGAGTGAACGACCAATGAGATTGCCACTCGGCGCCTTGCTCGATCCAGCGGCGCACCAGGTCGATTTCACGGTCGCTCAGCCTGGCGTGGCCTTCGTAGGCCGGCGGCATGCGGCGAATCGGATCTTCGGTCGTCAGCCGCTTGATGATTTCACTTTTCTCGACATCCCCGGATACGATGGCGAAACGCCCTCCCAGGTCTTGCACGGCGCCTTCCCGGGTGTCGAAACGCAGCGGAGTCTTGCGGTTGTTCGAGTCCGGTCCGTGGCATGTATAGCACTTGTCGGAAAAGATCGGACGGATATCAGCGTTGAAGCTGACCCGATCTTCGGAGGCCGCCGCCGCTCCACATACGACAAGGAGCGAACCCAGCACGCTCAGGACGCGTCCAACCGAAGCTGCAAGATGATCAGTCATAGCAAAGCCTACACGTTTCCCCAGTAATTATAGACTCCATACCGGCGCTGGTGCTATCCGGTTTTTGCGCCAACGGAATCCGGAACGCATCCCTTTCTCGGCATGGGTTCATATTGTGTTCGCGGCAGCGGGAGCTGCCCTGCGGCGACGCTCGTCGCAAGGCCGACCGAGAACGGCGGACGGGGCAAGGACACAGGCGCGCGGGCAATATTTATTGCCGAGCAATGCCGGGCAATTCTGGGCAGGCAAGCAGTGACAGGGCGGCGGTTTCCGGTGGCGCTACCCTTGCGCACCCACGACGATGAAAGCCGTGCCTCGTGATTCGTGAAAAGCATAAAGGCCGTGATTCGTGTCTCGTGATTCGTGAAAACCAGTGGCGTCAGCCTTGTTCGCTCCCGAAGAGCAGATCGTAATGGCAGTTTTCAGTTTTTAGTTTTTCCGGAGGGGTGTCTACGCCACTGGATCAGGGATTTGTTTCACATCAGGTCCAGTTTCGAGTCCAGTTCGCACGGCGAGCCTAGCCTGCATTTCTCACCACCCGACGGTCGAAGCACGCGATACGGCCGCCAGGACTTCGCTTTTCCTTCGCGACGCTTGCTTGCCGTGCTCGACGTACTGTTCAAGTACGCCTGCGCGCGCCTTTTTCCTCCGCCCGACTCGCGCCTCGTCCTGACGGCCCTCACACACACTTCGCCTCGCCACGTGGTGAGAAATGCAGGCTAACCGGCATCAGCTTGTCATCCCATCGGGCAGAGACACCGAGGACCCACCATCCGGAGGATGCGCGGGTTTCAGCGAGTGGTCACCCAGATCGGCGACGACCACGCCATTTCCTGATTCTTCTGCTGCACCCGCACGTAGTAGTAACTTTCACCGGGCGTCACTTCGTTGTCGACAAAGGTGAAATGGACCGCTTCTTCGAGGTTCTGGCGCGTGTGTATGAAGGTGTTGTTCTTGATGATATCGATCTGCTCGATGCGCGAGGTCCCGATGATGTTGACCCACAATTGGAAAGCGCCGTCGACTTCGACGATGTCGCCCTGCAGGTATTCCTTGCCGCCGGCCTGCAGGCGGTAGTCGAGGACGATGTTGTCGGTCGCGCCGTAGGAGTGCCGCTTGCGCATGGCGTCGAGAAGCCCCTCGCGGCTGAAGTCTTCGGCGATGGTGCAGGCATAGGAGATGTGGGTCGAGATGTGGTCAGAGGCGGCCTGCACGCCGAGCTTCAAGCCCTTGGCCCAGGCATTCCAGACATAACCCGCCGGGCGAAGGCCGCCCTGCTGGTTGTAAGGCTTCTCCGCAGTCGCGGCGCGGGGGGCGCCTTCGTACTCGGCCGAGACACGGTCGCCCTGGTAGATCTCGACAAGGGGCTCCAGCTCCGGATCGTTATCGCGCCAGTCGGTCCCCATGCCGGTTGCGGAAGTATGCGAGATCGCGATCGCGTCGTACTTCCTGAGATAGTCATAGAGTTTCGCCGCGCCAACCTCGCCGCTCCGCTCCTCGGGTGGAATCGGCAAGGTCGGGATGCCGCGCGTCGCGACGAGGATGTTGCGATGTCCGTTGGGGTAGCTGACACTCCGCTCGTAGGTATAGATCGGTGCAAACGTTCCGGGCAGATGAAACAGGTCGGCGACTTGCGGCAGAAGCCAGTTGATGTACTCGTTGTCCTGACCGCTGCCGTTGTTGTGCTCACTGACCCCCATGAAGTCGAGCGAGGCGGCGTCGAGGGCGTAGCGGTAGGTCTCGAACAGCGAGCCATCGCTGTAACCATCGTCGGAGAACTCGGTGTGGCGGTGCGTGTCTCCGCGATAGATGCGATACGTCTTGCCGCCGGACTCGATGGAATAATCCCGGATCCGCTGCAGGTCAGCCGCTTCGTTGGGGTGAGCCGGATAGGTGTCGTAGCGGCGGTCTTTGCGTTCCACGAGGACCGGCGGCCTGGCCGCCCCGGCAAGCGCCGGGAGCCTGCCGGCGTAGACATCGGTCCGCTCGAAAAAGTACTGATCGGAGTCGCGGTTGTCGGTCGGCCAAGCGGCGACCATGGCGCCTTCGGAGTCCCGAGTGATGCCCCAGCGCATGTCCTGCCGGCCGCGGCTGAAAGGCAGATGCTGAGGGTGCAGCCAGGCGTCACCGGTGTATGTCGTGCCATAGATCTGCCAGGCGGCGCGGTGCGCCGGGGTGAAATCGGGGGTGTCCCGGGCGCGCAGCAAGCGATGACGGAAGAACAGCCACATCCGTCCCTGGGCGTCTCGTTGCAAGACGGGCAGGTCATTGAAGCCGTGAAGCTCGGCGGGCAGGGCGGCATTGACGTCAGACGCGGGATGCCTCCAACGACCGGCGGAGTAGACCCCGAGGGCCAGCGTCCGCCACTCGTAGAGCCGCGTCGCCTCCTTGTAGATCAAGAAGCCGGAGTCCTTCCCCCACTGGAAGCCGCTCTCGTTCCAAGCCGCCCACAAGCGGTCCTGACTGTCGCAAGCGAGAGTGACATGAGCTTCGAACTTCGGCGTGTCGGCGACCGGGATGGTCTCGCCCCAACTCTCGCCGGACCAGCGGCGCATCACGATGTCGTAGTCGCCCTGGTCGTAGGTATCCCAAGCGATGTACACGCCCCCCCTGCCGTCGGCCGTGATGGCGGGCTTCCAGTCGTTGGCCGGAGAAGTCGAGACTTTCTGCTCGGGCGACCAGGTTTCGCCGTCGTAACGACGAACGAAGATATCCGACTTGCCGTTACGGAAGCCCTGCCAAGCGAGCCAGAGATTTCCGTTCGCATCGGTCGTGAGAACGTGTTGCATGTCGGACTGCGGCGCGTCCGTCAAGCGAGTCGCCACAGACCATTTCCCGCCATTGCGGTAGCGGGCGTAGAGATCGAAGTTGCCATCGACTTGTTCGGACCAGACCACCCAGGGCCGGCCATGCCTGTCGCGGCCCATCTTGACGAGAAACACGTCGCCGGGGTTTCCGCTGACGGTTTCGATCGAGCCCCACGCTTTGCCGTCGAAGCGGCGAGCCTGCACGCGGTTGCCGCCGCCGCTGTAGGTGACCCAGGCGGCCCACAGCTCACCGTCTTCTCCGGCGAGGACCGTAGGGAAGTCGCTGTTGACCGTGTCGGAGGACAGACGCTCGGCCGGCGCGACCAGGTCCACCTCGACCGCTCCATCGAGGTGCTTCATGGGCCGGCCGACCCGCAACTCCCGCGGCCAGACCTCGAAATCACCGTTCGCGGTCTCGAACCGGAGGCGCGTGCTGGACGTCTTTCGCACCTCCACGACGATCCCGGGAATCGTCACATACTCCTCGGTGCCGCGAGGGTCCTCCCACTGATAGACCCGGCGGGGGTAGTTCAGGCCCTCGCGCGTCGCCAGCCGCCAGCCGGTCTTGCCGTTGATCCGTTCCTCGGGGTGGGGGTTCCAGTTGCGGAGGCTGAGCACTTCGCCGCGGTCGACGGACAGCTCTCCGTCCCAGGCGCGGGGTTGGGAATCGGTGAGTCCGAAGCGGACCCGGAATGCGGCAACCGACTCGTCTCCGAGTGGACCCGGCGTCTGTGCGGGCAGGAACGAGTATCCGGCCAGCAGTACGACGGCCAGCACCGGCGTCAGGACTGCCCGGGCGTTCAGAGGCTTGGGACGGAACTCCCCTCGTGCGTTCATATCGGGGGAGATTGTATCAAGTGGGCATCTTGACCGATCATGGCTCGACCGCCCGTGGCAAAAGTCACGCGGGCGGCGCTAAAGCCGTGATTCGTGATTCGTGCAAACCATGGGTGGGGCCTGGTTCGCTCCAGAAGAAATGTCTGACGGGGGGGGGTGAACCGGAAAGGCCGTGTATTGTGTATGGTGAACCGAGGGTTGAAGCAGGCGATATGGCCTCTACCCTGCATTTCTCACCACCCGGCGGTCGAAGCACGCGAAAGAATGGCCGTGTTTCGTGACTCGTGATTCCTGAAAAACCTTAAAAGCCATGTTGCGCGCGCCAAGCGGCTCGCGCCTCGTCCTGACGGACCTCTCACCCCCTTCGTCTCGCCACGTGGTGAGACATGCAGGTCAGGACGTACAATCTCTACATGACGATCCGAACACTTGCCCTGCTCGCCTGCTGCGTTTCGTTGCTGCCGGCCGCCGCCGCACAGACAACCACAGAAAAGGGTTTCGAGACCGTTCACGTGGTCAAGAAGCCCAAACGCCGCTACGGCTACCGGGGCATGCCCGGCGACATCGAGCTGCTCAAGGACGGCCGGCTGTTGCTGTCGTACGTCTCCTACGACCCCGAGGGCGCGATCCTGGCCCGCTATTCCGAGGACCAGGGGAAGACCTGGGGACCCGAGTTCGTGTTGTTCGCCAAGCCCACCGAGAACGAAGGCGCCGCCTATGGAGCGCCGAGCTTTCTGCGCCTCAGGAACGGCGACCTCCTGGCGGCCTATATCTACCGTCCGGACGCCATGCCGCGCTACGGCCACAACTACTATCGGCGGTCGAAGGATGACGGCAAGACCTGGACCGACCAGTTCGACTACACTCCCTTCCCGGGCTACAACCTGGTACACAACGACAAGCTGATCCAGCTTTCGACCGGACGCATCATCGCTCCGCTCGAGATGGAACTACGCGAGGAGGGCGGCGACCACCGCGGGTACGTGAGCTACACGTTCTATTCCGACGACGACGGCGTCAGTTGGCTCAAAAGCAGGAACATGGTGAACACACTGCCCGTCGAAGCCCAGGAACCGCACGTGGTCGAGCTCGAAGACGGCCGCTTGATGATGCTCTGCCGCACCTACAGCGGCTACGTCGTGCGGTCGTATTCCGACGACCAGGGCGAGTCATGGTCTCCCGGAGAGCACCTCAAGGAACTCTCTCTGCCGCCCAACTCCTCGGCGCTGAACGTGAAGCGCATCCCGTCTACGGGAGACCTGTTGCTGCTGCGTTGTTCGGACGGCGTGAATCGCTGGCGCACGCCGTTCGTCTCGGCCATCTCGAAGGATGAGGGACGAACGTGGTCGAACCAGCGTGTCATCGGGGGCAGCGCCGAGGACGACTACGGCTATCCCAGCCTCCTCTTCCTGGACGGTAACGCGATCATCAGCTTTCACCAGCGCGACGGGCTCCACGTGGCGCGGATTCCGATCGACTGGTTCTATGAATAGCGCCCGGCCGTCGGCCCGGCCGGGGATCGGAGCCGCGCAGGCTCACGCTGCCGATCAAGCGGCCCCTGCCCCCGGTTGTGCGGCGCTCTGTCATGGACGGGCATGCCAGCCTGCATTTCTCACTACCCGACGGTCGAAGCACACGAAAAAAGTCCGTGATTCGTGTCTCGTGATTCGTGTCTCGTGAAAAGCATTTGGTGAGGCTTGGTTCGCTCCAGAAGAAATGCCTGACGGCTGGTGAACCGGAGAAGCCGTGTTTCGTGACCCGAGGGGTGAAGGAGGCGATTTGGCAAGCACGCCTGCACGCGCCAAGCGGCTCGCGCCTTTTTCCTCCGCCCGGCTTGCGCCTCGTCCTGACGGCCCTCTCACGCACTTCGTCTTGCCGCGTGGTGAGAAATGCAGGCCAGGCGTTGCCGGTGGGTGTTCGCTCGTAGGCCGGCCAGGCGTCGAACAGAGCGAACGGTTCGTTTTCCGGTTTGATGGACATCGGGACCGGCCGCATGGGAGGAAGGGACTCAGCGGAGTCTCCGAGAAAGCGGCGGAACACGTACATCGGCATTGATACGGGTTGCCAGCCCCCGGCCACCCAGCGCCAACGTATTCCATTGACGGCAGCGCTGTCTCCCTGACCGTCAGGGACTACGTTGGTCGCGGCCGGCGGACCCAGCAACCGGGCGGCTGTCTCGTCGTCGGAGTTGCTCAGCGCATCCACAAGAGTTGTTCCGGCGCCCATGGAGGTAATGACCTTGCACACGATCCGGATGGCGTCGCGCTCGCCGGCCATGCCGGCCCATCCCAGCGTGGCAGAGAGGAATAGGGCACGATCCACTCGGCATCCCCTTCGCCGGCGAGCCGTCCACTGAGGCGCTGGTGATCTCGGCGCCATGCGGCAGAGAGCCGCTGAAGACCCCGCGCTCGACCCGGACGGCGGCCGTTCCTCCGCTGACGCTGTACGGCCCGCCGGAATTCCACTCTGCTCATCGCCGGCGGCTACGCGACCGGATCAGCCGGGACCACTCCGACCGTGGATCGCCCGAGAGCGGGAAACAGACCGATCACGGCGGTCCAATAGAAAGAAAGGTTGATTTTTTCTACCTTTCCTCCGATAATCAGAGGTAGAGAACTTGGAGATGTCACTCAACATCAAAGATGCGCACACGCATGCACTGGCGAAAAAGCTTGCAAGCCTGACCGGCGAGTCGTTGACCACGGCTGTCAAACATGCCATCCAGGCAAAACTGCAGCAGGTGGAAAAAACGCAAGGCAGGGCCTCGCTTGCCAAGGAGTTGGATCACATTGCCCTGCATTGCGCCAAGCTGCCAAGGCGCGACAAGCGGAGCGCTGACCAGATCATCGGTTATGACGAGAGTGGTCTGCCGGTGTGATGGTGATCGACACATCGGCGCTCATCGCCATCATGAGCGATGAACCCGAAAGACGCCCCTTCAATGAATTGATCGAAGCATCTACCACTACCTGTATTAGCGCCGCATGCTTGCTGGAAACCCGCATGGTTCTGTTTGCACGCTCCGGCGAGAACGCAATCCTGGCGTTGGATTCCTTTCTTCTGAGAAGCGGTATGACCGTTGTAGAGGTTTCTCCTCGCATTGCCGACATCGCCTTCGATGCCTACCGGCGATTCGGCAAGGGGACGGGTCACGGTGCAGCCTTGAACTTTGGTGACTGTTTTTCCTACGCCTTAGCCAAGTATCTGGATGCGCCACTTCTGTTCAAGGGCAATGATTTCTCCCAAACAGACATTCAATCGGCCTGGATGCAAAATCCTGCGCCGTCGTGACCGTCCCGGTCCCGGTGAGAGTGCGGCCTCTGAGGGTAACATTGCTGCTTAACCTGCCTTTCTCACCACCCGACGGTCGAAGCACGCGATACGACCGCCATGACTTCGTTGCGTTTGCTTGCCGTGCTCAACGTACTGTTCAAGTACGCCTGCGCGCGCCAAGCGGCGCGCGCCTCGTCCTGACGGCCCTCTCACGCACTTGGCCTCGCCGCGTGGTGAGAAATACAGGTTAGAGCCCCGCCCTGAAAACTCATCCGCTCTCGACACGATGCGCTTCTGAGCAATTTGACAGGTAGTCATCAAGGCGTTGCGAAGGCTGTCCTCGTTGCTCGCCGCAGGTTGCCGTCCGCTAACGTCCGGCAGGTTCCGGTTCATGCGATTGTCTTCCAAAGCGTTGCATCAACATGCCGTCCGGCACAGCGAACCCGTTACGAATTCCCGGTCAGGCCCACGCGGATTGCCACCGTAGCCCCGTGGACTCAAGCACTGCAACCTCCCGCAAATAACCCCTTATCGTGCGATCTCCAAGGTCTGAATCTTTGCATAATCTGCCCGGTGCTCTCGCTCAGCGTCCCACATGTCAACCGCCTTCTGCATGTTGACCCAGAGCGTCGGGCCGTTTCCGAAAAGCTTCCCTATCCGATGCGCCATATCGGTGCTCATTGATCTTCGTCCTTGGCAAATCTCGTTAATGGTCCTGCGTCCAACACCGACAAGATCCGCCACCTGCCCCTGATTGAGTTCCCGCGCCTCGATCTCGTCCCGTAGCAACCTGCCGGGATGTGTCGGTCGCCTCTTCCGGTTTCCAGCCATGACTCTCCCTCCGTTCTAGTGATAATCCTCCAGGTTTACCTTGTCGGCGTCTCCCGCCTCGAATCTGAAGGTAATCCTCCAGTTCTTCGTCACGGTCATTCCCCACTCACCCTTACGGTTGCCTTTCAGCGGGTGGGTGCCAAGCGTCAGAAGGTTCAAATCCTCCACTTTCTCGGCTGCGTCCAATGCGTCCAGAAGAAGTTCAATTCTGACCCTCCATTGAGGGTTGATCCTGCGGTAGTCGCCGTCCTCAAACGCTCGCCTAAGGGTCTTAGAAGCGAACCCCTTGATCATGAACGGAAGTGTAACATTAAATGTTACATTGTAGCCCCATCGCCGAGGATGATTTCGGCATGTTCGATGTGGAAGCGACAGTGGCCGAACCAGCTTGGCCGCTTCGTCGAAGCCGCCTCCGCAAGCCGCTCGCGCCCGTGCGACTCACGACTAACAGCAGGCCCATGGAGCCCGCCGCTCGGGTGCCCTCTTTGCCCCTTGTCACGCCTCCTCCTCCCAGCCCATGACCCCGACCTGTCACAGGGCGCGTCGGGCAGATTCTGCCGCAGCCCCAGGCAGCGCTCGGTAGTCTGGATGGAGGCGCAGCCGAGGTGGGTGAGCTTGACGAAGGTGCGCCGCAAGGTCAGGGCCGGGCTTGAGGATGTCCGAGGCTACTTGAGCGGCGACCTGAGGTGACGGCACACGTGCTTCTCGCATTGATCGCAAAGCGCCCGTCGATCGTTCAGGAAGAACTCGGCCGCTGAAGCACGGTTGCCCTCGACGGTGTTACCACTACAGGCGTGCAACTCTTTCATTGTGGAATACTATGCGCGTATCCATCTCCGCCGCGATGTCGACCGGATTCGACGGCAGGAGCGCCGCGACGCGCCTCCCGTCGAGCGTGAGCGGCCGGCATAAAAGGTTATGCTGAGTTTCTTCGCGGCGCTTGTTTTTCCCGGCTCATGCTGACAGCTTGTTCATCACGGTGGCGTCGACGCCTTCGGCCTTCGGGCCGGCTGGCGATTACGGCCGCGCTGGCTCTGGCCGGCGGCTCGATCGGGTCCTCGCAACCCGCCGGGGACGAGAAGCCCTACGGGCTGGAGCGCCGGGTCCAGTGGACCACATCGCGCATCGTGGGCTCCCCTGATCCTCCGCCGCCGTACCGTATGGTGCGGGCCTTTCCGCAGTTCGTCTTCAAGCATCCGGTATTCATCGCCCAGGAGCCGGCGTCGGAGCGATTCATCGTCGCCGAGTACGAAGGCAAGGTGTACAGCTTCGACCCCGCGGACCTCGACGGCAAGAAAGACCTCTACCTCGACACAGGCCGCAACGTTTCGGCCTTTTCCTTTCACCCGGACTACGCCGACAACGGAGAGGTCTTCGTCTTCAGCGCGCACGACCCCCGGATCAAGGACAACACGAAAAGCGTCAGCCGGGTCTCGCGGTTCCAACTCGTTCCGGGAAGCAGCCCGCCGCGTCTCGACCCCGATTCCGAGCAGATCATCATCGAATGGCCGGCAGGCGGACACAACGGCGGCGAGGCCGTCATCGGCCCGGACGGCTATCTCTATATCACCACGGGCGACGGCAGCGGCAGTTCGGACCGCAAGAACACGGGCCAGGACGTCGACGATCTGCTCTCGGTGATGATGCGCCTGGACGTCGAGAACCCCGACCCCGGCCGCAACTACTCGATCCCGCCGGACAACCCGTTCATCGACCACCCCGGCGCGCGGCCGGAAATCTGGGCCTACGGCTTTCGCAACCCGTGGCGTTTCAGCTTCGATCCGGTGACAGGGCAGCCGTGGGTGGGCGACGTCGGCCAGGACCTGTGGGAGGAGATCGAGCTCGTCCGACGCGGCAGCAACCACGGCTGGAGCGTGATGGAGGGCACGCATCCCTTCCATCCGAACAAGCAGCGCGGGCCGACGCCGATCGTCCCGCCCGTCGCCGAGCACCACCACACCGAGTGCCGTTCGATCACCGGCGGCTATGTCTATACGGGCGACAAGTTCCCCGAGCTGCGGGGCGTCTACATCTACGGCGACTATCAGTACGGCAAGATGTGGGGCATTCGCTACGACCACCAGTCCCGGAAGAAGACCTGGCACGAGGAGCTGGCGGACACGACGGTGAAGATCTCGAGCTTCGGACTCGGCCGCGATGGCTCGTTCTACGCGCTCGACTATAACCGCGGGGAGATCCATCAGCTCGACCACAACCCGCGGCCCAAGCAGCAGCCGCCGTTTCCTCGCAAGCTGAGCGAAACAGGGCTGTTCACCTCAGTGAAGGACCATGATGTAGCGCCCGGCGTGATCCCCTATTCGATCAACGCGCCCTTCTGGTCGGACGGCGCCCGCAAGGAGCGTTTCTTTGCGATCCCGGGAGACCTGGGCATCGATTTCCACGAAGACCGAGCCTGGTCGTTCGACGACGGCGCGGTGACGGTCAAGTCGTTCACGCTCGAGATGGAAGTGGGAAACCCCGACTCCGTCCGACGCATCGAGACGCGCATCGTCGTCAAGCAAGACGACCACTGGGTCGGCTACACCTATGCCTGGAACGAGGAGCAGACCGACGCGCACCTCGTCGAGGCCGGCGGCCTGGACCGCAGCTACGAGATCAGGGATGCAGCCGCACCGGGCGGGAAACGCACGCAGACATGGCACTATCCGAGCCGCCAGGAGTGCATGTTCTGCCACTCGCGGGCGGCCGGGTTCGTGCTCGGGCTGCGGACGCATCAGATGAACCGGCCGCATGACTACGGGGCGGTGACCGACAACCAACTGCGAACCCTCGAACACATCGGGCTTTTCAAGAAGCCGCTCGACAAACCTCCGTCCGAGTACTCCGCTTTCCCCGACCCCTTCGACGACACGGCGGACCTCGACGCCCGCGCAAAAACCTACCTCTCGGTGAACTGCGCGATGTGCCATGTGGGTAGCGGAGGCGGGAACTCGGACATCGACCTGGGCCTGAAGACACCGCTCGAGAAAGCGAACCTGATCGACGAACCGCCCTTGCATGGAACGATGGATGTAAAGGACGCCCGACTGGTCGTCCCCGGTCATCCCGAGCGATCGATGCTCTACACCCGTGTCAACACGAGGGGGACGAACCAGATGCCCCCTACCAGCACGAACCTGGTGGATGATCTCGGGGCTCGACTGCTGTTTGCATGGATCGAGCGGTTGGAGGCCAAGCCGGAGACTGCGGCCGAGTGAACGCAACGCGCACCAGGCGGAACCGGTCCGGTAGCGGCTCCGACCGGATAAGCTAAGAAGTCCCGCCCTCTCTGTTTCGCCATTCGCATGAAGAAAATCCTGGCCGCCAATCGCGGTGAAATCGCCATCCGCATCATGCGGGCCGCCACGGAACTCGGCCTCCGCACCGCCACGATCTATTCCGACGAAGATCGCCTGAGCCTGCATCGCTTCAAGGCGGACGAAGCGTATGTGATCGGACGCGGCAAGGGTCCCGTAGCGGCGTACATGGATGTCGAGGGGATCATCGCGCTGGCGAAGAATCACGGCATCGACGCCATTCATCCCGGCTATGGCTTCCTGTCGGAGAACCGGGGATTGGCGGACGCCTGCCGGGACGCAGGCATTACCTTTATCGGTCCGCCTCCCGAGTTGCTGACGTTATTGGGCAACAAGGTGCAGGCGCGCCGTCTGGCCGAACAGGCCGGCGTGCCGGTGGTGCCGGGACTCGACGAGCCGGTGAGCAACGTCGACGAAGCCTGCGCAGCCGCGGAAAAGATCGGCTTCCCGATCATCATCAAAGCGGCTTTCGGCGGCGGCGGACGCGGCATGCGCGTGGTCCACTCGGAGCCAGAGTTTCGGGGCAAGCTCGAAGAGGCGCAGAAAGAGGCGCTGGTGGCGGCGGGCGACGGCGCGGTCTTCCTGGAACGTTTCATCGAGCGGGCGCGGCACATCGAGGTACAGATCCTGGCTGACGCGCACGGCAACGTGTTGCATCTCCATGAGCGGGATTGCTCGGTGCAGCGGCGGCATCAGAAGATCGTCGAGGTGGCGCCGGCGGCGAACCTGCCGACGGCGCTGCGTGACGCTCTTTGCGGCGCGGCCGTCAAGCTGGCGCGAGAAGCCGGCTACGTCAACGCCGGCACGGTGGAGTTCCTGCTGGACGTCGACAAGAACGAGTGGTTCTTCATCGAGGTGAATCCGCGCGTGCAGGTCGAGCACACCGTCACGGAGACGGTTGTCGGCATCGACATCGTGCAGTCGCAGATTCTCATCGCGCAAGGATTCCGACTGCACGAGCCGCCGCTCTCACTGCCCGAGCAGAAAGATGTGAATGTCCGCGGGTTCGCGTTGCAGTGCCGCATCACGACGGAGGATCCGGAGAGTCAGTTCGCTCCCGACTATGGACGGATTACGACCTATCGCTCTCCGGCCGGACTCGGGATTCGGCTCGACGGGGCAACGGCTTACGCCGGATCGGTGATCAACCCCTACTACGACTCGCTGCTCGTCAAGATGACGGCCTGGCACAATTCGCTGGACGGCGCCTGCCACCGCGCCGACCGGGCCCTGCGGGAGTTTCGGATTCGCGGGGTAAAGACGAATATCCCGTTTCTACTGAACGTCGTCAATCATCCCGCTTTCCAGTCGGGCGAGGTCACCACCAGCTTTCTCGATCGGCACTCGGAACTGTTCGCGTACAAGAAGCCGCAGGACCGGGCAACACGGCTTCTGCGATATATCGCGAGCGTCATCGTGAACGGCAACGCGACGGTCAAGGGGAGACCGGCTCCGAAAGACTTCGAGGAGTTGCCGGCGGTCGCTTTCGAGCAGGGCGAGCCGCTACCGCCGGGGACGAGGCAACGGTTACAGCAATTGGGGCCCGAGAAATTTGCGGCCTGGGTGCGGGACCAGAAACCGTTGCTCCTGACGGACACAACGTTCCGCGACGCGCATCAGTCTCTGCTGGCGACGCGCGTTCGGACTTTCGATCTGTTGCAAACATCGGACGCGGTCGCGCACCGCTTGCACAACCTGTTCAGCCTCGAAATGTGGGGTGGGGCGACTTTCGACGCCTCCATGCGGTTCCTGCACGAGGACCCCTGGCAGCGGTTGCGTCAGCTTCGGGAACGGGTGCCGAATATCTGCTTCCAGATGCTGCTGCGGGCATCGAACGCGGTCGGCTACACAAGCTATCCCGACAATGTCGTGCGCGAGTTCGTGCTGGAAGCGGCGCGGCAGGGAATCGATGTTTTTCGGATTTTCGATTCGCTCAATTGCATCGACAACATGCAGGTCGCGATGGACGCGGTTTGCGAAACGGGAGCGATCTGCGAACCGGCGATCTGCTACACCGGCGACATTCTCGACCCCGGGCGGCCGAAGTACGACCTTGCCTATTACGTGAATCTTGCGAAGCGGCTCGAGCGGATGGGCGCGCACATTCTCGGCATCAAGGACATGGCGGGGCTGTGCAAACCCTATGCGGCCTTCGATCTGGTCCGCGCGCTGAAGCAGGAGATCGGGCTACCGATTCATTTCCACACGCACGACTCGAGCGGACTCAATGCGGCGACCCTGCTGAAGGCCGCCGAGGCCGACGTCGATATTGTGGATGGGGCGGTCGCGTCGCTGAGCGGTCAGACCAGTCAGCCGAATCTGAACTCCCTGGTCGAGTCGCTGCGGAACACGCCGCGCGATACGGGGCTGGATATCGACGCGCTGAATGATTGCTCGCGCTTCTGGGAGACGGTGCGGACTTACTACAAACCGTTCGACGACAGCCCGGCGGCGGGCAGCGCGAGCCTGTACCAGCACGAGATCCCAGGCGGGCAATATACGAACTTGAAGCAGCAGGCGTCGGCCATGGGCCTGAGGAATCGCTGGCCGGAAGTGGAGCGGATGTACGCCCGCGTGAATCAACTCTTCGGAGACATCGTGAAGGTCACGCCGTCCAGCAAGGTGGTGGGTGACATGGCGTTGTTCCTGATCGTGAAGGGGATGACGCCGGAGGACGTCTTGCGCCTGCCCCAAGATCACGACGTGGCGTTCCCTGACTCGGTCGTCGATCTGTTTGCCGGATCGCTCGGGACGCCGCCCGGCGGCTGGCCGGAGAAAGTGCAGAAGATCCTGCTGCGGGGCAGAACCCCGATCGCCGACCGCCCGGGGGCGACCTTGCCGCCTGCCGACTTCGACGCCGCCGCACGGGAACTGGAGCAGAAGGACCAGGTGCTGAGCTCGCTTCTCTATCCGGAGGTGTTCGACAAGTTCAGCAAGATCCGGCGCGAGGCGGGCGATGTGAGCGTGATTCCTACGCCGATCTTTTTCTACGGGATGGAATCCGGCAAGGAGTACGCCATCGACATCGAGCCCGGCAAAACGCTGGTGATCAAGTTCCTCACGATCGGCGACGCTAATCCGGACGGAACGCGGGCCGTGTTCTTCGAGTTGAACGGACAGCCGCGCCAGGTGACGGTTCGAGACGAGTCGTTGCAGGTGAAGCAGAGAACGCATCCGAAGGCGCAAGCGGGTGATCCGGGGCACGTCGGAGCTCCTACGCCGGGGCTGATCACGGGCCTCTATGTTCAACAGGGAGTCGAGGTAAAGCGTAACGACAAGCTGCTGAGCCTGGAAGCGATGAAAATGCAAAGCACCATCTACGCGTCGGCGGGCGGCCGCGTCAGGGAAGTGCTCGTTGCGCCCGGCGATCAGGTCGAAGCCAAAGATCTGCTGTTGATGCTGGACGTTGCGGAATCCGGGTGACGGCCGTAACGGCGTGAATCGATTTCGCCAACGATTCATCTAATCGATCAGGATCGGGAAGAGCACGGTTGCAAGGAGCGGCGTATCGGCCAGACGGGATCGCGGTGAAGAATGCCGATGAGGATGTATACGACAAGCTGGTGCCCGGACTGTTGGCGGGCCAAGAAGTTCCTGAGGTCGAACCGGATTGCGTTCGAGGAGATCAGCATCGAACAGAACCTGGAGGCCGCCGAACTCGTCATGAATCACAACCTGGGCAAACGGCGCGTGCCGACCTTCGAGATCGATGGAGCGTTCTACGGCAACCCGCCCTTGAGCGAATTGGCGCGGCTTGTGGGCGTCGCCGAGCGTCGATCAGAATAGCCAGGCGGAAGGGTCGCACTGTTTACCCATCGTCTTAGAAACGGAGCAGAAGAGATGCAACCAGCCGACAACGGCTCCCGCGCGGACAGGCCGGATCTTTCAGCATTCGAAGGAGTCGATTTCTCGGAGGCTGAACACCGCAACATCATCATCATCGGTTCCGGACCGGCGGGCTTCACGGCGGCGTTGTACGCGGCGCGCGCGAATCTCGAACCGCTGCTCTTCCAAGGACCCGAGGCCGGCGGTCAGCTCGTCACGACCACCGATGTCGAGAACTACCCCGGTTTTCCCGACGGTGTTCTGGGGCCCGACATGATGCTCAAGTTCGAGGCCCAGGCGAAGCGATTCGGGGCTGACGTGCGCTACGGAACGGTCACGACCGTCGACTTCTCACAGCGCCCCTTCCGGTTGATGGTCGACGGGACGAAGCCCTTCCTGGCTGACGCAGTCATCATTTCGACAGGCGCTTCCGCACGCTACCTGGGGCTCGAGAACGAAAAGCGCCTACTCGGCCACGGCGTGTCCGCTTGCGCGACCTGCGACGGAGCGTTCTTCCGGGACCAGAAGCTGGCGCTTGTCGGAGGCGGCGATACAGCCATGGAAGAGTCGCTCTTCCTGACCCGCTTCGCTACGGACGTATACGTGATCCACCGCCGCGATTCTCTCCGCGCCTCGAAGATCATGCAGGCTCGCGCCAAGGCGAACCAGAAGATCCACTTCATCTGGGACACCGTCGTCGAAGACGTGCTGGGCGAAAAGGAAGTCGAAGGCGTCGTGTTGAGGAACCTCAAGACGGGCGAGACTTCGACGCTCGATGTCGGAGGATTCTTCGTGGCCATCGGCCACAAGCCCAACACCGGGATCTTCAAAGGCTGGCTCGACATGGACGAACTCGGCTACATCCGAACCAGGCCGGATTCAACCTACACCAACATCGCCGGCGTTTTCGCGAGCGGAGACGCTCAGGACCATGTCTATCGTCAGGCGGTAACGGCTGCCGGTACCGGATGCATGGCGGCCATCGACGCCGAGCGCTGGCTGGCCGAAAACCCCCCTGCCGAGGCTCCGGAAACCGTCGAGGCGGCAAGCCGGGCTCGTCCGGGCAACTCGACAGGGAGTTGATACAATCATTTCTCTCTGGCTCCGACCGAGCCGGACCTCCAGCACAAGGAGTTACGACAACGATGCGCCGATCCATGGTACTGACGACCGTTCTGGCCGTCCTCATCCTCATGAGTCAAGGCACGCTTTCCGCGGGCGAAAAGAAGCTCATGCACTGTTTCTACTTCACGCCGATCGCCGAGGCGACGGACGCCGAGTGGGAAGCTTTCAAGAAAGCGACCGACGAGTTGCCGGGGAAGATCCCGGGGTTGAACACGGTTTGGCACGGCAAGCTTCGCCGGCCGTACAGGAATTACAACTCCAGTGGCGAATACAGGATCCGTGAGTACGGTGTCTGCATGGAGATCGATGATGAGGCCGCCCTCGGCGTATACGCCGACCACCCCGCCCACACCGAATGGGTAGGGATCTATGAGAAGGTGCGCCAGCGAGGCACCTCGACGTTCGACATACTGGGCGAGTAGGCGAGCGTTGCGATGACGGCTGGGGGCTGCCGCCCGCGGTTTGAAATAAAAAACGGGGTCTGCGCCAAGTCCTGACGGCCAGGCGGCCCATGGTTACGTAACTACCTGTGTCTGCGAAGCGGCGGATGCCCCTTCTTCCCTCGACTGCCGGATTCGCCGCCGCAGGAAGGGGCGGTCCCTATTGGCCGCTGCGGTTTCCATGGCGCAACGCCAATGGACAGATCGCATCAACTGGCGCGCTCGGGCGCCGGGGCGCCTTTTCCGGCGTTTTGAAAGCTAGCCTGCATTTCTCACCACCCGACGGTCGAAGCACACGATACGACCGCCAGG
>JAPPLB010000064.1 GCA_028819575.1 Bryobacterales bacterium | reverse complement strand
CGCGCCTCGTCCTGACGGCCCTCTCACCCACTTCGCCTCGCCGCGTGGTGAGAAAGGCAGGCTCACCACTTTGGTGATCGCACGGGCTATCCGGCGCCGTCCTCTTTGTGTCCCGGTCCCCGCAGGACGCGGCCTGGACGGCTCCCCGTGTGCACGCCGTTGTCGAGGACCACTTCACCGTTAACGATCACGTAATGGATGCCCTCGGGATACTGCTGGGGATTCTCGAACGTGGCCTTGTCGATGACCGTTTCCGGGTCGAACAGAGTGATGTCTGCCCAGTAGCCTTCCTCGAGCCGCCCGCGATCGCTGATGTTGATTTTCTCAGCGTTCATGAGGGTCAGCTTGTGAATCGCCTCGGGAAGCTCCAGCGTCTTCAACTCGCGCACGTAGCGCCCGAGCACTCGAGGAAACGTCCCGTACCAACGCGGGTGCGGATGCATGCCGCGTCGCGGGCCTTCCGGACTGATCGCTGCGCCGTCCGAACCGACGGACGTGTAGGGCTGCTTGAGCGCCAACTGCATGTCGTCTTCGGAGTGATGGAAATAGACGGTTCGCACACTGCCGTTTTCTTCGAGCAGCACGTCGAACAGCACATCGACCGGATCTCCGCCACGCGCCTCGATCAAGTCACTCATGCGCTTGCCAACGAAGGGCTTGTTCTTCTGCTGAGAAAACGACACGAGCAACATGCCTTCCCAGCCGCCCCCGGTCGCCAGATAGTGGTTATACCAGCCAGGAATGCCGTTCAGGATGTCCTGCTTCATGCGGACTCGCAGCTTGGGATCGCGTAACCTCTTGAGCATTGCGTCGTTGCCGCCATCGTGCGCCCAGGGCGGGATGATTGCCCGCAGATTGTTTTGCCCCGCCGTGTAGGGATAGACGTTCGCCCGGATATCCAGCCCTTCCTGGCGCGCCTCGTCGATCATGGCCACGACTTCCGACATGCGGCCCCACAAGGCTTTGTCGGCGATCTTCATGTGGATGATGTCCACGCGGATGTCCGCGCCCCGGCCGACCTCGATCGCTTCGGCGATGGAGTCGAAGACGCCTTGGCCCTCATCGCGAATGTGAGTGGAATAGATGCCGCCGTGTTCCGAGGCAACTTTCGCCAGCTCCACAAGTTGCTCCGTGGTGACGAGGCTTGCCGGGGGCATCAGCAGCGAAGTAGACAGGCCCAGCGCCCCTTGCTGCATGGCCTTGGCGATCTCGTGCCTCATATGCCCGATCTCTTCGTCCGTTGCGGGTGTCATAGCCAGCCCCTTGACAAAGGTCCAAACCTGAGTCTGACCCACGTACGATGCAATGTTTGCCGCCACGCCCTGTTCTTCCACATGCGCGAAGTAGCCGCCGAGCGTTTCCCACTCCTGTTCGCCCGGGGGCAACGGCCCTTGGGACCCCCCTTCGCCCAGCACCATCGTGGTCACGCCTTGGCGGATCATGCTCTCGCAGTTCGGCTCGTCGAGCAGCGTGTGGTCCGAATGGTTGTGAATATCGATGAAGCCCGGAGCGACGACGAGCCCGGTCGCGTCGATCCGGCGTTGGGCGTCGCTGTCGGCCAGGTCGCCGACAGCAGCGATCCTGGCGCCTGACACGCCGACGTCAAGCTGCTCCCCGGGAGCGCCCGAGCCATCAATCACGATCCCGTTGTCGATGACAAGTTCAAAGGATGATTGAGGTGCACAAGAGCAAAGAAAGGCGCTGAGAACCGCTGGCCCCAGTCCGCGAATGAGTGTCTCGCGATATGGCATTGCCGCGCCATTGTAACGCGGTCGCGACCTTTTCGTTTGTAACGAACTCGTCGAACATTCGGCTCCGGCCAAACAGCCCTTTGCGCTCGATAGTTGTGCAAAAGCATGGAATACGTGAACACCGGACCGAGCGCCCTATTCCCAGCGAGTGCGTCCCGTAAAGAGCCGCCTCGAACCATCGGGTGCGGAGGGCACTTTTCGGAGCCAGTGCAGGGATCGTAATGGGCGTCTGCCGAGGGGGAGCCAACGAGGCATGTGGCATAATCGCGTCGGTGCTCCGGTTCCTGTTCATGATGCTCTTGGCCGCCGTGTTGTGCCTGCTGCCGGCTTGCCGGCCCGATGTTGTCGTTACGCTACCGGCTGCCGGCGAGCGCTACGTCTCACCTTTCCCGCGGCCGCTGGAGTCCTACGTCGAGATGGATCTCCCCGACGCCGCCCGCTCCATCGTCTCCGGCGTGAGCGATGATGTCGTTGATGGGTTTCGTTGGGCTGACCGTCGAGCCGTTCTGCGATTCCACAGCATCCCGTATACCGGGCTCCGATTCCACGCAGCGTTTGTGCTGCCCGAGCGTCTGATGCGGCGGGTGGAAGCCGTCACGTTGCGGGTTTTCATCGGCGGTGAGTTGGCGCGTGAGGCGGAGTACAGCGAGCCTGGCCGGCATGAGATCGAAAAGAAGCTTTCTCAGGGCGACGTTACCTGGGAGCGCGAGACGGAAGTGATCCTCGAAATGGTCCTTCCCGAGGAGCACCGCCTGTCAGAGGCCGAAGCCCGCTATCCTCTCGCCGCTGCCGGTTTCCGGTTCTAGATTCCTGTTCGATGTCTTGGACCGCTTTACAGACGCTGGCAGGC
The DNA here is from genome assembly GCA_028819575.1 of Bryobacterales bacterium. Classification (GTDB taxonomy): domain Bacteria; phylum Acidobacteriota; class Terriglobia; order Bryobacterales; family UBA6623; genus JAPPLB01. The sequence goes on along the minus strand of JAPPLB010000064.1, from coordinate 19,358 downwards.
ATCCTGTTCGGAGCCGGTCTGACGGTGCTGACGGCCACACTTCTCGGACGCACTCTGCTCGCCCGGCTGTTCGGCGCAGAGCCGCTGCTGACCCGCGCCGAAGGCTGGTCTTTCTCACTTGCCACCGGAGCCGCGTTGCTGAGCCAAGGGATCTTCTTTCTGTGTGCACTCGGGCTTGTTTACGACGGAACCTTTCTGCTTGTATCCGCAGTCGTCGTTGGGATGTGGTGGCATTGGGGCCGGGGGCTGCCTGCATGCCCGCCGCCACGCCCGGAGCAAGACGCCCGAATCTGGTGGGTTCTTCTCGCGACCGTCGCCGCGGCCTATGCGTACATCTACGTGCCCCATGCCCTGGCTCCCGAAATCCAAGCGGACGCGGCCGGCTACCATCTCGGGCTCATCGGACATACCTATCGAGCGCACGGCTTCCCCGGCATCACTACGAACATCTACGCCTTCCTCTCGCAAGGCGCCGAGATGCTATATCTTTTTGCCTACGCGTTTGGACGGCATACTGCCGCGAAACTCTGCCACTTCAGCCTCTTCGTCGCGACGCTCATCGCGATGGTCACCTTCTCACGGCGCTACCGCGTGGCCCGCGCGGGCGCGGTGGGCGCCGGCCTCTATCTCTGCGCGCCCGTAGTGGGTCCGGTCGCGACCAGCGCTTACAACGACTGTGCTCTGGTGTTTTTTGCCTTCATGGCCTTCTATGCCGCGATGATCTGGTGGCGGCAACGCCAACCGGGTTGGCTGATTCTGCTCGGCATCTTCGGCGGATTTTGTTTCTCCATCAAGTACACCGGAGTCTTCGCCATACCGATGCTGTTGGCCGTGGTCGGCTGGGGAACGTGGCGGCGTCTCGGAGACGGCCACAAAGCCTTCCGCCGGCTCGTACTCGTTGGTCTCATGGCTTCGTTCTTCGTAGTCCCGTGGCTCGCGAAAAACACGATCACCGGCGGCAACCCGGTTGCCCCGTTCTTCAACAAGTACTTCCCGAACCCCCATGTGTCGGTGGCTTGGGAAAAGGGATATCGGAGCCTGCTCGCGGGTTATTCTCACGATCCCGAGGTCCGCCGCAAGAACCTGATCGCCGCGCCATTGGAAGTGACCGTTCGCGGTATTCACTTCCAGGGGCTGATCGGACTGGTCTTCCTGCTGGCGCCCCTGCTTCTGTTTGCTTGGAGACATCCGCTGTGGCGGCCTCTCATGGCTGCCACCGTCGTGGCCGTCATACCTTGGTTCTCGAATACGGGGACACGCTTTTTACTCCCCTCTCTCGGTTTTGTCTCGATCGCGATGGGGCTGACCCTTTACCGATTGCCGCGCTATCTATCTCTCGCCGCGGGTTGTTTCGTGCTTGCTTTCCACGGAACCGCTTCTTGGCCCTCGGTGATTCCGAAGTGGCACCCGGAGGGCCTGTGGAAATTGCAGGGCGCCCCATGGGCAGCGGCCCTGCGCATCGAGCCTGAAGCGGAATACCTGCGGCGATGGGTTCCCTGGTATCGAACCGCAGAGTTCATCGCGAAACAAGGCGACGCCGAGACACGCGTCCTCAGTCTCGAGCCGCTGCCGGAGGCCTACTTCCCATCCCGTCTATGGGTCTCTTACCAGGGTGCACGGAACGAGGCCGTCATGCGCGTATTACTCACCGGAGCCGGATTGAATCACCGCTTCTGGCCATCGCGACGGCTCACGGCCGAGTGGCCCGGCCAGGACCTCAGCGGCCTGCGTATTGAACAAAGGGGATCTCACGAGACGGGCGAGTGGAGCCTGTCGGAGATCCGCCTTTTTGGGGAGACACAAGAGTTCGTCCCTCAATCCGACTGGAAGATTCGCGCCTGGCCGTTCCCATGGGGCGCCGCCCGGGCCTTCGACGGCAACCCGTGGACCCCCTGGATCACCTGGGAGCCGGTGCAGCCGGACACCTTCATCGAAGCTGTATTTCCCCAAGTGTTGCCGCTGAACCGAGCGGTAATCATCCATCCCACCGACCAGCACTTTTCGGAGTTTGCCTATTTTGGCAGGAATGCGCATGGAGAATGGCGCCTGCTGGAGGCAACGTCCTCCGAAGAGTTTCTTCCGGTGCGTCTGGCTGAAGGACGAGCTTGGGCGGGTCAAGAGCTGTACCGTCAGGGAATCGAGTACCTCGTCGGCAACACTTCAGGGGACGGCTACAACATGATCGTACCGGTGATCGAAATCGACCCGTCCGCCTGGGGTCTTACGAAAGTCTTTGAGGACGGCTCATTGCGAACCTACCGCGTTCTGGGACCGGCTGCTGCTCGTTCTCATGACGGTGGTGCTTCCGCGGAGCGTTGACTCATCCTGGTTCTTGCATGAGCCATTCATCCCGACTTCCAACGCGATGTATAACACCTGCTTCTGTCGGGTGCCTTAACTTCAGCGTGTCGTACATCCCCAAGAATAAAGATTTTTAGCCTGCATTTCTCACCACCCGACGGTCGAAGCACACGATACGACCGCCAGGACTTCGTTGCGCTTGCTTGCCGTGCTCAACGTACTGTCAAGTACGCCTGCGCGCGCCAAGCAGCTCGCGCCTCATCCTGACGGCCCTCTCACGCACTTCGCCTCGCCGCGTGGTGAGAAAAGCAGGCTAGCACAACTCCGCTTCGCCAAGGCATTGATTCAGACTGTTTCGCGGCACCAAGGCATGCAGGTTATTCTAGTTTGAGGGGGGCATGACAGCGCGATCGATACTGGATCTACCGGGAATCAGGGAACTCCATTCTCGCAACCTGCTTTTCCCCGCTGTCGTCTTGCTGGCTGTCGTCGTTGTTCTGCTGCACGGAGCGTTCGCGCCGCCCGTTCACGAGGAATCGGCGGAAGAGGCCACGAAACCGCTTGACCCTCCTCCTGCTTTCCGCCCGGACTATGAAAAGACACCCCTTGCCTATACGGCCGACTATTGGTTGCAGGTCGGCGAGCAGTGGCGTCCTCACATCATCTTGATCGGCAGCGACCCAACTCCAGCGATCGTCGTTGCTCCGCGGTTGGCAGTAAGCTCGGTTGAAACGGCAGATGATTTGATCGCCGAGGAATTGGCTCTCAGCATCGCCGCGGGCGAAGCCAGGAGCGAGCCTGAGGACGAATCGGGTGCAGACGGTACGCCTGACGAAGAGAGCAACGGTCCACCGCTCCCCAGGCGTGACGAGACGCCCTATCGGCTGGTCTCGGTGAATACGGATCATGAGGTCGCCGTCTTTGCTCTCGCGACCGCGACGCCTCCCGCCCCGCTGGCGGCCTTGAACGAATTGCAGTCCGGCGCACACGCGGCCGCTCTCAGTCTGAATCCTGACGGCTCGTTACGGATCACTCCGGGTGTCGTGGTGTCAGCTCAAGGGGCCACGGACATTCCGGAACGGGGGAGATCAGTCGGTGAGACGCTGGACTTGGCAATTCCCTTTCCTGAAGAGACCCGTGTAGCGGCGATCACCGATCTGGACGGCGGGCTCCTCGGAGTGGCTTTCGAAACCAAGGATGGGTTGAAGATCATCCCGGCCCGCCGGGTCAGAGACATCGCTCGTGACGCCAACGAAACGCAGCCGTGCGTAAGCATAACGACGCAAGATCTTGGTGAGCCGATGCGGAAGCTGTTAGGCGTGACGACAGGCGTATTCGTCGAGAATGTCAGAGAGGAAGCCTTCTTCCCGGAACCGTCGATCCGTTCCGGGGACATTATTCTTAGATGGGCGGGCGAGACCGTTCCTGCCCGGGAGGTGTTCGAGCAATTGTATCGGGTGCAGGAGCCCGGGAGGCTCGTACGTTACTTGGTGCTGCGAGACGGACGTCGTGTTTCCGGAGCTACCCGCATGCCCGATCCGCGATGCCGTCCTGTGTCGCTGGGGATCGTCCCATTCAAGAACATGGGGCTCGTTATGAAATGGGAAGGCGCGCCGACATCCGTCGGGATGCCCGCCGGCTGGAGGGTAATGAGTGTCGTCGCCGGTTCCTCGGCGGAGACAGCCGGTTTGCAGCGTGATGATCTGGTCGTCGCCATCCAGGGCCGCACGCTGAAACCCGATTCCCCCCGCAATGCCCTGGAAAGGCTTGAGCGAGGCTCCCAGCCCTCGGTTTTGACGGTCTCGCGGGAAGGTCGATTGAAGCTCGTCACGATACTGCGTGGACCGACTTCCAAATCGGGCAATTAACAGCCGCAGGCGCATGAGAAATTTGATCCGTCCCGCCTTCGAGCTGACCAAGAAGGTTCTTACACGCCTGCGCGCCATGGAGCGGATGGGGCGCCGTGTAATGCCGCGCGTCCCTGCTTGGGGGTGGGCGCTGATCTGGCTGCGCTCCTCGTTCCTGCCGTCACAGAACTACCTCATCATTCTGGCTGTCGTCGTAGGCATCCTGACAGGCTTCGGATCGGTGGGTTTCGTGATGGTGCTCTACGCGATCGGCGACTTCGCCCGGGGTATGGCATCGACGGTATTGGGGATGTTCGGGTCCGCGCAGCTTGTTCTCTTGCCGGCACTCGGCGGGTTGATGGTAGGGCCACTGATTCAACGATTCGCGAAAGAAGCCAAGGGTCACGGCGTGCCCGAAGTGATGACGGCATTAGCGACTCGCGGCGGTGTCATTCGCACCCGCGTCGTGATGGTGAAAATCATCGCATCGTCGCTGACGATCGGATTCGGGGGGACGGCCGGCCGTGAAGGTCCGATGGTGCAGATCGGCGCGGCGCTGGGGTCCGCGATCGGCCAGTGGGCCCGCCTGACCGCCAGGAACATCCGGACGCTCGTGGCCTGCGGCGCCGCAGGCGGCGTGGCGGCTACTTTCAACGCGCCGATCGCCGGGGCCATTTTCGCAATGGAAGTCCTGGTGGGGCGTATTCAGACGGATTTTCTACTCGTTCTGCTGACTTCGCTAAGCTCCAGCATCATTGCGAGGCACTATTTGGGAGACGACCCGGCGGTTCACGCGCCGGCGTATTATCTCATCAGTCCTGGGGAACTCCCGCTCTACTTCATCATGGGCATCGTGGTCGGTTTGGCAGCCGTTTCCTATGTGCGACTGCTCTACGCCAGCGAGGATTTCTTCGGCAAGTGGAACTTTCCAGAGCACTTGAAGCCTGCGGTGGGCGGGCTTGTGGTGGGATTGATTCTGCGCTTCTTCCCCGAGGTTTACGGTTCCGGCTTCCCGGCCATCGAATCGGCGCTATGGACTCGCTATACATGGAGTCTCCTGCTGTGTCTATTCGCGATGGAGATGCTGGCGAACTGCGCGACGCTGGGATCGGGCGGCTCGGGCGGCGTGTTCGCGCCGGGGCTCTATATGGGCGCCATGCTGGGCGGCGCTTTCGGAGCCGTCGTCCACTTCGTATATCCGGACTGGACGGCAACGTCGGGCGCCTATGCAATGGTTGGCATGGCGGCCTTCTTTGCGGCGGCGGCGAAGGCCCCCACGACCTCGATCCTGATTCTATTCGAGATGACCGGTGACTACCACATCATGCTTCCCTTGATGGCAGCGACGGTGGGCAGCGTGTATCTTTCCCACCGCTTGATGCCGTACAGCATCTATATTCTGAAGCTGAATCGGCGCGGGATTGCCTATCCCTACTCGGATGAAGAAGCCGATGCGGCACGACCTCGCGCGATGTAGCCTGCATTTCTCACCACCCGACGGTCGAAGCACACGATACGACCGCCATGACTTCGCTTTTCCTTCGCAACGCTTGCTTGCCGTGCTCGACGTACGGTTCAAGTACGCCTGCGCGCGCCTTTTGCCTCCGCCCGGCTCGCACCTCGTCCTGACGGCCCTCTCACGCACTTCGCCTCGCCACGTGGTGAAAAATACAGGTCAGGTGCGACCGCCTGTACTGGGATCTGGGGCGCAGAGTTGAAGATTGATGGCGCCCTGTTCTCCACTGAAGGTTTCCGAAAGCTACACAAGAACCATTTGGAAGACGACGGAAGCGAGCAATCACGCGCGCGTCAGCAGGAACTCGGTGATCTTTCCCGGGTCGTTCGGCATCACGACGGGCTGGTTGCCAAATGTCGATGTCAGCCTGTCGCCGCCCGGCGTTTCGATCTGACCCGTGTGGTAGCGATAGACGTAGTCGGGGTCTTTGAGCAAGTGTCCGGTGAGGACTCCGACGACGTCGGCGTCCTCGGCGATGACACCCCGCGCGCAAAGTTTCCTGGCGCCTGCGAGCGAAGCCGCCGAAGCGGGCTCGCAGCCGATTCCGCTGCGTCCGATGATCGCCTTGGCATCGGCGATTTCCTGTTCGATGACGGACTCGACCACGCCGCCGCTGATCTGCACTTCGCGTAGCGCCTTTTCCCACGAAACAGGCGCACCGATTCGGATGGCCGTCGCCAAGGTTTCCGGATTCTCGACGTTCTGGATAGCCCCGCCCGTGCCGCTCTGGAAAAGGTGGAAGAACGGCGCTGCGCCCGCCGCCTGGACAACTGCAAGCTTCGGAAGTCGATCGATGACGCCCACCTCTTTCAGCTCTCGCAGTCCCTTGCCGAGTGCAGAAACATTGCCGAGATTGCCACCGGGCAAGACGAGCCAATCCGGAACTTGCCAGCCGCGTTGGTCGAGCATTTCGATCGCAATGGTTTTCTGGCCTTCGATTCGGAAGGGATTGATGGAGTTGAGAAGATAAATCCCCAACTCTTCGGCAAGCCGTCGCACAAGAGCGAGGATCTGGTCGAAGTTGGCCTCGACTTGGATCGTCAGTGCTCCGTATTCAAGAGCCTGGGCCAGCTTTCCGTAAGCGATCTTGCCGTGGGGCAGGAAAATGACGGCTTGCAAGCCGCCGGCTGCCGCGTAGGCCGCCATCGACGCGGAGGTGTTGCCGGTCGAGACACAGGCCACCCGTTTCATGCCAAGCGCACGTGCTTGTGCGATGCCGGCGGTCATTCCGTTGTCCTTGAACGAGGCGGACGGGTTGTAGCCCTGGTGCTTGAACTGGATGTGATCGAGCCGCGCGTAGGCTGCTGCGCCGGGAGCATCGAGCAGCGGCGTGTTTCCCTCTTGCAGGGTAACGATGTGCTTCATGTCGCCGAGGAACGGCAGGAGATCCCGGAAACGCCAGACGCCGCTTACATCGAGCGGTTCTCGGCTGAGGCGGCGGCCATCCCACATGGAGGTGAGCGCGGCGGGCTTCAGGGGCGCGAAGTCGTAGCGAGCTTCCAGCAGCCCGCCGCAGTGAGGGCATTCGTAGAGGACGGCGTCAATCGGGAAGCGCTCCGGACAGCCGGGATTGAAGCAGACGAGTTCAGCGGACATCCAGAGTTCCCGAAAGGCGGGAGCCCTCATCGTACCAGCGAGTGGGTGTTTCGATAGGGCCGGGTAGATTCCCTTTTATGGGAACCCGCATGGAGTCGATCGGACGTCGAAGAAACGCCGCGGCGGCCTGTCGGCGGTAGACAGCGCTACGCGCCGGGTTTCGCGTCACTAACCGAAGGAGGGCCGACAAGCGCATTCCAGGACTCGATGGCATTGCCGGCGGGATAGTGTTTGATTTCGATCCGAATCGAGTCTTCCAATACTTCGTGCTGATGCTCGACTCCGAGCGGGTGCTGATAGCTGTCGCCCTCCTCGACGATGAAGGTCTTATTAGCGATGCGCATGCGCACGCGACCTTGCTTCTGATACCCGATGGAGTGATGGTCCGGGTGCGCGTGAGGGCGGTCAACGGCGCCTTTCGGGCGGAAAGCTTCGAAGACGATGAGGTGAGAGGTTGCCATCAGCACTTTGACGGTGTCGACGCCATCTTCGTCGCGGGAGTATTCGGGAACGAGCGTGAGAGGCACACGCTTCGAAGCCGGCACGAAGAGTTTGCCGGTGTCGTCCGGGTGCATGAAGGCTACTGCGGAGTAGATGGAAACGGGTATGGCCATGTTGTCGGCTCTCTATTGACGTTTGATACGCGGGGATTATAACGGAGTGTCGGCTCTTGGATGGCGCCTTGAGGCTGTGGACATGGTTTGCCGCTCCCTCTATTTCACTCGAGAATATCTGCGTAGGGGTTGGCTTGCGTTGGTTATGCTGATGGACGGGCTATGCGAATCCTGCCGGCTGTTGGCGCGCTTGTGATCTTGAGCTGTGGATCGCCGGTAAAGGTTGACATGCCGCCTGATGTGAAGATTGAGGTAGGGAGTCCGTTTCCGAACCTGGTGTTGCCGTTACTCGAAGACGGCCGGCCGTCTTCGATTGTGCAGTTTCGAGGAAAGAAGACACTGCTTCATGTCTTCGCATCCTGGTGAGCGGGATGCCGCAAACACGTGCCCGGGTGGCACGAGGTAAGTAAAGACCGCTACGAATCCGGCGAGCTTCAGGTTGTGGGGATCATCCAGGAGCAGCATCCGGACCGCTGCCGTTTGTTCATGCAGTGGAAGCAGATGGACTGGCCGGTTCTGGTCGACTCTCTGAACCTGCTGCAAATGTCGGCGGTGCCCGTCACGGTAGCGATTGACGAGCACGGCATTGTCCGTGAGAAGAGACTGCGGCTGAGCAGCGCGGAAGAGCACCTCAACGATTTCATGGCGGTCACATTCCGCGCACCGGAGTCCGACGACGCGGTGGAGCCTCCCGCAGAATGGCCGGAAGCCGTCGAGCCCCCGAATTCGAGCGATGCGCAAGATTGGAAGGATTTCGGCGATCTGATCGTGCGGTCAAACGATATCGACCGCATTGACGAGGCTATCGCGTCGTATCGACGAGCGCTCGAGATGGAGCCGCAGGACGGCTGGGTGCAGTTCCGTCTGGGAGTAGCGTTGCGGAAACGCTATGACTCGGCCCGCCGTCAAGCGGGGGACTTTCAAGCTGCGGTTGATCATTGGCAAGCAGCACTCGACATCGATCCGAATCAGTACATCTGGCGGCGGCGCATTCAGCAGTACGGGCCGCGGCTCGACAAGCCATATCCGTTCTACGACTGGGTAGCGCAGTCTCGCGAAGAGATTGCAGCGCGGGGGGAAACACCGTGGGAGTTGGCCGTCGAACCAGGGAGAGCGGAATTCGCCGAGCCTTCGGAGGATATTTCGCAGAGGGGTGCTGCGGGCGAACCGCCGGACCCCGAGGGCCGCATTCATCGTGACGATGGTGAGTTCATTGACTTGGAGATGGTGGTTGTACCGGCCTTGATTCGACCGGGAGAGGCAGCACGGATTCATGTGAATTTCCAGCCGCGAAAAGAGAGCAAAGCGCACTGGAACAACGAACAAGACGGGCTAGAAGTTTGGCTGAGAGAACCTGAGGGCTGCCGCCTAGATGGGTCGCATCGGCAGCTTACGAATCCGTCGGAAGTCGTCAGCTTGGAAGAGAGAAAGGTTGAATACGAGATTCAGTGTGAGGCGGAGGCTGCGCTGGAGGAACGCTCGCTTGGCGGGTACGCATTGTATTACGTTTGCGAGGACGTGAACGGGACATGTCTTTATCGGCGACAGGATTTCGCAGGTTCGGTTGCGGTTCGGGAATAGACGTCTGTATCCCGCCAGGCTACTCCAGAACATTCGTGTGTCCTTTGTTCCAGACACAGCTTGTTAGGATAGGTGTAGCGGGTCTAGCCTGCATTTCTCACCACCCGACGGTCGAAGCACACGATACGACCGCGCAGGACTTCGTTGTGCTTGCTTGCCGTGCTCAACGTACTGTTCAAGTACGCCTGCGCGCGCCAAGCGGCTCGCGCCTCGTCCTGACGGCCCTCTCACGCACTTCGCCTCGCCACGTGGTGAGAAATGCAGGTCAGGCGGGTCTAATCAACGTAGTCCGTTGATTTGAAAGAGCTTGCGATCTTATTTTGGTGGTCGGAGGGGGCTGTTCAGCGATGAGAATCTGCTACCTGGACTGCTTTTCGGGCATCGCGGGCGACATGCTGCTCGGAGCGCTGGTCGACGCGGGCGTCGACCAGATGCAGATTTGCGCAGAGGTCGGCAAGCTGGGTCTGGATGGCGTCGATCTGCGGTTTGAAAAGTGCCTGCGGGCGGGGATTTCCGGGACGAACTTGACGGTCGAGGTGGCTCACGACCACAGTCACCGCTCGCTCAGCAAGATCGAAGAGATCATTGGTTCGAGCAGTTTGGGCGCCAAGCTCAAAGAGCGCAGCATCCGCATCTTCCGGCGGCTCGGGGAGGTCGAGGCGACGGTGCATCAAGTGCCGGTTGAACAGGTTCATTTTCACGAAGTCGGGGCGTTGGACGCCATCGTGGACATCGTCGGGGCCTGTGTCGGCTTCGAGGTGCTAGGCATCGAGAAGATCTATTGCTCGCCGCTCAACCTGGGGAGCGGAACGGTGAGGGCAGCCCACGGAGTCATGCCGGTCCCGGCGCCTGCGACGGCATTGCTCGTGAAGGACGTACCGACGTATGCCGACGGTCCGGCGGTGGAGTTAACGACTCCGACCGGAGCGGCTATCGTGACCACGCTCGCCGAGAGTTTTGGCGCGATGCCTGCGATGAACATCGAGAGTGTCGGCTATGGGGCCGGTGACCGCGGTTTCAAGGGCCGTCCGAACCTGACTCGGGTACTGGTGGGCGAAGCCGGAGGTGCTCGCGAGGCGACGCGGATACATGTGATCGAGGCGAATGTAGACGACATGAGTCCGGAATGGGTTGGCTATGTTCACGAGCGATTGCTCGAAGCCGGCGCGCTGGACGTAACGGTGACACCGGTCTACATGAAGAAGGCCCGGCCGGGGTGCACGATCAGCGTGTTGGCCCGGCCGGAGGACCAGGAGCGGCTCGGCGAGCTTTTGCTCACCGAGACGACGACCATCGGGATTCGCACGTTCACGGCCGAGCGAAGAGTTCTGGAGCGTGCTTCCAGAGCTGTCGAGACACCCTACGGCACGGTGAACATCAAGGTGGCGACGGAGAACGGCTCAGTGCGGAATGCCGCGCCGGAGTACGAAGATTGCCGGCGCATCGCACGCGAAAAGAATGTTCCTTTCAAGGAAGTCTGGCAGCAGGCCCATTTCGCCTACCTGAGCCTGGACACGGAGTCATGAAGTATTACCTGACAACCCCTATCTATTACGTCAATGCAACGCCGCACATCGGCCACGCCTACACGACGATCGTGGCGGATACCGTCAAGCGTGTGCGTCACATGATGGGCGAGGAAGTCTATCTGTGCACGGGTACGGATGAGCACGGGCAAAAAGTCGAGCGCTCGGCCGGAAAGGCCGGATGGACTCCGAAGGAATTCACAGACCGCGTCTCGGCCGCTTTCCGCGACGAGTGGGACGAACTGGCGATCGACTACGACTTCTTTGTCCGCACGACAGAGGAGCGGCACAAGCGGACCGTGCAATGGTTGTTCGAGCGCTGTGAGGCAAACGGGTTCATCAAGAAAGACAGCTATACCGGCAAGTATGACGTGACGAGCGAGGCGTTTGTCACGGATGAAGAAGCAGAGAAGATCAGTGGTCCGTTGGAAGTGGTGACTGAAGATAACTACTTTTTCAAGCTATCGGAATTTCAGGACCGGCTTCTGGAGCACTATGAACAGAACCCGGAGTTCATTCGGCCGGAATCGCGGCGCAACGAGGTGATCTCATTCGTCAAGGGCGGCTTGAAAGATCTCTCGATCAGCCGCGCTACGCTGAAGTGGGGTATCCAGCTACCAAAAGACCCGGACCATGTTTTCTATGTGTGGTTCGATGCGCTGACGAACTACATGACGGCGCTGGGCTACGGCAGCGACCATGCCGATCCGAAGGGCCTGTGGCCGGCGGATGTCCATATCGTCGGCAAAGAGATCGTACGCTTCCACGCGGTCTATTGGCCTGCGTTTCTGATGGCGGCCGACTTGCCCTTGCCAAAGGGAGTGTACGCCCACGGGTGGCTCATCTTTCAGGAAGAGAAGATGAGCAAGACGAAGGGCAATATCGTGCGCGCCCGTCCAATCCACGAGGTGGTGGGCATCGAGGGGCTCCGCTACTACCTGCTGCGGGAGATCGTCTTCGGACAAGACGGTAATTTCAGTTACGAGGGATTGGTCGGGCGCTATAACGCTGACTTGGCGAACGGCTTAGGCAATCTGGCGAGCCGTACGCTGTCGATGATACACCGCTATTGCGGGAGCACCGTGCCGGAACCTCCGCCTGATAGCGGGGGTGCGCTTGCGCCTCTGGCGGTGGAGACGATCACGAAGACTCGCGACCATTTCGCTGCGTTCGCGTTCTCGCGGGCGCTGGAGGCGATCTGGGCGCTGATCGGGGCTGTCGACAAATACCTGGTCGAACAGAAACCCTGGGTGCTGATCAAGCGAGAGGACGATGCGTCTCAGGCGCAGTTGTGGGCGACGCTGTACAACGCGGCGGAAGTGCTACGGATCGTAACCGTTCTGGTCTCTCCTGTCCTCCCCAAATCCGCGGCGGAAATATGGCGGCAGCTCGGACAGGGGTCGGATTTGCGAGATGTCCGCTATGACGAGTTGGGATGGGGACAACTACGGCCGGGCTCCAAGCTGCCGGGAGGGGATAACGTGTTCCCACGCCTGGATGTGACCGCGTCGGTGAAAAGAATGCAGGCACTCGAGCAAGAAGTATTGAAACAGCAGGCCGCGATCATGGGCAAGACCGAAGAGCCGGCCACACCGATCCTGGAGCCACCCCCGGAATCGGAGCGGATTGACATTTCCGATTTCGCGAAAGTCGAGATGCGGGTCGGCGTTGTGAAGACCGCCGTGAAGGTCAAAAAAGCGGACAAGCTGTTGCACTTGACCGTAGACATCGGCGAGGTAGAGCCGCGCTCGATCGTCGCCGGTATCGCGGGCGCTTATGAGCCGCAGAGCCTGATCGGACGCAAAGTGGCGATCGTCTCAAACCTTAAGCCTCGCAAGCTGCGCGGCCTTGTCTCCGATGGCATGATCGTTGCGGCATCGGGCGAAGGCGGAAATCCTCATCTCGTCAGCTTTCTCGAAGATGTGCCCATCGGCGCGCGGTTGAGTTAGTCGCCGCGACGGCTTCTTCGCATGCCTTGATCATCAGGTTGGGAAAGCTGGATGCTGTCCCGCCGGCACGCGCGGCAGGGTTGTCAGACGTCAGACCAACCGTGACTGAGATGGTCTGGACTTCGCATCGACAGGCCTGATGACACGGACAAGCGGAATCGCAAGGAGCAATCGGATGGCGGCTGCATGATGACCCCAGCCCCCAAATCAGTCATCGAAATGAATGGTGCGGAGAGGGGGACTCGAACCCCCATGAGATTTCTCCCACTAGCACCTCAAGCTAGCGCGTCTGCCAGTTCCGCCATCTCCGCTGTGTCGTGAACGCAAGGACTTCAAAAAGGAGGGGTCACTCCTGCCGAGGTGTCTCGCTGCTTGACGCTCCCTGCGAACCGTCCTTGGTTGAAGCCGCCTCTTGACCGGTCTCTTCCTTCGGTTGCGGGGCTCCCACCGGCTCAGAGGTTTCGGGCGCGGCGGCCCCGGTACCGGTTCGTTCGATCACCGAGTCGCCGATCGTCCTGTTACGTCCGGCTTCGATCCCGAGCCATATCGACGTCAGCATGAAGACAACTGCCGCGAAGGTGGTTGCTTTCGAAAGCATGGTCGCCGCGCCGCGTGGACCAAAAGCCGTCTGCGAACCCATGCCGCCGAAGGCGCCGGCGAGGTCCGCTGCCTTGCCGCTCTGCAGGAGCACGACGACGATCAGGAAGAGGCAGACGACAACATGAATAACGGTCAGGAAGATTTCCAGCACGGTAGATCGACTCCTTGTATCCGCAACTGCGTCAGTAAGCCCCTCAAGATTGGTAGTGGATGATCGCCGCCATCAAGGCCGGCTCAAGACTGGCACCGCCCACCAAGCCTCCATCGATGTTCGGGCACGCCATCAGGCCTTGAATATTGGCCGGTTTGACGCTGCCTCCGTAGAGAATGCGCAAGTGTTCCGCAGTCTCCGCACCTAAATTTTTGCGGACTCGGTCGCGGAGGGTCTGATGCGCTTCCTCGGCGATTTCGGGGGTGGCCGTTCGTCCCGTACCGATGGCCCAGACGGGCTCGTACGCTACGATTATAGGCGACGCCGATTCGGGGGTCAATGAAGCGAGCGCCCTGTCGATCTGACGTAAGAGCACATCTGTTGTTTGACCGGCCTCCCGCTCGGCGAGCGTTTCGCCCACGCAAACGATGGGCCGGAGCCCGCCCTCCAAGGCGGCCCGAACACGCCGGTTGACGGTCTCATCGGTTTCTCCGAAATACTGTCTCCTTTCGCTGTGGCCGATGATCACGTCACTGCAGCCTGCGGCCCGCAACATGGGCGCGGAAACCTCGCCGGTAAACGCTCCTTCTTTCTCCCAATGCAGATTCTGGGCCGCGATACGGATCTTGCTGCCTTGAACGGCTTCCGCCGCTGCCGCAAGGGCTGGGAAGGGCGGGGCAATCACAATCTCGCAACCCTCGGCGTATTGCGTGAGGATCTTGAATTCGTTCAGGTAGACGACGGTTTCCGCCATCGTCTTGTACATCTTCCAATTGCCCGCCAAGACGGGCGCGCGGGTTGTTGCCGCCACAGACCCTCCTTATAGAGGTCGGCTCGCTTGTTCGGTCAATAGCGAGGACCTACGAACTCTCGAGAACGATGTTACAACGTTGCGCGCTGGGGGTTATGTGGTGCGGCCCCGCGAAAGTCGTCTGGCGGCGGTCGGGAGATTCCTGCTGAGAAGTTCGGGGAACCTCTTATGGACGGGGTTGCGAGAGTGAGGATGAACTCCGAATCTGACCCCAAGCGGTTTCGAACACATCATGCGTATGGCGAGAGAACTACAGCGCTTCTCTGCGGCGACATCGTCACTGTATGTACATCGCACCCTTGTGTTCTCGGCAGCTTTGCGGCATTGCTCCAACGGATCAAAAGACTTCCTGATACCTCATGACAAGCCTCTCGGAGTTTCCCGACTTCTCGCAATCCTGCTGCACGTTTGGTTTCGGTACACTCACACTGTGATCGTCTCGCTCCAGTGGAGGAACTTCTGAATGAATCGTAAGAGGGTTTTGGCTTCGCTGTTGTTCGCACTCCTTGTCGGGACTGCGTTCTGGATCTCCCCCAGCGAAGCGCAGCCGGGAACCGTCAAGCAAGTGGCCGACGGGGTTTGGTTTCGTGAGGGCGAGCGGCGTCACCACGGACATTGCAACAACGTCATCATCGAGATGAGAGACTTCCTGATTGTCGTTGACGCCAACTTTCCCAGTGGCGCTCAGGCCGTGTTGCGGGATCTCAAGAAGATCTCCTCCAAACCGGTCAAGTATGTGTTCGATACGCACCACCACGGCGACCATGCTTACGGCAATCCGGTCTGGACCCGGCAAGGTACGACGACACTGGCCTACGTGGGCGTTAGCGAGGAGATGGAGCGCTACGAGCCGCAGCGATGGCAGGAGGCAGCCAAGGCGCGTAAGGGCATTGCAGCTCTGGGACTTGAGGCTCCCGAGCCGCCGAAGAAGACGTTCTCCGAATCACCCTTTGTGATCGAGGACGAGACGCGCCGGGTCGAATTCCATTTCTTCGGCTGGGCGCACACACGGGGTGACGGCTTTGCGTACTTGCCACAGGAGAAGATTCTCTGCACCGGCGATGCGATTACCAACGGACCGTTCAACTACACCGGCGATGGCTACATCGGCAATTGGCCGAAGGTCGTGGAAGCCGCAAAGGGACTCGATGTGGAGATCGTCTTGCCCGGCCATGGCGGGGTCGGCGGCCCCGAGTTGCTCGATGGGGAGCAGAGGTTCATGACCGAGCTTCATGCGGCAGTCAAGGAAGCCATCGATGACGGTCAAACGCTGGGTGACCTTGTCCGAATGGGGAGGGATGGCGAGCCGGTCTCGACGACGGTCGTCCTGTCCGACGCCGTCAAGAATTGGGTGGGTGAGAGGCTGGCTTTACAAGTGCGCGACGCTTACGAGGAGATCACCCAGGGCAAGCCGCACGGCGAAATACTTGCGGGAAGCTGAAAGGCGCTTACTACGGAGTGGTATCTGCGCGGCCGAGCCCGGTCGGAACCTCCTGCGCGCTTCAGAGTCGTTGCCGACAATAGAGACAGGTCGAGTTGAATGGCAGCAGTCCTTGTTGAGGTGCGGGCCGCTGCGACCATGGCTTCGACCGTTCAATTTCAGGAAGCCGCTTCGAAGTCCCGGTAAGCTGGAACTGGTTGCTGATGGCCATTCGTCCCGGCCTAGGAGAACAGTGCCCGACTGAGGAGTTGGTAGGCGAAGAAGAACGACACAGCTACAAGTAGAACGGCGAATCCGGCCGCCGCCTTCCAGACGGATTCGATCGGGCTGCCGTATTGGGGGGACCCTACCATGCTCCCAACTGCGAACCCGCCGATGAATCCACCGATGTGGGCAGCATTGTCGACCATGGGGACCAGCAGTCCAAAGACCAGTAGCATGATGGCCCAGCGCATATAGGCCTTCCAGATGTACGAACTCCCCGTGCGGCGGCCGTAGGCCATCATGGCGCCGATCAAGCCGCACGCAGCCGCCGATGCGCCGACTGACAAGCTTGAACTCCAAAACATGCTAGCCAAGAAGCCGGTTATGCTGGACGCAAGGTAGATCACGAGGAAACGCGAAGTGTCATAGCAATCTTCCACTTGCGCCCCAAGATCGAAAAGCACCCAAGTGTTCATGAGGATATGTAGCACCCCTCCGTGCAAGAAGCCGGCCGTGATCAGCCGCCACCATTCGCCGCGCGCGAGAATCGCAAAACGATCCTTGGCGCCAAACAGGAAGAGAGTTTGTCCGTCAATTCCACCGAAAAGACTGATCGAGCCGCCCTGGAACTTCGATGTCAACACCATCGTCGAGATGAACAGGGCGAAGTTAATGAACAGAATGATGAACGTAGTGAAATGGCTGGCCGCGATGAGTCCGCCAAGCGCCTTGGTCGGGTCCGGGCGCTTCCACGAGGGCAGACCCACCTTCTCACCGCAGTACTCGCAGACACGGGATTTCGGATCGATGAAAGCCCGGCAGTGTGGGCACATGCGAGGTTTGGCCATGTGTGAATCTGAGCCCCTATCTTTGCGGCTGGAGCCAGTCGTTTGCAAGTAAAGTTGTGGCGGAGCGTTCCTCGGCTCGATTCCGCAGAAATCTCCTACAGATGTAGAAGAATGACCCGGCTGACTGTGACAAGTCCCTTGGGCTCATTTCTTTACAAGCTCAAAGCCTCCACGTTACGATACGAGGTCGCATGGACAAGACCGAGCGTGAGCATCGGCAGGATATCGTCGACATCGGCCGCCTCATTTACCAGAAGGGATGGGTGGCTGCGAACGACGGAAACATCACAATCCGGCTTAACAACGAGTGCATCCTGTCGACGCCCACCGGCGTGAGCAAAGGCATGATGCGGCCCGACGATCTGATCATCGTCGACTACGAGGGCAACAAGATCCAAGGACGATTGGAGCGTACGTCTGAGATTCTAATGCACCTTGCGATTTATCAGGTCCGGCCGGATGTCCATTCGGTTGTACATGCCCATCCGCCGGTGTGCACCGGTTTTGCGGCGGCTGGTTTGTCTCTCGACAAGGCGCTGCTACCCGAGGTGGTCATCGGTCTGGGCTGTGTTCCTCTCGCCGCTTACGGCCTGCCGGGAACGCCTGAGCTAACCGAGCCGATGTTGCCGCTGATCCCGAAGTTCGATGCGATTCTTCTGGCCAATCATGGTGCGGTAACTTATGGTAGCGAGATCAAACAGGCCTTCTTCCGAATGGAGACGGTCGAACACTTTGCGAGGATTAATTTGGTCGCCCATCTGCTGGGGGGAGCCAAGCTGCTTCCGAGTGAGGAAGTGAAGAAGTTGATTGACGCCCGTGGCCGTTACGGTTTCGCTTCATCGTCGGTGGTCCAACCGAACTGTCCTGTTCCAGCCGAAGGTACAGGCGGACAGACTTCCGATGCTCAAAAAGAACGGTTTCACGTTACGCGGGATGAATTGGTCGCGCTGGTCGAAGAGGCCATGCGTGTGAGGGGTAGTTAAAGGGAGGAGTAGAACTCTATGGGCGAAGCCCTGGGAATGATTGAAACGCGTGGTCTGACCGCTTTGATCGAAGCCGCTGACGCCATGGTCAAGGCTGCCAAGGTCACGTTGGTGGGCTGGGAAAAGATCGGGTCCGGCTACGTAACGGTCCTCTGCCGCGGCGACGTGGCGGCGGTGAAAGCCGCGACGGATGCCGGTGCTTCGGCGGCTCGCAAAGTAGGAGATCTCGTGGCTGTGCACGTAATTCCACGGCCGCACGCCAATTTGGACGATATCTTCCAGATCACTCCGGCCGGCGAATAAGTCCCCGGCGAAAGGACGAGCCGCATGTTGCTGGCCCGCGTTGTGGGCACTGTCGTGGCGACGCGCAAGGACCCTCGCCTTGAAGGCAGGAAGCTCCTTGTTCTGCGCCATATCTCTCCCGAGGGCGAGGAACTTTCGGGCTATGTTGTCGCAATCGACACTGTTGGCGCCGGCTTTCGCGAGAAGGTGATCGCCGTTTCGGGCAGTTCCGCCCGAATGGCTTCAGGCATGAAAGATAGTCCGGTCGACACGGCCATCGTCGGCATCATCGACGAACTCGATCTCGACCGCGGTTCCGGGTCGGCGGGCTAGCATGCGTCTCGGTCGTGTTGTGGGGCGGGTCTGGTCGAGCGCCAAGACCGACCAGTTCGAAGGCGTCAAGCTTCTCGTGATTCAACCCGTGGACGAGCAAGGCGCTGCCGCCGGACGATCCTTAGTAGCTGTGGACGCGGTCGGCGCCGGCGCTGGCGAGACAGTCTACTGGTGCCGGGGACGCGAAGCCTCTTACGCGATGTTGCCGTCCGAAGTTGGGACGGATGCCGCGGTCGTGGGGATCGTTGATTCTGTTACGACGACCGGGAGTGAATAGACGATGCTGATTGGGCGAATTACGGGTGAAGTGGTCTCAACGGTCAAGCACGCAAGCCATTCCGATCTGAAACTGCTGCTTGTTGAGCCTCTCGATCTTGACGACCAGCCCGCGGGAGTGCCGTATGTCGCTGTCGACGTGTTGGACGCGGGAGTCGGTGACCGTGTTCTGCTAGCCACCGATGGCTGGGCGGCCATGACCGCCGTGAGCCGCCTCCAGTCACCGATCGAAGCTGCTATCATCGGCGTCGTCGATCGCGTCGACCTCGACTCTTAGACTCGTCGACAAAATGCAAGATCGGCCGTCACGGATGCCAGCCGTGTGACTCGCGCCACTTCGATCCCTTGCTATGCGCCTTCGCCGTTTGCCATCGAGCCGTGAATGAGTACTCGATGGCGCTAACCTGCATTTCTCATCACCTGATGGCCGAAGCAGGCGATACGACGACCGCCAGGACTTCGTTGCGCTTGCTTGCCGTGCTCAACGTACGGTTCAAGT
>JAPPLB010000092.1 GCA_028819575.1 Bryobacterales bacterium | reverse complement strand
TCCTGACGGCCCTCTCACGCACTTCGCCTCCCCACGTGGTGAGAAATGCAGGCTAGGCGGTGGGCGTGATGCGTTCTACCTGGCTCGAGAGAAGAGATTCCAAACCCCCCGAACCCGCGGTTCGGTTCCTGCGAAAGTCCGAATGGATTCTCGTGGGTTATTTCCTGTATGTGGTTGGAGTGTCGTTGTTCATCGATATTCCGCCTCACGTCAGAACGCGGGTGCTGGTCGTCAACGCGGCTGTCATCGCAGCCTATCTGGCCTTGGGTTTCTGCTTCAGCGGCCGTGCGAGCCGGTTGCTGAATATTTTTCGCGATTGGACGCCGTTTTTTCTTGTGCCGCTGTGCTACCGCGAGATGGGATGGTTCGCTCCGGCCGAACACACCTATGAATTGGAGCGCGTGTGGATCGTATGGGACCGATGGCTGCTTCACGATTGGGGCGTACGGGATGCGATCGAAGCGCTGGGGCCGGTGTTGCCCGCCTATCTGGAAATCTGCTACACGCTCGTATACCTGCTGGCGCCATTCGTGATGTTGATGCTCTATGCGTATCTTTACCGGCGCGAGGCTTCGGATCGGTTCCTGTTCATCTATCTCTTGGGGACTCTGCTTTCCTACGCGCTGTTCCCCTACTTTCCCTCGGAGCCGCCGCGAACCGTATTCCCGCTCGATGACATGCCGCGGATCGATACGGTGTTCCGTCAGATCAACTGGTGGATTCTGAAGGACGCCGGGATTCACACCAGCGTCTTCCCGAGCGCTCACGTATCAGCGAGCTGCTCGGTTGTCTTCGGCGCGTTCCTGATCATGAAGCGCGGCCGCTGGGCGCCTTATGCGGCGGCGGCGGTGACGCTGGGTATTTTCTGGGCGACGATCTACGGCCGATACCACTTCGCCGTGGATTCGGTCGCGGGCGTCGGCGTGAGCCTGGTCGCGCTGGGAGTCACTCTCCTGGTTACGCGTCCGAGTGTGGCAGCGGACGAAAGAAAGCCGTCGCAGTGAGCCGGGACTGAGGATTTCAAGCGCGCGCCGCGGGCGGCTGAACTACCTGCCCGCTGCTGTCAGGTGCTGATGGGCAGACTCGCCTCTGCCACATGCATCCGCAATCCCGAACAGTCCGGCGCAGGAAAATGTCCGCAAGGGGGATGGACATGCAGGCCACTTCGTTTGTTATCAGAGACTGATAACATATGCTGATTGACGGCTCCGCATCGCGATCCCGGACTCGACACGTTGTTGGAGCTTCACGATCTGACACTGTTCGTGGACGAAATCGGACACTGGGTGAAGTTCGTGGTGCGGCGTACCGACGTGACAGAGGAACGGCCGCACGGCCTCAGCTATTCGCTGACGCTGCACGCGCCGGACGGCGCCCGCCTGGTCGGGGTTCGACAATGCGCATCCGGTGAGGGAACGGCGGGGTCCGGGAACGCCGAAACGCCGCGAGAGCGACCATCTTCACCGGCTGCGGAGCATCCGTCCGTATGACTACAGAGACGCCGCCACACTGCTGGAAGACTTCTGGACCGAGGTGGACAAGGTGCTGAGGGAAAGGGGATCGCTCCCATGAAGACACTCAAGATCGGCATTGCCGGCTACGATCGGATGAAGGCCCGCACCATGGCGATCGCCCGCGGCGAGCTGAAGCCCGCAAAGGGCGAGCCGACGGTGTGGTTCACTTCCGTGGAGAGCTTCGCGAAGGTGCTCTCGCAGCGCAACCGGGAGCTCCTGGAGATGATTGCCCGGGAGAAGCCGCGCTCGCTCACCGAGCTCGCGGAGCTTGCGGGCCGCAACAAGTCGAACCTGTCACGTACTCTGAAGACGATGTCGCAATATGGGCTCGTGGAATTGAGGGCGGGACAGCGTGGCAGGTTGATCCCTTGGGTGCCGTACGATCAAGTGAGCCTTGATGTCTCGCTCACCTCTACGCCGCGTCATGTTGCGTGAATCCGCCGCCGCAGGCCGATAAGCCGGAATGCGTCACATCTGACGAGCGTCACGGAACGAGGCAGTACTTCGTCCTCCCATGATCGGACCAAGAGTTCCAGGAATAATTGCACAGTGACCGTGTCCCAATTAGCCTGTATTGCTCACCACGTGGCGAGGTGAAGTGGGTGAGAGGGCCGTCAGGACGAGGCGCGAGCCGCTTGGCGCGCGCAGGCGTACTTGAACAGTACGTTGAGCACGGCAAGCAAGCGTTGCGAAGGAAAAGCGAAGTCCTGGCGGTCGTATCGCGTGCTTCGACCGTCGGGTGGTGAGAAATGCAGGTTAGTCAAAGCCCTGCGGTGAAACACCACAGCCTGTTTCAGCTTTTGGAGACATGGCGTGCGAGGGCGGCAGATGGCCGCCGCAGGCGGCTGAACTACCTGCTCACCGCTGTCAAGTGCTGGTGCAAAGCCACACCCGAGATCCCCAGGAAGAAGACGAAGGCCCCGACCAGCCCCAGTTGCATGTACCAGGGAAGCCGCAGCTCCGGCGGCATCAGCCTGCGGTTCACGAACAGGGTATGCAGCGCCGACGATCCGAGACCCACGTTCCCGCAAACGCTGCTGACAATCGCCAGCACCAACGGATTCGGAGTCAGCCGCAACGCCAGCAAT
This sequence comes from Bryobacterales bacterium, assembly GCA_028819575.1. Taxonomy (GTDB): domain Bacteria; phylum Acidobacteriota; class Terriglobia; order Bryobacterales; family UBA6623; genus JAPPLB01. The sequence continues at coordinate 19,578 of JAPPLB010000092.1, read as the reverse complement.
CCCCAAAGACAATACGCCAGCAGCACGACGTAGTAGATGTTCTTGACTTGACCGCCTTTCTCCCGCAGCCGTCCTGACGCGCTCCACAGAACGTCCGTCCATCGCCGCACGATTCCGTCAAGGGTCTGGATGAAGCCGATGCCCAAGACCACGAAACCGCACAGCAATGTCAGAAACCAGAACACTTCGCCGTGCCGATCCGCAATACCTCGCGCCGTCATCGCAGCCGCCGCATGCCCCTCCACTTCCACACCCGGCAGGAACTCCAGCGACAGCATCGACGGCAGCGCCATGCCGATCAAAGAACCCGCGGCCCAAATCCAGATCTGATCCCGCCGAATGTATCCCAGCCACGCCTTCCAGCGCTTCAGGCTCTCCGGCGTTACGGCGAATACCTTTCCCACGGGCGACAGTGCAATCTTCTTTCCGCCAATCAAGCTCGGAATCGCCCCGACAAGCGCTCCCATGCCCCAACCTTTGTCCCGCGCATAGTTCGAGAACAGGGTATTCGACAGTCCGCCCACACCGGCCACCGCCGCGAATGCCGCCAGCGTTGCCCAATCCACTTCTCCCTCCGGCAGCATGCCCACCTTGAAGAAGCCGCTGAACACCGCCCACCACGTCTCGCCGCTCACCAGAAAGAGATCCACCGCGAGCAGGAAGCCGAGCACGAAGATCACCTTCGCCGTCATGAACCGTTCGACCGCCGTGTATACCTTCCCTCCGAAAATCAACGGGATGAAACAACTCAAGAAAATCGCATACCCCAACACCCGCACCAGGAAGTCGTCCTGCGGCCCCGGCAGTCTCCCCAACCACGCCGCCGCCACCGGGACCGCCGCGTTCGAGGCCACGTACGGCCAGATGTATCCCGAGTCGGCAATCAGATAGAAGACGATCCAGAACTTCGGACCGGGGAACGTCCGCAGCAGTCCCACGAAGATCGGCTCGCCGGTGTACAACGCGTAGCGCATCACCGACAGATTGAACACTGCCTGAAGGGCCACGCTCACCGCGGCAATCCACATCACGATGCCGCCGTAGCGCGCCGTCACGATCGGACCGAACATCCACTCCCCGCCGCCGATGGTCGAACCCACCATCAGCAAGCCGGGACCGATCAGCGCCCCCATCTGATACAGCCGGAACCGCGGCGCCTCCGGCAACTCGCCGCGATCCCACTCCGGCAAATACCGAGCCGCCGCCGCTACTCTGTCTCGCTCACTTTGTTCCGTCAAGGTTCGCAAGCATACCAGAACCCGGAGTGAACCGACCACTGACCGGGGAAACCCGTTCTCGCCGGCCGCGGCGGTCCGCTGAGCGGAAACGTGACTGCCGTCAAGTTTCTTCCAACGCCACATCCCCGGCGTGGTTCAAGCTGTTGTTCCGGTGCACCGTGTGACCTTCCCCGCGAAGCGTTGCCGTTACAGCAAGGCGCCTGCAGTCCATCGCGAAACACACCGGCTACGTCGGGCCCGGTCCGCATTTGCATCCGCCACGGCAGCATGCCTCAACCGGTATGATTGAACCCAGCGCAATACTCCTGGAGGCCCCCATGCTCATTCCAAGCCACCGCCGCAACTTCCTCAAACTCTTGGGGGCTCTTCCGATCCTCGGCCTCATCGCCTTCGACGACCTCAAGCGCAAAGCCTTCGCCGCAGCCGGCCGATCCGATTCCGACAACATCTACACCCGTCTCGGCGTCAAGCCCCTCATCAACGGACGCGGCGTGTGGACCTACCTCAGCGGCACTCTCGAGCTGCCCGCCGTCCGCCAAGCCAAGCAGGAAGCCGCCCTGCACTACGTCGACATCTTCGAGCTGCAGCAGGCCGTCGGCAAACGACTCGCCGAACTCTCCGGCGCCGAATTCGGCATGGTGACCTCCGGCGCTGCGGGCGCCATGGCCGCCGCCACCGCCGCCTGCATCGCCGGCGACGACCCGGCTCTCATCTGGCAACTCCCCGACACCACGGGTCTCAAGCACGAAGTCATCATGTTTCCCGGACGCAATGCCTTCGACAGCGCCATCCGCCTCGCCGGTGGCAAACTCGTCATCGCACCCACCCTCGACGAGGTCCGCCGATCCGTCAATCCCAATACCGCGATGATCTACACCACCCGCAGCGGCGAGCAGCTCGAAAAACTCGTCGTTATCGCGAAGGAAGTCAAGGTCCCGCTGCTGCTCGACCAGGCCGCCGGCATTCCGCCCATCGATTCCATCCGCGTCTACGCCAAGATGGGCGTCGACCTCTACACTTTTTCCGGCGGCAAGGGTCTCCGCGGACCGCAGTGCAGCGGCCTGCTCTTCGGCCGCAAGGACCTGATCGACGCCGCCATCGCCAACTACAACCCCTGGGAGGGCTCCGTCTGCCGTCCCATGAAAGTCGGCAAGGAAGAGATCATGGGCTGCCTGGCCGCCGTCGAGTGGTGGCTTCAAGCCGATTTCGACAAGCTCGAGAAGGAGTGGCTCGACCGCCTCTCGCGGATCAAGAAACTCGCGGAAAGCGTCCCCGGCGTCAGCGCCGAGATCTCGGAGCAATCCGACCCCTACCGCCCACCCCGCGTGAGCCTCAGTTGGGACGAGAAGGCCTGGAACTTCAGCATCGCCGACTGCGACCGGCAACTCCGAGCCGGCAGCCCCCGCATCGAAGTCCTGACGATCAGCAACAACCCGCCGTTGGTGCCTGCCGTCCGCCAAAGGGACCCCAAGCTTCCCGCTCGTCCCGACGAAATGCACATCGTCTCGATGACCCTGCGCTCCGGCGACGACCTCATCATCGGCAAGCGCCTGAGAGACATTCTGAGCAGCGCCCGCAAGGCCGCCAAGACATAACTTTCCCCAAACGACAATGGGGCGGCCGGGCGGCGGCGCAGGTCAAGAAGGATTGGCGACCGGTCGCGACGGCAGATCCTCCGCATTGCGACAGTAAATCCCCGGCAATCCGGCCCCGAAGGAGCCTGATAAAGACGTTGCCCGCTATTGCGGTCACGTGCGGCTGGCGTATAATACCTGTCAGCAACCTTCGGTCAGGGGAGGCCCCAATGCTGAACATTCCGGGACGTTGGTCGGTACGCAATTGTGACGGCGCAAGTCGCCGCGACTTCATGCAGGTGGGATCGCTCGGCCTGCTCGGCATGACTTTGTCGCAGGTCTTCGAGCTGCAGGACCGCGCGAAGGCGGCTGCCGTTCCGCCGCGCTTCGAGGGCGCAGGAGGTTTCGGCCGCGCCAAGTCGGTCATCATGCTGTTCCTCCAAGGCGGCCCGAGCCATATCGATATTTGGGACCCCAAGCCCGACGCGCCGTCGAATATTCGAGGCGAGTTCAAACCGATTCAATCGAAGGTCCCCGGCATCTGGCTCAGCGAGACGATGCCGAAGCTCGCCGAATCCGTCGACAAGTGCACGCTCATCCGTTCGATGAGCTACACGCCGAAGGGCCTGTTCAACCATACCGCCGCCATCTATCAGATGTTGACCGGCTATCCGCCTGACAAGGTGTCGCCGTCGGGCCAACTCGAACCGCCGTCGCCGATCGACTTCCCCACGGCCGGCTCCTGGATCAGCAAGATGATACCGCCGACCGAGCCCGTGCTGCCGTTCGTCGAGATGCCTCGGCCGCTGCAGGAATCGAGCGTCATCGGCAAAGGCGGCGCCGCCGGCTTCATCGGCAAGGCGTACGACCCCTATCGCCTCTACCAGGACCCGAACAAGCCGATCAAGCTCGACGACCTCGCGCTGCGCAAGGAAACACCGCCCGAGCGCCTGCAGAGCCGCTTCGAGCTGCTGAAGGGCATCAACGAGTCCATGCCCGATCTCGAAAAGGCAGTCGAGAACACGGCGCTCGACACCTACTACGAGAAGGCTTTCGATCTGGTGCTTTCCGGCAGAGCCCGCGACGCGTTCGACCTGTCGAAAGAGCCGGACAAGATGCGCGAGCGATACGGACGGACGACCTTCGGCCAGGGCGCGCTGATGGCGCGGCGGCTTATCGAAGCCGGCACGCGCTTCGTGCAGGTCAACTGGCCCTCGGTCGCCAACGGCAACCCGGAAACGACCGCTTGGGATACGCATGCGTCGAACTTCGGGCCGCTGAAGAACCTGCACTGCCCCGTGCTCGACCAGACCTTGAGCGCGCTGCTCGGCGACATGACCGAGCGCGGCCTGCTGGACGACACCCTCGTGGTGGCCGTTGGGGAATTCGGCCGCTCACCGCGCCTCGGCGTCAGCACGTCGGGCAACTCGAACTCCCCGGACGGCCGCGACCACTGGCCCTATTGCTACACGGCGATGGTAGCCGGCGCGGGCATTCCCGGCGGACGGCTTTACGGCGAGTCCGACGAGACGGCATCCTCACCCAGGGAAAAGCCGGTCCATCCGAACGACCTGCTGGCGACGGTCTACTACGCCCTCGGCATCGATCCCAATATGGAGATCCACAACCACCTCGACCAGCCTCGCGAACTGGTCAAGGGCAAGGCGGTTACGGATCTGTTCGTGGGCTAGGTTTTCCTCCGCTCGAGTGCGGGTCATTCAGGCGGGAAACATCCGAAGCGGTGTCGAAGCCGCTCGATCAGGAGGATGTTTCAGGTCAGTCGGTTGCTCGCTATTGCCCGCTATTGCCCGCTATTGCTCGCTATTTCCGGGGGCGCCTGGTTGCCGCGAACCGGGAGCACCCACTCAATCGGCGGGTTGATCCGTCGTGGAGGCTCCTATCGGCGGTCTGTTTGTTCGCGTTGCGGGCTCTTGACCGTCCATGTCGCAGATCGGTTGGGATAGCAGTTCCGGCTCCGATCGACTAGCCTGCCTTTCTCACCACGCGGCGAGGCGAAGTGCGTGAGAGGGCCGTCAGGACGAGGCGCGAGCCGCTTGGCGCGCGCAGGCGTACTTGAACCGTACGTCGAGCACGGCAAGCAAGCGCAACGAAGTCCTGGCGGTCGTATCGCGTGCTTCGACCGTCGGGTGGTGAGAAAGGCAGGCTAAGGCCGCTGTGGTCCGCTTGTCGGCTGCGGATCGGGCTGCATCAAGTAATCCCAATGGCGGCCGGCGTTGCTGACGATGGCGGGCAGGTCCTTGCCCAGCAGGTAGCCGGCTTCGATCAACCGGATGCCGGCGTCGGCGACCAAGCCGAGATACTCTTCGCGGCTGTTGTAGCGCGCTTCGATCGAAGGCCGCGGATCCCCATTCGCCTTGCGCTCGGCCTCGGTTCTGGCGAACGGAATGTAGGAGCCTTGCATGCTGGATATCTCGTCGGTGGGACCGGACTTCTCGTTGAAAAGGTTCCAGCCTGCAAACGTAGCCAGCGGTACTTCCTGCTCGGGCATGCGCACACCGGCGATCTCGTTGCCGTCGCGGTCCACCGCCGAGACGAGAATCGGGAACGCCTTTCCGATATCCGGCGGCTCCTTCGTGACGATTCCCCGGCTGTAGAACATCGGACCGTAGTCGGCGCGATAGGCTTTGTGGACGCGGCTCGAGAAACCGACGCCGGGAATCTTCGGGAACATCAGGTCTTCCGCGCTCACCGCGCTCCCGTCCTTGCGCAGAGGGTATTGGCTCGGCGGCGGTTCTCCGCCGCCGGCCGCCCATCTCTTCATGGCCTTCAGAAGCGCTCGCATCGACCAGCGAAAGTCCATGGGATTGCTGAGCTGCTGCCCCAAGGTAACTCTCGGCGGAAATCCGGCCGGCCCGTGCTGCGTCCCGGCGAACATGTAGATCCGGACGTTGTCATAGAGGGCGATATCTTCCTTGCCGTCGATGGTCGTGTGAATCAACGACGCCGCCCTGCCCCAGTATTCGTAGGAAGAGTTGGTGTAGAAGATCTTGGGCCAGAACTTCCGCGCGAGGCGGCGGGTGAGAATGCCGTCCTGCAAGCCTGTTTCCGGATCGTGTTGCTCGACATCGGTAAACGGGAAGATATCGGTCGGATAGAAGAAGTTCATGAAGGGATGCGCATCGCGCGACGGCTGAGCGAAACGGTGGTTGAAGCTGCCGCGGCCACCCCCGGCGACATGTGAGATGAGACCGTCGAAGACGATCCGATGTTTCTCGTCTTCGTTGAAACCGTAGTAGAGGAACGTGCGAAGGAACCGGCCGCTCTGGGAGATGCCGAAGCCGAGTGCGCGGTCGAGCGCGTCATCCGGGATCGAGAGATCGTCGTTCCCTTCGTATTTGAGTTGCGAAACAAAGTCGCGGATGGCCGTCGGACCGAGGCCGACGAGGGACGGGTTCTCCGAGACGTAGACCACCTCATAGATCTTTCCCGGCTCGAAGCCGCCTTCGAGATGGACGCGTCCCTTGTCAGGCACAACCCGGCCGTTTTCCATGCGGCCGAACCTCCATTGCGAGCGGGGTATGACGCGGCGCTTTGATTCGACCCGGTCCCGTACGGTCATGACGGTTTCGGGCGCATCGGGATCGGCAACCGGATAGGGAATGTGATTACGGTCCGACAGCAGGCGATCGTAGACGCGGTCCTGGACGACGAAGTCACTGCGAACCAAGCCGCGGATCGGCCCGCCGTCTTGCCTGGCGATCGGCGTCAGCAGACGCATCCGATCGGGTTCCCGGGGTACGTCGAACTGCCAGCCGAGCCATAGCAGAGTGAAACCCTCTTCGAGCAGGAAGCCGTCGCCGAAGTGTTCAGCATCGGAAGGGCTGCGGCTCCCCCGGGCGGCGTTGAAGAAACTGAGCATGCCCTTGTTCCCACGATTCGACACCTCGTACAGGACGGTTCCGTTGCCCCGGTCGGCTTGAAGAGGTTTGAGCAAGAAGAACTCGGAGGAGAACTCGACCTCGCCCTGGCTATTGGTGGGCGCGAGGTCGATGTCGGCGATGATGCGGTTCGCCGAGTTGGCCGGGTCCACGGCGAAGAAAACCTTGCCGGTGAGCTTTTGATAAGGACCCGTCAAGCCGAAAGACCTGCCCTGCAGCAGGGTCTCGGCGCTCTCGACTTCCACGCGAACGACCCGCGAGGAAGCGCCCGAGACGGTTAGGAGAGCGAGCAGAACCATGAGGAACGATCTGGACATGCGCCCATTAAACGAGCTTGCCCCTGACGAGTCAAGCGGGAAATCCGCGGCCTCGCAAGGGGATCAGGCCGGGTGTCGGCGTCGCGTTGCGAGGATTCCAGAGTTCTTGTTGGTTGCCGGATCGTCGAAATGCGGCAGAAAGGCCGGTTAGTCGGTGTGGAAGACTTCCTCCATGGAGGCCCACCATTCTCCTTCTTTGCGGGTGGGCAGGGGGTGCTGCATCGGTTCCATGATGTCCCACCACTCGCGCATTTTCGGTTGACGGGCCATCTTGGCGCTATCTGCCGCGAAGTCGTCGCCGATGTATTCGAAGTATGCGAACAGGTAGCCGTCCTTCAAGTAGATGGAATAGTTGCGGATGTTGCACTCGAGGATGATTTCGAGGATCTCGGGCCAGACGGCTTCGTGGTAGCGGCGGTACTCCTGTTCTCTTTCGGGCCGGACTCGCAACACCGATCCATAGCGTTTCATTGACGCACTCCGTGTCGCCAGCGTGACGGCGGCGCACCGGACGGCCGGCGAAGGATGCATCCTAACACGCTGATGCCGGGCGCGGGCGGGCCTTGCTTTACGCCGGATCGGTCGTGGCTGGCATTCTCCTGACGGCCTCCGCGCATTCGAAAAAGCTCATATCCATGGCGGCGGCGGGGGCTTGCAGATGTAGAGACGGTACGGAATGGCTTACCATGCTGCAAAGACGGACTGGAGGGAAGATGCGGGAACCAATCGTGTACCTGGGGGGAGGTTTTACGCCGGCGTCTCAGGCCAAGGTGAACATCTACGATTTCGGGATTGTCCTCGGTGCTACGGTGACGGATCAGTTGCGGACGTTCCGGCACGAGCCGTTCCGCCTGGAGGAACACGTCGAGCGCTTTTTCGAATCGGCGAAGTATGCGCGCCTCACGGTCCCGATCGGCCCCGGCGAGACGATGGCCAGGACGAGGGAACTGATTCGGCACAATGCGGGGTTGATCCCCGCGGGCGCCGACTTGGGCGTCGTCTACTTCCTGACGCCTGGAGAAAACCTGGGCTATGCCGGCAACGCGGCCGATTTCAAGCCGGGCGAACCGACGTTCTGCATTCATTCCTTTCCGCTTCCGTTCGCGGCGTTTCAGCGTTTCTTTACCGAGGGAGCGCATGTCGTGACGCCGAGTACGCGGCACGTTCCACCGCAGTGCCTCGATCAGAAGATCAAGCATCGCAGCCGCTTGCACTGGTGGATCGCGGAAAAGGAAGCACAGTTGGTGGATCAGGATGCCGTTCCGCTGATGCTCGATCTGGATGGGAACCTGACGGAGTGCAGCGGCTCGAATCTGCTGCTAGTCAAGAAGGGTGTCGTCTACTCTCCCACGGCGGCGAACATGCTGCGAGGGGCGAGCCGGGAAGTGGTGTCCGAGATTTGCGCGGAGCTGGGGATCGGATTCGAGAGCCGCGACCTGCAAGTGCATGACGCGATCAACGCCGATGAGATCTTTCTGGTCACGACGCCCTATTGCATGGCCCCCGTCACGCGCATCAACGGCCTTCCGGTCAGAGATGGAGAAGTTGGCGGTGTGATTTTCGAGCGCATTCTTGCGGCCTGGAGCGAGAAGGCCGGGCTCGACATCCGGGGTCAGGTTCTTGGCGCCGAAGCGGATCAGGAGGGGGCGGCATGATTCCGACGGAGAAGCTGTTTCGCCTGGATGGGAAGGTGGCTCTGGTGACGGGAGGCGCCGGGCTCTACGGCAAACACATCGTTCGCGCCCTGGCCGAGGCGGGGGCGACGGTCGTGATTGCCTCCCGGAATGGAGAGGCCTGCCGGGCGTATGCCGAGGAGCTTCGACAAGAAGGGCTGCGTGCTGAAGGAGATCAATACGATCAAGGGTCGGAGGACTCGATTCGGCGCTTGCGTGACCGCCTGATCGAACGTCATGGGCAGCTTGACGTGCTCTTCAACAATTCGGTGGCGCGGGCCGGCGGAGACCTGCTCGAAGTCACCGCGGAGCGTTGGCGGCAAGCCATGCGGGTCAATTCGACCGGCCTTTTGCTGGCATGTCAAATCCTCTCCGAGCCGATGCGCGAGCGGCGCTCCGGATCGATCGTGAACATCGCCTCGATCTACGGCATGGTGGGTCCGGACTGGTCCATCTACGAGGGCACCACCATTTGGAACCCGATCGACTATCACTTCGCGAAGGGCGGGATGATCCAGATGACCCGCTACCTGGCGAGTTTCCTGGGGACCTACAACGTGAGGGTCAACGCGCTCTCTCCGGGCGGTCTGCAAACACCGGATCACAGCGACACGTTCGTCCGGCAGTACAGCGCGCGCACTCTGCTGGGACGAATGGCCGACGAGGACGACATCAAAGGGCCGGCCGTATTCCTGGCGTCGGACGCGTCGCGCTACATCACCGGCGCCAACATTCCGGTGGATGCGGGTTGGACCGCGATCTAGTTTTCTTGCCTCCGGCCAAGATTCACATTCGAATCAAGTTCACGCGGCGCTCCGTTCTCCCGCTTGTCGGTCCGGACGGAGCCTCGCCAGCCCTTTGCGCTGGAAACACGGCCTGCTCGTCAGGGACCCGTTCCGGGACGGGTCTGTTCGCAACCATACGAACCCCAGAAACGCGCTGAACACACGTTCCGTCCAAGCGGCAATGGTCGCTTACCCGTAGTCGCGCGGTCGGCGGTCCCGAAGGCTCGGTACGGACGGATGCCGTTTTCGAAACGACGCCATGGCGGTTCGGGAGTCTGCAAGGCCACCTGCGCTTGGGCAACTCGTGAGGGCATGCCGTGTGCCGCGCATGGGTAACCGGACTGGCCATGAAAGGAGGGCGGAGGGAATGACGAGGCTGTACAGAGGTTTCGTGCTCGTTGCGCTGAGTGTGTGCGCGGTCCAAGCCGAATGGTTCGATAAAGGAAAGGTGAGATACAAGACGCTTGACGGAAAATGGCGGAAAGCCGCGATCCACGTCACCGATGACGGCATTGAAGTGTATGACCGGAAGCATCGGTCATTGGTGGCAACGTTTCCCGGCTTCGATCCCGAGAGTGACCATTACCGACGAAAAGACGAGGCGTACATACGAAGAGGCGCGGCCGGCCTTAGCTTGCTTGGCGGGGCCCTGGTTGTCGGTTATCTTGCGACTTCATCGGAACCCGGTTATGTAACGAGTTGTTATTACACGGATTACAGTTCTTCCTGCAAGAGTTATTGGTCCGAGGGTAGAGATGCCTCGATCACGGCACAGACGGCCTGGAAAACGATCGGAATAATGTCTGCGGTCGCGGCTGCAATAGCTGTAATTCCATCAAGTCCTGTGCAATACACGTTCCGGGATGGGCCGAGGTCGATCACAGTGCGCGTCGGGAAGAAAAATCAAGTTCAGTTCACCCGTTTGTTGTCGTACTTACGCAGCAGAGAGCAGGAATAGCATGCAAGACCAGGCATAAAAAGTGGCTGAAGCCTCGAGTGCGAGCCGCTCTGTACTGCTTGTTGCAGACCCGGCAGGTGATGCGAAGTGGATGACCCGTCCACAGAGAGACTCCCTTCATTGCCTGACAGCAAGAATGCTTCAGCGATCCCAAAAAATGAACTTCTCATGAAGCCGGTGGACTTGAAGGTATCTGACGAGGCTTCGGGACGGTGGGAAGCGAAGCCGCGTGCGTCAGCGGCGGAGCCTGGTGAAGCGGCGGTTGTCCGGCAGGGATCAGGTATGAAACTGCTGTTGGGTGATCACAAACATGGGGTCGCCCGGTTTGACGACGGGAAACTGGCGGACAAGAGCGATGACACCGTCCGAGGTTGCGCGGTAGGTTTCAACGGTTTCGCCGTGGAGGTTGACCGTGCGTCCCAGTTCCTGACTTTCGGTCACGGTTTGAAGCAACTCGACGCCGGGAACGAAGAAGCCTTCCCGCTGGCAGAGGAGGCCGGCTTCGATGTCGCCGTCGCCGTGAAGACGTGTTTCGATCGTGCCTGGCGAGGCCGGCTCTCCGGGGAGGATCCGCAGGTGCCGCATGAGGTTGGTGACGCCGTTACGAAAAACGTCGAGGTCGTCGGGGTGGATACGACCGGCGCCGCGGGCTTCGGTGTAGAGCCATGGGATGCCGCGCCCGTGCGCGAACGAGATGGTGCGTCCGGGGGCGATGGTCGGATGACTCCAGATGACGGGTGCCCCGAAGCACTCAGCGGCGGCGCGGCCTCGTGAGTCGTTGGCGTTGTAGCCGACCATCGTGGGCATCAGAAAGGCCACCCCGGCGCTATGCAGGTCCAGGTAGAAGTCGGCTTGCGCGATCACTTGCAGGGCCATCGTGTGCGCGATCGCTTCTGACGGCCCTTGGTCGGGAGCACCGGGGAAAATCCGGGCAAGATTGACGCCGTCAAGGGGGCTACGGCGGGTTCCGGCCCAGAAAGCGGGCGGATTGGAAACCGGAACGGCGATGAGATCACCGCGCATGGCGGCGGGATCGAGCGTCTCGACGATGTCGAAGATGGCGCGAACGCCTTCGTATTCGTCGCCGTGGATGCCCGCCGTAACCACGAGCGCGGCTCCTTCATGAGATCCTCGAACAAGCAGGATGGGGAGTTGGATGCCGCTGTGGCCGACGTCAAGCTCGAGGCTATGCTTGTGGCCGCGGCTGTAGTCACCGGGGTGGAATGAAGAAGTTTTCATGGCGGGCGGTTTGCGCTACGGAGTCGTTGGAACGTTCAGGAGCTTCACTTTTCGGAGTTGCCCGGCGAAGGTGACGGGATCACCGGTCGGGAGTTCGCAGATGCGGTTTTCGCAGACGTAGGCGGTGGGTTGTCCCTTGATGGCCCGTTTCCGGTCAAGCAGCGGAATGACGGCGGCGTGCTCCGCGAGTTCTTCCCCTTCGCTGACAACGGTGAGGATGCGATTGGGGAGAAAAGAATCGCGGAGCTGTTCGAGCAGGCGGGCCGCTTGCCCGCGATCGCCGGGAGTCACGATGACCACTTGCTTGGGTGTGTCGAGATGGAAGTCGAGGGCCAGCAGCATCTCCGACAACGCGGCGGGTCGCGCCGCCAGGATGGGTTGGAAAGCCCGGAGCGCTTTCCCGGCCCGTTGGCGGTAGCTGTCGATGGTTGTGAATTCGTGCAACCGGAAGAGATTCAGCACCGCGACGGAATTGCCGGAAGGCTCAGCGCCGTCGTAGTTGGGTTTCTCTCGCGCGAGGAGCTGCTCGTGATCGTTGCTGGTCATGAAGAAGCCCCCGTTTTCCGGATCCTCGTAGTTCTTTTCCAGAACGCGGTCGAGCGCGATGGCTTCGAGCAACCAACGGAGACCGCCGGTAGCTTCGTAGAGATCGAGAAGTCCGGCGATCAGGAAGGCGTAGTCATCGAGGTATGCGGCGTGACGTGCTTCGCCGTCTTTGTAACGGCGCAGGAGGCGCCCCTCGCGGCGAAGGTTCGTGAGGAGAAAGTCCGCGGCGCGCCCGGCTCGCCGGGCATACACCTCTTCGCGAAGGACGAGGGCGGCGAAGGCCTGAGCGGAGATCATCAAGCCGTTCCAGGAAGTGAGGATTTTTTCGTCGCGGAGCGGGAGAGGCCGCTCGAGACGCGCCGTGTAGAGTTTTTCACGGGCGGTTTGGAGTTGCGCGGAGATTGTTGACGAGCCCGGGACGGCATGGAGGATATTGCGTCCTTCGAAGTTGCCTGTGCTCGTGACGTTGTAGTGCTGTTTGACGAGGAGGGCCTGTTCGTTGGTCACGACAGAATCGATTTCCTCGGGGGTCCACGTGAAGAACCAGCCTTCCTCGCTCTCGCCCCGGGGATTGGGACTGTCGGCGTCGGTGGCGGAGTAGAAGGCGCCTTGCGGCGACGTCATGTCGCGCTCGACGTAGCGAAGGATTTCACGGGCGACGCGGGCGAAGTCCTGGCGTCCGGTGGCCTGATATGCCTCCAGGTAGTTCACAACCAGCAGCGCGTTGTCATAGAGCATCTTCTCGAAGTGCGGAATCCGCCACTCGGCGTCGGTGGCGTAGCGGTGGAAGCCTCCGCCAATGTGATCGTAGATGCCGCCGGCGGCCATGTGTTCAAGGGTTGACTCGACCATCTCGAGGGACTGCTCGTCGCCGGTATGGCGGTGATAACGGAGGAGGAAGCGGATGGCCAGATTGCTTGGGAACTTGGGCGCGCCCCTGGTACCGCCGTTCACATTGTCGAATTGTTGGCGGTAAAACCGGGCGGCGGTGTGCAGCACTTCCGCATTGGGGAGCTGTGAGCCGGTCTCGGGCTGGAGCATGGCTTCGACACGGGCGGCGATCTGCTCGGCGCGCGCGGCGACATCGCCGGGTTGCTCGTCGTAGATCTTCTTGAGATCGCCAAGGATCGTGAGGAAGCCTTTCGATGCGCCGCGATCGCCGTCGCGGGCAGGGAAATACGTGCCCGCATAGAAGGGTTTGCGCTCAGGAGTGAGCCAGGCGGTCATGGGCCAGCCGCCATGGCGCCCCATTGCCTGGACAGCGCTCATGTAGATGGAATCGACGTCGGGCCGCTCCTCACGGTCCACTTTGATAGCGACGTAGTTTTCATTGATATATTTGGCGATCTCGACATCGTCGAAAGACTCTTCCTCCATGACGTGGCACCAGTGGCAGGTCGAATAGCCGACGCTCAGCAGGACGGGGCGGCCGAGGCGGCGAGCGGCCTCGAAGGCTTCATCTCCCCAGGGATGCCAGTTCATCGGGTTGTGGGCGTGCTGCAGGAGATAGGGGCTGCCTTCCAGCAACAGACGATTCGTGAACTTGGGCGCACCGTTTTCGTCGAGATGCCGGGTGCGGGGTTTGTAGGCGGGGCCGCGGCGGCTCCAGGCCTGGTCGAGTTTCCGGACGAGAGCTTCGGGAAAGGGCTCGGCTCCGGGAAGCCGAGTTACGATCGAGGCCGAGCCGTCCTGGGGAAGAGCGCTTTCGCAGGACACACCTGCCGCCAAGGCCGCCGCGGCAAGCAGCGTAACGAACAGGAAGCGCGACTTCATCATGGAAGGCGGGATGCCGGTGTCATGGTATCACCCGGCTGTTCAGAATCCCTGGCGGCGGGTGTGAGGTATCATGCGTCTCTGACTGATCGTAGGTGGAGGAGAGCATGCGATTCCCGAGATATTTCATCGCCGCCATTCTTTGGATGACACTGCAAGGGGCGGCGTTCGCTGAGACCCATGAGGTGTTCCCGGATCGCTTCTACCGCACCTTCTCGTTTGCTCACGAGCCGGTGGCGACCGTGGACCCCGGCGACACCGTGATCACCACGATGTTGGATTCGCGGGGCCACGACAAGACGGGCAAACTGGTGATCTACGAGGACAACGTACTGACGGGACCGTTCTATGTGAACGGCGCGGAGCCGGGCGACCTGCTTGTGGTGCACTTCAACAAGGTGCGGCTGAATCGCGACTGGGGCTGGAACGGTGTGCGGGTGGGTTTGAGCGCGCTGTTGCCGGGGTACGTGCGAGGCATCTACGACAACAACTTTATCGAGGAGTGGTTGCAACCGGGGCGGCGCAATGCCGTGAAGTGGTACATCGACCTCGACAAGAAGATCACGTATCCGACGCGGCCCCTGGGGAATAAGGTGAAGATGGAGTTCCCGGCGATTCCGGCGGTTGGGTGCGTGGGCGTTGCTCCGCCGAACAAGACCGCGATCACATCGGGTCCGACAGGTCCGCATGGAGGGAATATCGACTACAACGGGATCATCGAGGGAACGACGGTTTACCTGAATGTGTTCGAGCCGGGTGCGCTGTTCTTACTGGGTGACGGACATGCGGCGCACGGCGATGGTGAGCTCCTCGGGAACGGGACGGAGACTTCGCTTGACGCCGAGTTTACCGTGGATGTGATCAAGGGAAAGCGCATCGGCTACACGCGTTTGGAAGAACCGCATCACTTGGTGACGTTCGGCACGTTGCCGGGCCGCACGCACATGGGGTTTCAGGCGGCGATTACGGAAATGATCCAGTGGCTCGTGAATGACTACGGCGTGAAGGAGCCGGAGGCTCATGTGTTGCTCGGGCTTGCGGCGGAGTTGCGGGTGGCGGCATGGAACAATACATTCCTGTGCCGAGTGGCGAAGAAGTATTTACCGGAGCCGACGCCGGTACGCATGCTTTCCGGTGCAGGCGGGGATTGAACGGGCGTTCCGGTTTGCCGGTTCCTATAATGGGGCAAGCCAAGACTGTGGCTACAAGGGGGCAGCCCATGTCCGACCGAGGATCTCACACAGAAAACGCTCAACTCAGCAGGCGCGAGTTATTGGGTGGAGCGGCCGCGCTCGTTGGGGGCACGGGTCTGACGTCATGCAGTGAGCCGGCTTCCTCGAAATCGTTTCATATCGAGCCGGCGAGCCGGTCGCGGTACGAACTTGTCAAAGCGGAAGGCTCCCATCGCGAACTGGGGCGGCAGCATGGCGAGCAGGCCTCAGAGTCGATCCGGATGCACCTCGATCACATCGCGCGCTCGCAGAAACTGTCACAGGACGCGATGCAGACGAAGGCGCTCAAGTTTGTCGAGCTGTTCCAGCAATACTGTCCGCATCTGTTGGATGAGATCGAAGGCCTGGCCGAGGGGGCGGGGATCACGCTTGCCGAGGGGTTGGCCTGCAACCTTCGTGGCGAATTGGGAAAGGCGCCGGACGAAGGTTGCACGACCTATGTGATCGGCAAGTCGTCAACGGGGGAAAAAGAAATCCTGGTCGGGCAGAACAGCGACATGTCGCAGCCGAATATCGAGATGGGTTACATGCTGCACTTGAAGCCGATCGGCAAGCCGCAGGTCTTGATCTGGACTTTCGGCGGAATGATCGGCTATCACGGCATGAACAGCGCCGGCGTCGCGCATTTCGCGAATTCACTCGGCGGCGGTCCGGCGGGACAGTTCGGACTATCACACTATCCGGTGAAACGGATGATGCTGGAGTGCTCGAAGGTCAGCGAAGTGCTGGATCTCTTCCAACGAGTGCCGCTTGCCTCGAACGGCAATTACGTGCTGTGCGACGGCGCCGGCACGATTATCGACATCGAGGCAAACACGAACGGGCCGCAGATCGTAGACGACAGTCATCGCGGCTACATTGCACACACGAACCACTATCTCTGTCCGCTCTACGGCACGCCGGAGAATTACGAAAAGAGTCTTCCGGATTCGTTCCCGCGTCTGGAGAGGATGAATGCGATGATCGATGCGGAGAAGGGCAAGATCAACGTCGAGCGGATCAAACGGTATCTGAGCGATCACTCGAACGGCGCGGCGAGCATTTGCCGCCATCCGCAGACCGAAGATCTGGAGTCGGGTTTCGAGACGGCGGGCCGGACGGTGGCGTCGATGATTGCCGAGCCTGCCAAAATACGTATGCACGTGGCGTTGGGCAACCCTTGCGCCAGTGAGTACGTGACGTACACGATGGACGCCTGAGCCAGGACGGAGTCGTTGGCGCCTTCCCCGCGCTGATTCATTATCTCGGTACTTCCATTGCACAGCTTTCGATCAGCGCTGTTCGTGACAGCATCCCTCTTTCTGCTTTTCGCAGGGTGCGCTTCGAGGCCGCCCGCGGAAGAGCCCGGCATGCCCGGCATGGTGTTTATCGACGGTGGCGAGTTCACGATGGGAACCAATGATGCTTTCCCCTTCGAGGGACCCGAGCACCGAGTGTTTGTCGACGGCTTCTACATGGACGTCACGGAGGTGACGAACCGCCAGTTTCGGGAGTTTGTGGAAGCTACCGGGTACGAGACCGAGTCAGAGAAGCAAGGATCATCCGGTTTCTTCGATGCCGATACGGGGCAGTGGAAACTGCTCGATGGCGCGGACTGGCGGCACCCCGAAGGGCCGGGATCAAACCTGAAAGGCAAAGACGACTATCCGGTGATTCATGTGTCGTGGGATGACGCTACCGCCTATGCAGAGTGGGCCGGGAAACGCCTTCCGACCGAAGCGGAATGGGAGTATGCGGCGAGGGGCGGGATCGAGGGCGCGGTCTATCCGTGGGGCGATGCATTGCAGCCGCGCGGGATGCACCGGGCGAACGTTTGGCAAGGACGGTTCCCGGTCCGGGATCAAGCGACCGACGGTTTCAGCGGCCCGGCGCCGGTGCAGCGATTCGCTCCGAACGGTTACGGGCTCTACGACATGGCGGGCAACGTTTGGGAATGGGTCGCGGATTGGTATTCATCGTCCTACTACCGCGAGTCTCCGCGCAAGAATCCGAAAGGCCCGGTAATGGGGCAAGAGAAGATCAACCGCGGTGGAAGCTGGCTGTGCAGCGAGAACTATTGCCAGGGGTATCGCGTGGCGGCGCGACAGAAGACAGCACGCGACTCGGGGCTGAACAACGTAGGGTTTCGCTGTGTTCGGGATGCGAGTTGAACAGGATACGTTCGAGAAGCCCTGCCAGCTTTTCCTCCGCCTGCGGATCATGGAAGCCGGCAACATGCGGTCCGGTGTCAAAGCTGCTTGATCAGGAGGAAGTTTCAGTTCAGAGTTCGGGGATCGGGTCGCCGGGGAGGATGTCCTCGCCTTCCCAGTTGGCCTGGCCGTTCTCGTAGGTGAGAACCCGGACGGCGCTGCCCGGAGCTGGCCTGGCGTTTCTTGAGGGAAGCCAACCGCGCAGCTCCTCGATGCGGGCGGCATGGGCCGGCTCGCCGGCAAGGTTGGTCCACTCGTTCGGGTCGTTGCGCATGTCATAGAGTTCTTCACTGCCGTCGGCGTAGCGGATGTAGCGCCAGCCCTCCGTGCGAACCCCGTGGTTATTACGGTTGTGCGTCGTGACCGCCGGCCACTCGCGGTGCGCCTCGGGGTCCTTGAGTTGCGGGACAAGGCTGTGCCCTTCGAGATCCTCTTTCGGAGGCAATCCGGCGAGTTCGGCGAGGGTGGGGTAGATGTCCAGCAACTCGGCGGGGCGGTTGCAGACAGCTCCCTGCGTGACGCCGGGACCGGCGAAGATCAGCGGCACCCGCGTGGACCTGTCCCAGAGCGTGTTCTTTCCGGTGATGAGCTTTTCGCCAAGGTGCCAGCCGTGGTCCGACCAGAGGACGACGATGGTGTTGCCGGCATAGGGGCTGCCGTCCAATGTGTCGAGAAGCCAGCCGATCAAGCTGTCGACGAAACTGATCGAGGCCAGATAGGAGCGGACGAGATTGGTCCACTGATCGCTCTCCTGAAGGAACCGCAGGCGGGGCTCGGGGAGCTTCCAGTGCAGGAACCAGGAGAAATGCGGGGTGTCGCCGCGATCGTCGGCCCGCATCGGTGGAAGCTGCGTGCCGCTCTCCGGATAGAGGTCAAACCACTTCCGGGTGGCATAGCAGGGAACGTGGGGCAGGAAGAATCCCGCGGAGAGGAAAAAGGGTTCGGGTATCCCGCCTTCGAGCTGCTCGACCGACCAACGGGCGACTTTCCAATCTCCTTTGTCTTCGTCGCGATGGGGGAACAAGCCCCAGTCCATGAGCGGGTGGTTCTGTGGCGTGTCGACCAGTTTTTGAGGAGGGCGCGCGCCGACTTCGGTTCCTGGCCCCAGGACGTCGAATTCACCACCCTCGCGACCGTAGCGGCCATGGTAGATCTTGCCGGCTGAGAGTGTTCGATAGCCGTGCTGCCCAAGGTATTGCGGAAGAGTGACGCGGCCGC
This sequence comes from Bryobacterales bacterium, assembly GCA_028819575.1. Classification (GTDB taxonomy): domain Bacteria; phylum Acidobacteriota; class Terriglobia; order Bryobacterales; family UBA6623; genus JAPPLB01. The sequence goes on along the minus strand of JAPPLB010000092.1, from coordinate 937 downwards.
TGAGTTCTTCGACGTCACGGAACCACGGGCGAAGGGCGTAGATGCCGGTGGTAGAGGGCCGCAAGCCGAGCATGAGGCTTGTGCGCGAAGGATTACACAGCGGCGCCTGCGTATGAGCGTTCGTGAAAGTGGTTCCCCGAGACGCCAAACGGCTGATGTGCGGGGTTTGCACCTGTGGATGGCCACCGAGCGGTTCGACCCAGTCATTGAGGTCATCGATAGCGATGAAGAGGATATTGGGTCTTAGGACTTTGTTGTCAGATTCCGAGCACGCTGCAAAGGCTACGGGAATAAGCGCCGCAAGGAGAAGTAAGTTCCGAGTATCTAGGAGACGCTGTTGCACGGATGCCAAGATAGCACGGTCAATGACCGTGGCCGCAGCAGACCTGAGAACGCGAAGAGCCTCCGTCGCGGTGTGCGCCGGAAGATCAATAGTTCCGGTTGCAGCGAAGCACCCGGCTTCTTTCAGGGGCCCGTTCCAACCTGGAAAACTCCTCAGAATCACTGAGATCCTGTGGATCAATGTCCGGTCAAACCGACCGCAGAAGCCCCAGGAGTACTCTTTTCTCTGTTACTCACCAGAGACATTAGGGTCTTCAATAGCGCCAGCGGCCCATAGCGGGCCGGATCTACATCGTGTCCACGAAGGGGTTTGTGATCTCCAGCCCATCAATTCTGAATCCATGCTGGAGGTCTTCCGAGTACAACACCGAGCAACGAGCCGCCAGGGCGGCGCGTATGACGAGAGCGTCCCAAAACGACAACGGATGAAGGCGTGCGAGGTCGGTTGGCGCCAGAATGTCATCGACCTGCGTGACCATGACGTCCATTGTGGCGAACAGCTCTGACCTGCATTTCTCACCACCTGACGGTCGAAGCACTCGATACGACCGCCAGGACTTCGCTTTTCCTTCGCAACGCTTGCTTGCCGTGCTCA
>JAPPLB010000081.1 GCA_028819575.1 Bryobacterales bacterium | reverse complement strand
GCGCGCGCCAAGCGGCTCGCGCCTCGTCCTGACGGCCCTCTCACCTACTTCGCCTCGCCACGTGGTGAGAAATGCAGGCTAGGGCCTGTTAACACTAAACTGCAAGAATGTTTTATAATAGGGCATGGAGATCACCGAAGAGCAATACCGCCGTATCGAGCCCGTCCTGCCGCGCCAGCGCGGTAACGTGAGCCTGTCGAATCTCACGGTTTTGAACGCTATCTTGTATGTCGCCGAGCAGGGCTGCAAGTGGCGTGGGCTGCCGCGGCGCTTCGGGAACTGGCACACCATCTACACCCGCATGAACCGCTGGTCCAAGAACGGCGTGCTGGACGCAGTGTTCGAAAAGCTGCAGAGAGAGCAACTGGTGCGCATCCGAGTGGAGGCGGTTTCGATGGACTCGACCATCGTGAAGGTGCATCCGGACGGCACGGGGGCGTTAAAAAAAACGGTCCCCAAGCGATTGGCAAATCGCGTGGCGGATGGAGCACCAAAGTTCATCTGGTTGCCGCGAATGCTCGAACGGCGATAACGTTCGCTCTCTCGCCCGGCCAGGCGCACGACGCGGTCCAGGGCCGCGATCTGCTGGCCGGACTGGGGCCGTTGCCCGAGCCGCTCCCGCTGCTGATGGACAGCGCCTATGAGGACGATCAAACCCGTCAATTGGCGCTGGATTTTGGATGGATTCCTGTCGTTCCGCCCCGTAAGACCCGCCTGCAGCCGTGGGAATACGACCGCTTGCTGTACCGTCGTCGCAACGAAGTCGAGCGGCTCTTCCGGCGGCTGAAGGGCTTCCGGCGCATCTTCTCGCGTTTCGACAAGCTCGATGTGATGTATCTCGCTTTCCTTCACTTCGCTCTCATCGTCGAGGCCCTGCGTTAGTGTTAACAGGCCCTAGTCCTGACGGCCCTCTCACACACTTCACCTCGCCGCGTGGTGAGATATGCAGGCTGATGATCAGGAGGGATCGGCAGGGATCGCGGGAAGGCCGCTTCCGGGTCCGGCTTCGTCGCTTCGATGACAGGCCACGAAATGGCCGGGACGCAACTCGCGCAGCTCCGGGACTTGCTCGTGGCAGATGTCCTTGACCAAGGGGCAGCGCGTGCTGAAAACACATCCGGGGGGCGGATCGGCGGGATTCGGCATGCTACCGGTCAAGACGATGTGCCGCCGGGCCGCCTCGCGGTCGGGGTCGGGCAGCGGCGCCGCGGAAAGCAAAGCGACCGTGTAGGGGTGGAGAGGCCGGTTGTAAATGCCGTCTCGCGCGGCCAGTTCCATGACGCGGCCCAAGTACATCACCGCCACCCGGTCGGAGATGTGACGAACCATGCTCAGGTCATGGGCGATAAACAGGTAGGTCAATTTCCGCAGCCGTTGAAGCTCTTTGAGGAGGTTCACGATCTGGGCCTGGATGGATACGTCGAGAGCCGAAACGGGCTCGTCGCAAACGATGACCGAGGGGTTGAGGGCCAAGGCGCGGGCGATGCCCAGGCGCTGGCGCTGACCGCCGGAAAGCTCATGGGGGTAGCGCCGGCGGAATTGCGGATCGAGCCCAACCGTCTCGAAGAGTTCGGAGGTCCGCTCGCCGAGGGGCTGGCCGCGTTCGCCGCCGTGAACGATCAACGGCTCCGAGACGATGTCTTCGGCCCGCATCCGCGGATTGAGCGACGAGTACGGGTCCTGAAAGATCATCTGGAGGCGCCGCCGGCGCTGACGCAGTCGGCTTTCATCGAGCCGGCACAGGTCCTGGCCTTCGAAAAGAACCTGGCCCGCGGTCGGCTGAACCAGCTTCAGGATGGCGCGGCCCAGGGTTGTTTTCCCCGATCCGCTTTCACCGACCACGCCGAGAGTCTCTCCGCGGCGCACCTCGAAGCTCACGCCGTCGACGGCTTTGACGGACCCCACCTTGCGCTGCAACACGCCTCGCAATATGGGGAAGTGAACCTGGAGGTCGACAACCTCGAGGATCGTATCCGGCTCAGCAGTCATGATGGGCGATTCGTGAAAAGCATAAAAGCCGTGATTCGTGTCTCGTGTCTCGTGTTTCGTGAAAACCATGGGAGGGGGCCTGGTTCGCTCCAGAAGAAATGTCTGACGGCCAGTGAACCGGAAAGGCCGAAAACCCCGTTTCTCATGTTTCGTGACCCAAAAACCCAAGCAAGTGGTACGGCCGTTGCTCCAAGGCAGCTTGCGTTAAGGCGCTGTTTCGGGAAAGCCTTATTTCGTTTTTCTTGACCCGAGGGGTAAAGGAGACGATTTGGCAAGTACGCCTGCGCGTGCCTTTTTCCTCCGCTCCCGAGCGGATCAACCAAGCGCGAAACATCCGGATCGGTGTCAACACCTCTTGGCCCGGAGGATTTCACATCAGCTATCACGGGGGCGTCCTTCCTCCACATCCCACCAGCAAGCCGAGACGTGATCTCGAGCGACCGGGAGCAGCTCTGGGTTTTCCTCGCGGCAGCGGTCCATGACGTACGAACAGCGCGGGGCGAACGGGCAGCCCCGGGGAGCCCGCAGCATGTCGGGTGGAGCGCCGGCGATGCTGGCCAGGGGCTGCCCTGTGGCATCGTCCATGCCCGGTACGGACTGCATCAGGCCGATCGTGTACGGGTGCCTGGGATTGTTGAAGAGTTCCTTGACCGGCGCCTGCTCGACGATGAAGCCGGCATACATCACCACCACGCGTTCGGCCAGGCTCGCCACCAGCGCGAGGTCGTGCGTGATCCAGATCACGGCCATGCCGAGCTCCCGGCGCAACCGTTTGACCAGATCGACGATCTGCGCCTGGATCGTGACATCCAGAGCGGTAGTGGGTTCATCGGCGATCAGGATCTTCGGATTGCAGGCCAGGGCCATCGCGATCATGACCCTCTGGCGCATGCCGCCGGAGAACTGGTGGGGGTAGTTGTTGACACGGGATTCCGCATGGGGGATGCCTACCAGTTCCAGCAGTTCGATGGTTCGGCTTCTGACCTGGCTGCGCGACAAGCCCAGGTGTTCGACCAGCACTTCCGCGATCTGACGGCCTATCGGCAGAACGGGATTGAGAGAGGTCATCGGGTCCTGAAAGACGATGCCGATCTGGGCGCCGCGGACTTCGCGCAGCTCCGCCGCCGTCAGCTCGAACAGATTCCGCCCCAGAAAATTCGCTTCGCCGCGGACGATGTCGCCGGGGGGCTCCGGGATCAGACGCAACAACGACAGCATGGTGACGCTCTTGCCGCAGCCGCTTTCGCCGACGACGCACAGGATCTCTCGTTCGTCGAGGCTGAACGAGACTCCGTTGACCGCATGGACGGTCTTCTCCGACATCCGGAAGCGGGTCACGACATCTTTGACTTCCAGGATTGTCGTCATGCTTGCTGTCTCAACGAGCGATTCCGCGAAGCCTCCGGCTGAGGAATCTCAACGGGTTGCCGCCAGTGAGGCCGGTTCAGCCGATAAGCGTTTTGGCCTTGAGACTGGCGTGTAGCTGGCGCCAATTGTAGCAGTGGAAGTCATCGCGACTAGTGCTCTGGGAGTGTGGCAGCCGTGGGCTCAGGCCCACTCGCACTGTGCGGTCTGTGTCAACCTGCATTTCTCACCACCCGACGGTCGAAGCACGCGAAAAAAGGCCGTGATTCGTGAAAACCATGGGCGGGGACTAGCCTGCATTTCTCACCACCTGACGGTCGAAGGACGCGATACGACCGCCAGGACTTCGTTACGCTTGCTTGCCGTGCTCAACGTACTGTTCAAGTACGCCTGCGCGCGCCAAGCGGCTCGCGCCTCGTCCTGACGGCCCTCTCACGCACTTCGCCTCGCCACGTGGTGAGTAATGCAGGTTAACGGCGGACAGCAACGTGAGAAAAGGCCGTGATTCGTGTTTCGTGTCTCGTGATTCGTGAAAAACCTTAACCTGCATTTCTCACCACCCGACGGTCGAAGCACACGATACGACCGCCAGGACTTCGTTGCGCTTGCTTGCCGTGCTCAACGTACTGTTCAAGTACGCCTGTGCGCGCCAAGCGGCTCGCGCCTCGTCCTGACGGCCCTCTCACGCACTTCGCCTCGCCGCGTGGTGAGAAAGGCAGGCAAAAGATGACACAGGAATATCGGCTGCATCTTCAGATCAAGCGGGTAGAAAACGGCCAGCACCTCGCTACTTCAGATGATCTTCCCGGTCTGGTGGCGCAAGGACGAACCGTGGCGGAAACGGTTGAAATCGCCAGAGACGTGGCGAGGAAACTCATCGAATCCTACCGGGAACATGGCGACGTTCTGCCGAAGGGGTTGCAGGCCATGGATGCGGAGACCGTTGAATTGGACGTTCCTGTAGGCGTCTGATGGGTCGTCTGGCAGGTTTTTCAAGTCGACAGGCGACCCGCAAATTGCGGCGGCTGGGCTTTGAATTTGACCGCCAAGCACGAGGGAGTCACGAGATCTGGTGGAATCCTGCTACGCGACATCGCACCACTGTTCCCAACCACCCTGGAGATTTGCCGGAAGGAACGCTATCGGCGGTTCTGAAGCAAGCAGGTGTAACCACAGAAGAATTTCTTGAAGCGTAGGATGTGCCAGGGAAGCAAGCAACATGGCTCAAGACTGGGAGAGCACATTCAGATACTTGCCGCAGCCGCTTTCGCCGACAACGCACAGGATCTCTCGTTCGTCGAGGCTGAACGAGACGCCGTTGACCGCATGGACCGTCTTCTCCGACATCCGGAAGCGGGTCACGACATCTTTGACTTCCAGGATTACCGTCATGCTTGCTGTCTCAACGAGCGATTCACCGAAGCTTTTAACATGCCTTTCTCACCACCCGACGTCCGAAGCACGCGAAAAAAGGCCGTGATTCGTGTTTCGTGACTCGTGATTCGTGAAAAACCTTAAAGGCCATTTTGCGCGCGCCAAGCGGCTCGCGCCTTTTTCCTCCGCCCGGCTTGCACCTAGTCCTGACGGCCCTCTCTCGCACTCCGCCTCGCCACGTGGTGAAAAATGCAGGTCAATACGGGCTTTCGCAATCGAGCAGGGCCAGGACTTCGGCGCATTGTTGCTGATGCTCGATCGCGAGAAGCTTTTGTGCGGCTTCGCGGACCTTGTGGGTATCGACGAGGCGGCCGGCGAGTTGCTCGAACTTGGTCACGAGCTCCGCTTGGGTCATCGGCCGAGCTGGTGATCCCCATGCCTTTTCGATGCGGCGCTTGACGGTCTTGCCGGACCGCAGCCGGATTTCCACCTCGACCGGCCAGTCGCGCGGATAGTTCTTGTCCATGCCTTCCCCCGCGACGACCTTCACGCGGGAGACCAGGTCGTGCAAGGCGGGGTCCCGCAGGTGTCTGGCCGAGTATTGCTCCCAGGTCAGTTGCCGATCGAGAATGCCGGCGGCGACGGAGTAGGGAAGCGAAAGCTGGCAATCGTAGATCGTGCTGTTGACATCCGTGTAATGCCCGCCGGTGAACTTGACGGCGTTCGAGTAGGTGGAGACAAGCACGTCCTCCACGTCTTCGGCTCTGATGTCATGCCGAGTGGCCAGGTCGATGGCGACCTCGGCGGGGCCCTGATCGAGCAGACCGGTCGGATAGGGTTTGAAAGCCATGTCGCGGGCGTACCAGATTTCCCCGAGTCCGTCCGTCAAGGCTTCGGGGTTCGGCTCGGAGCTCGTGATCCGGATGAACGCGTGATGGCGCGGCGGCTCGCCTTCAAGAGGTCCGGCGGTCATGCCCAAATCAGCCATCAGCGCCGCCTGGATACCGCTCATGGCCGACTGCCCGCCATGGACCGGCTTTACGGTATAGCCCTTGAAGATGCCGTCGCCGTTCGAGATCGGCAGAATATGGCCGGCGATGCCCAGGACATTCGCCATCTTGTCTTTACCGAATCCCAACAGATGCCCCACGGCGGCGGCGACGCCGATCGTGTTCACCGTTCCGGTAGCTTGAAAACCCATGTGCCAATGGGTGGGCTGCACGGCCATCCCCGCCCGTCCGGTCGCTTCGTAGCCCACCGCGATCGCCGTCAGCAGGTCTCTGCCGCTTGATCCATGCGCTTCGGCGAACGACACGGCGCCCGGCACGATGCTGGAGCCGGGGTGCGTCTTAGCGGTGGCGTACATGCAGTCGGACTGGTCGAGAACTTCGGCCAGCGACCCGTTCGCGAAGGCCGCCGAACGAGACGAGGACTTCAAACCGAATCCCAGAACGGTGGATTCCTCGCGGTCGCCGAGCCTCCGGACGTAGTCCGCAAAGAGCAGGTCGTCGTTTTCCCGGAGGTAGGCCGCGCCTCCGAGAATGACGCCCAGGGCATCCAGCAGACAATGCTTGATCGTATCGGCGACATCGTGCGGCAACTGATCGCGGGTCAGTTGCGAAAGATAGTCGGCCATTTCGGCAGTGCGGTTCATATGCAGGCCCTCCTGGGCCTCATGAGGTTGTTCTTGTTCATTCCGGAATCACGGGCAAGACGATATGCGACTCGTGTTGGGAGTCGTGGAAGACCTTGTTGTGAGCCACGACGCTGTGTGTGTGTTGCCCGACCGGCTCTCCCGTATTCGGGTTGATGTCAAAGCGCGGAAAATTCGAACTGGAGATATCCACGCGGATACGATGGCCGGCCTGGAAGAGGTTGCTCGTGGGTTCGAGGATGATCTCGAAGGGGTAGACCGCGCCCGGCTCGAGCAGTTTCGCTTTGCCGGAACGGTCGCGGTAACGGGCGCGGACGATGCCTTCGGTGATGTTCATGTGATAGCCGTCGGGATAGTCGTTGCTGCTCGGGTAGATATCGAGGAGCTTGGCGGTAAAGTCGGTGTCCGGCGCCGAGGACGAAGCCCACAGCTTGACGATGATCGAGCCGGTGACTTCGACATCCTGCTCGAGGGGCGCCGTCTGGAAAGACAACACGTCCTGCCGCGCCGACAGCGGCAGATAAGGCGGTTTGCATGCGAAGCCTCCGGGATACTCCGCCTGGTGCATCGCTCCCTGCACGGCGAGGTTTCGCAGTCGCGTCATGGGCGGAGGGTCGCCGTGAACGCCGGCCTCCATCGGCACGATCTCGGCCAGACCCGAGAGGCTGCCGCTGATCGTCGGAACGGGATGGTTCGGATCATAGAGATACCCGCTTGGCGAACCGTTGCTGCCGGGGCTTTGCGGGCTCAACGATCCGTCCGGGTGCAAATAGTAGTTCGTGTATCGCGTGCGGGCCAGGGGCCATTCGTATTCATCACGCCAGCGGCCCCCGTGGTCGAGACGCCCTTCCGCGTTCCTGCGTCCGCTGCCGCCTCCCATCACGAACATCTTCACCGGCGGCTCCTCGTCCACGCCGTTGCCGATGCCCTTGAGCCAACGGTCGAACCAGCGCAGCCGCCAGGCGTTGCGATGTTCTCCCAGGTTGCCTTTCAGGCTCGCCTCGGGGCCGAAATCCACGTCGCCGGAATACGTCAACTCGACGGTGTCGTCGCCGTGAATCCACGGTCCCATGAGGATCTTGATCGGACCCTTCTTTCGCCGGGAGAGCTCCATGAAGTGGATGAACATGGCGCGCGGCCAGGAGTCGTACCAGCCGCACACCAGATAGGTGGGCACGTCCGAGTGCTCGTCATAGTGCGCTTCGATGTTGAAACCCGGCTGATCCCAAAAGGGTTCGTGATCGCCGCGCGTCATGAAATCGATGACGAAGCTCTCATAGTTCGGGATGAGAGCCAGCGGCGATTGGCCCCGCTTGAGGGGCAGGCGCCAGAGCCAATCCCCCATCCGCGCACCCTCGAGGGCCTTCCTGATGGCGGGGTTGTCCCGTGCTTCCTGGCTCATCAGGCCGAACCAGAACCCCGCGGTGAGGAACTTGAGTTGGAAAGCTCCATCGTGGCGCAGGCCGTACTCGTAGATGTTGGATGGTCCCTCGGTAGGGATCATCGCCGCCAGGTTCCTGGGGTTCTGGGTGGCCATGGCGCTTTGCACCTGGGAGCCGTACGAGACGCCGAACGTGCCGATCCTGCCGTCCGACCAGGTTTGCCGCCCGATCCATTCGCAGGTGTCATAGCCGTCTTCGGCCTCGTTGATGAAGTGGTAGTAGTCGCCCTCGGAGTTGAATCGGCCGCGGCAATCCATGACGATTCCGACGTATCCGCGTTTGCAGAAGTATTCCGCGTGGCCGCCGTAGTGGACGTCGGACTTGTTGTAAGGGGTGCGCTGCATGACGCTCGGCCATCGTCCTTCCACGGCTTTCCCGTCGATGGCCGGGAAATAGATGTCCGCCGCCAGGCGAACGCCGTCCCGCATCGGCACCATGACGTCTTTCGCGATCAGGACTCCATATCGAGGTTTCGAAAGCTTGTCCTGGTTGCTCTCGAATGAACCCGCCGTTGTGCCACTTTTCGCTTCGCTTGCCATCAGGAAACTCCCTTGGTTAATCGCATGGAGAAATGATTCTGACTGACTTCTATTGGCTCCGTAGCCGTGATCGGGGATCCAGCACATCCCGCAACCAGTCTCCCATCATGTTCAGGCCCAGCACCGTAATCGTGATCGCGATTCCGGGGAAGGTGGCGTACCACCAGGAGTTCAGCATGTGCAAGCGGCCTTCGGCAAGAATGTTGCCCCAACTCGGAGTAGGCGGCTGCACCCCCATTCCCAGGTAGCTGAGAGACGCTTCGACGACGATCATCCAGGCTGTCTGCAAGGTGCCGACGACGATCAGAGGCGTGACGACCTGCGGAAGCACGTGCCGCACCACGGTACGCGCCGCGCTGCATCCGATGGCCCGGGCGGCCAGTATGTAATCGCGTTCCCGGATCGACAGCACTTCTCCTCGCGTGACCCGGGCATACGTGACCCAGCCCGCGAAGCCGAGCGCGAGCACGGTGTTGTGGAGGCTCGGACCCAGCAGGTAACTCAGCACCAGCGCCAGGAACAGGAACGGGAACGAATATTGCACGTCGGCGATGGCCATGATGACCTCGTCCACGCGGCCTCGAGAATAGCCAGCGACCAATCCGACCGGTATGCCGATCAAGGCCGAGAGCAATACCGCCGACACGCCGACGATGATCGAAGCACGGCCTCCGAGGATGATCCTGCTGAACAGGCACCTGCCGAACTGATCGGTTCCCAGGGGGCGGGACCACTCTCCACCTTCCTCCCAGAAAGGGGGCTGGAGGCGCAGGCTCAGGTCCTGTTGGAATGGGTCATGAGGAGAGACGTACTGGGCAAACAGCGCCGCCATCACGACCAACAGGACGACAGGGACTCCGAACAACGCCCCGGGGCTTCTGAGCAGCCGCGGCAGGCGGTTGCTCAAGCCGGAAGGCTCCCGCCGCATGTCCGGGGAGGGCTCGCCGCCGCGGCTCACCCACGCCTCCCTGTCGATTTGCCGATGGCCTCGCGGCTCAAGCTGCCTCCTCCTTTTTGGGGTCACGCATATCTGATACGAGGGTCGATCCAGGCGTAGATCATGTCGACGACGAAGTTGGTCACGACCACGGCCACGCCGAAAACAACGGACGCGGCCTGGACCATCGTGAAGTCCCGCAGCGAGATGGCCTTATAGGCCAACGAGCCGATCCCCGGCCAATCGAAAATCGTCTCGACGACGACGGCTCCTCCCAGCAAACGAGAAAGCAGCAGGCCGAGCATCGTGATCGCGGGAATCGCCGCGTTTCTCAGTCCATGGCGGATGACGACGACGGTTTCCGGCAGTCCCTTGGCGCGGGCCGTCCGGATGTAATCTTGCGACATGACGTCCATCATGCTCGACCGCAGCAAACGAGCGACGCTCGCCGTGGGATAGGTGGACAGACAGAAAGCGGGCAGGATGAGATGGCTCAGATCTCCGCGTCCGGTGGCCGGCAACCAGCCGAGTTGCACGGCGAATATCAGCATGAGAACGATTCCCAGCCAGAAGACGGGAACCGACTGACCCAGGAGCGACAGAAAGATCGTGAAGTGATCGACCAGCGTATGAGGCTTCAATGCCGCAACGATTCCCAGAATGGAGCCGATGACGGCGGCAATCGCCAGAGCGGCGAAGGTGAGCTCCAGCGTCGCGGGTAAGCGCCCCAGCAACATCGGCAAGGCCGGTTGGCGGAACCGGAACGAGTGCCCCATGTCGCCTTGCACCGCCGAAAACAGGAAGTCCGCGTACTGGATGTGGATGGGACTGTCGAGTTTCAGAAACTCCCGCATGGCTTGCTTTTCCTGAGGGGTGACCATCCCGGATTGCGAAAACAGCAGCTCGACCGGATCGCTGATCATCCGCAAAGCGAAGAAGAACGTCGTGGCGACCAGCCACACGACGATGACCGCCCGGATGAAACGTTTGAAGAAATACCGCTGCATGGTTGCGACGCTTCAGACCGCCTCGCCACGTGGTAAGAAATGCAGGCTAACGGCCCCGAGCCTGTCGAGCGATCAACTCATCGACCTTTGCCAGCAAATCAGAAATGTTGTCATCCCCGGGCAGGGCCGTTCTCGCTCGTTGCAGCCGGCTGCGCGCCCGTTCGAGCTCGCCTTCACCCGCCCAGAACAGGCCCACCAGGAAGAGCAGCTTCGCATCGTTGGGGTTCGCTTCCGCGGCCAGGTCCGCGTAGGCCCGCGCCCGCTGCGTCTTGTCCCACATGACGTAGAGCTCGAACGCGCCGGCAAGCGCCCCGGGATGAGAAGGCCACAGATCGAGCGCCCGCACGAGAGCGGCTTCGGCCCGAGCGAAGTCTTCGAGACGGAGAAACCCCCGTCCGGCGAAGAGGGCCACTTCGTAGCTGTCACCGCCCGACTCCAGGGCCTTTCCCAGTTCATGGCGAGCCTCCTCGCGGCGGCCCAGTTCCGCCAGCGCCAGACCGAGAGTTGCGCGCGCCATGGCCAGCTCGGGATCGAGTGAAAGAACCGTCCGGAACGTTGTCGCCGCCTCCGCGAACTTGTGCTGCTCCTGTCGAACCATGCCGAGGTGGTAAAGAGCCTGGACGTTTTCCGGGTCGATTCGCACCGCCTCTCCGAGTTGCGTTTCGGCGAAGCTGTAGTTGCCGGTCGCGATCGAGTTCGCCGCGCGGGCGACGGTGTCGAGCGCATCGTTTCTCGCCTTGAGCGACCGATAGATATTGCTTTGTTTCCCGGCCTCTTCGGCATCACCCAGGCGCCGGTGGACCAGGCTCAAGCGGTAGCGGGTCTGAACGTGTTCGGGATCGATGGCGACGACCTGCGCGTACGCTTCCAGAGCCTGCGGCAGTTCACGATCCTGCTCGTGGATTCGTCCCAGCACGTAGTGGGCGTCGGCCGACTTCGGATCCAGCGAGATGGCTTTCGCCGCATCGCGATGGGCTTCTTCTCCGCGGCCGAGCGACATCATCAGAGTCGCGCGGCGGGAGTAGGGTGCGGCCTTGCCGGGATGGGCTTCGATGACCCTGGTCCACTCGGCAAGCGCCTCTTCCCGTTGATCGGCCAGCTCCGTCGCCAGCGCCAGCGAATAGTGGTACCGGAAGTTGGCGGGGTCGAGGAGGTGCGCCCGCCGATATTGCTGCGACGCTTCCGGGAACTTGCCGGTGTTATGGAATAAATTCCCTGCGTTGTAGCGCATCGCGGCATTACGCGGTTCGCTCTTCAGCGCGGTTTCCATATGAACGAAGGCTTTTTCCCAGTCTTCGATACGCGCATAGTTGACGCTGAGCAGATGATGTACGCCGCTGTGCCCGGGCGCCAGCTCGAGCGCCCGCAGCAGGTAGTTTCGAGAGATGTGCAGCTTGCCACGCCTGTCATTGATGGCGGCCAGACGGATGTAGGGCTCGACTTGATCGGGCGCTGCCCGCAGCGCTTCCAACGCGGCGGCTTCGTCGCCGTCAGCAAGTGGTTGCGCCTGTCCGGGAAGGGGTTGCGAGGGCAACGACTGGCCGCCGGCCGCGCACGCCAGCGTGAGCAACAGAGCGAGCCCGATCCGTTTGTTCATAACGTGGGGGCCGCGGCTACAGCGCGGCGGTTTTCATGGTAGCGAGCCCGATGCCGGTAGCGCCGAAGCGGTTGCCGACGTAGAACATCCAAAGCTCGTCCCCTACCTCGATCACGTTGGAATAGGATTGATTCTCCGAATCGAACTCGCCCGGGCTGTGCGGGAACAGCACTTCGTCGAAATAGGGTTTCCAATGCACGCCGTCCTGCGACCGGGCGTATCGCAGCCGGTAACCGTGTCCGTCCATCATGAACACGCTGAACCACATGTGGTAGACGCCGTCGATGATGAGCACGGAGGGTTTGGAGACGACCGCCTCATAGCCTTCCACCTGTTCCTGGCGGGCGCGCAAGGCGGGCTCGGGGTCCTTCACCCATTCGATGCCGTCTTGCGACACGGCATGGCCGATGTGGACGATGCCGCGATTGCGTTCGTTGAAGATCTCGTAGCGCTCCCCCGCGGTGTACCACATCTCATACTTCTCCGGACCCGTTTGCAGCACGCACACCGAGCCGGTCAAACCGGCGTCGTAGGAACCGGGTTCTCCCAGGGGCAGAAGCGGCTCGTTGATGGTTTCCCACGTCACTCCCTCGTCGCGGCTGATCGCCAGAGAAGTGCGGTTCGACAACTCGCCGGGAGGCGCCCAGGAGCCCCACACCGCGTAATACATCAGCCAGCCGCCCTCTTGCCGCGGCAGCACCCAGGGGAAGCTGGGACCTCTGTCACTGAGGTTGCCGGTCGGGGAAGGGCGGAGAAGAGGCTCTTCACTCAGCAGTTCCCAATCGTGAGGGTTTTCCGGGGACGCCTCGGCCGCGAAGAGATAGTGGTAACCCTCCTTGTCGCCTGTCCAGAAGTACAGCCGCAGCCGGCCGTCCTTCAACTTCACGACCGACGGGGCGGAAAGCCGGTTGCTGGAGAGAGGACCGGCGAACCCCGGAGCGAGAATCCGGCCTTGTTTCGCCCAGGGTTGCAGCCGTTTCTTTTCTTCCTCCGCGCCCTCCGATGCCTCTTCGGCCGGGGTGCAGGCCCCACAGAGTGACAGGACCAGCAGGCAAGCAAGGGAACGGATGTTGCGTCGTATCAATGTGGACCTCCTCAAGCCGTCGTTAGTGAAATGTCCTGCACGGCGGGCGAGAAATCACGATCTTCGGTTTCCAGTCTCGCTCGAATCTGGAGAAAAGCGGCCGTCCCGTGTGTCACCTCCGAACCCGTGGGGTCCGGGTGGGGATCGGACCAGCCGCTCCAGGAGGCATCGGGGGTTTTCGTGTTGCCGGCCCGGGTCTGGATACGAACCCGCGCCAAGGGGCGTCCCTTGGCATAACCGAGCGACCCGTAGCCGTCTCCGCAGTACCACATGTGATGCTCGCTGTCTACGTGCAGCACTTCCGGATACTCCGCCATCTGGCTGTCCCACCCGGCGGCCGAAGGGCCGACCACCGGGTTCTTGGGGAAGCGGTCCCACAAGATGCCGTCTCGCGATTCGGCGTAGCAGATCCGGTAGTCCCCCGCCTTCCGGCCTTCCCCGTACCCCTTTGCGCTGTACCACATCTTGAAGAGGCCGTCTTCATGAAGGACGTGGGGCGCGGCCGCCAGGAAAGCTTCGGCCTCCAGGTAGGGATTGAACGACAGCACCGGATTGCGCTCGAACTTCTTCCACGCGTGTCCGTCTTCCGACGTCGCCAGACAGACGCTTGCCAGGTAAGGAACCTGCGCGATGCCTCCGTACCACATCATCCATTGCTTGCCGACACGCAGAACACTGCACGAGCTAGCCGAGAAAGCGTCGTAACTGCCCGCGGGGCCGTGCGGGACCACCGCTTCGTTCGAGACGCGCCGCCACGTCAGACCCCCGTCATCGCTCTCGGCGAGGCCGATCTGATGAACCGGCATGCGGCCCTGCTTTGCCGTCGGATGATAGCCCACATAGTACATGCGCCAGTGCGTGTCGGTGACGGGGACCACTTCCGGGCCGATGACGCCGTTTTCGTCAAACGCTCCCGGCGCTCCGGCCGTCAGGACGGGCTTGGGATGTTTCTTCCAGCGGTGCGGATCGGACAGAGGCGCGGCGGCCATCCCGACGGCGGTTTTCGATCCCTTCGGACGCGAGCCGTAGTACAGGCGGAACTCATCACCGGCCCGCAGGAGGCTGGGCGTGGTGAGGCTGCCGGCATCCCAGTTGCCGGGCGGCGGCGGACCGAGAATCGGATTCCGGGGGTGCTTCTCCCAAGCGAGGGGAGTCGTCCAGCGCTCCCGCCAGCTCAGGCGCAGCGAAGGCATGCCCTTGACTTCGATGGGTTGCGAAAGGAACGAGCCGGCCGGCCGATGGGAACCGCCGGGTCCCTTCGCCAGCGTGATGCCGTCGCGAGCGGCGTTGACTTCGGCGCCCTCGAAGACGCCTTGCCGTAACTGCTCCGGAGTCGGTTGGAACAGGACGCGGCGCCCGCGTTTCGCGCCCGCAGCGGCGTGGGTCGAGGCGTGGAGCGGTCCTGGAGCCGAGACCGCGGCCGAGGCCATGGCCGCAGCGGTCCACAGAAATACCCTGCGAGATGTCATGCTTGTTTCGGCTGATTCATCCCGCCCGGGTCTTGTACGATTCTCCGAAGAAACAACGAGGAAACAACAACGGGTCCGGGCCGGAGCCGCCGCCGCTCGGGCCGCCGCTTGCCGCTCCCGGATCCGTCTGTGCTGCAATCGTCTCCAGCGTTTCCCTGTCCGCTCAGAAACTCAGCTTGAGCGAGAATTGAATGCGGCGCGGTTCGAAAGCCTGAGTGACCACGCCGCGCCCGCCCGAGCGCATGTTGCGGTTCGGGATGCTGAAATTCGCATGGTTGGGCAGATTGAAGGCTTCGGCCCGGAACTGCAGCCTGAGTTCCTCGGTCAGCATGAAGTTCTTGTAGAGGCCGACGTCGATGCTCACGTTTCCGTCGGCTCGGACGATGTTCCTCCCGGCGTCCCCCCACTGGAACAGCCCCGGCAGTGCAAAGCAGTCGGTGTCGAACCATCGATTCAAGCTCGGGTTCGAGAGCCTGCCGTCGCAAGTCCGATCGGGGCGGCCGCCTCCGGCGCCGTTCGTACGGCTCCCATGGCTCACCGTGAACGGGTAGCCGCTCTGGAGCGCAATGATGCCCGTGAGCTGCCAACCGCCCAGGATATAGCTCGCAGGCCCGGTCTCGAACCTGCCGTGTCCCGGCCCCCAGGGAAGCTCCCAAACATAGTTGAAGACGAGCCGCTGAGGAATATCGAAAGCCGAAACCCCCCGTTGCGATCCGTGGACGTCAAACGGGTTCTCCGCGCCTGATCCGTCGCCTTGCGACCCGACGTCGGTGGAAGCGTGGTCAATCGACTTGCTGACCGTGTAGGACAACGCAAAACCCACACCCTCGGAGAACCGCTTCTCCAGTCTCGTCTGCAAGGAGTGATAGGAAGAGTTGCCGCCCGTGTAGAACGAGCGCACCAGGCCCACCTTGTTGTAAGGCCGGCGCTGCTGACAATTGCCCGGGCCGGGGGGACAGATGTTTTCCCCGTAGAACACCGTCTGCTGCCGGCCTGCCGACCCGACGTAGGCCACGTCCAGCAGCAGGTCATCTTTCAGGGTGTGCTGGAAGCCCTGGTTCCACATCATGATGTAGGGGTTCTTCAGTCCGAACAGCGGCCTTGCCTTCCACAACGTGGTCGAGATGCTCCGGGCGGCGCCGGTGAATCCGACGTCCCAATTGATCGTCGGGATTTCCGGATCGATGTTGGGACCCTGGCTGGGGAAGAACAGAAACGGCGAGCTGAAGCTCGAAAGGCTTTCATGACGCGTCGGATTCATCCCGTTGAAGATGCCGAACGCGCCTCGGCTGACGGTCTTGTTGCTGATCTGATAGGCGTAACCGAATCGCGGCGCAAGATTCATCTTGTCCGCCTGGTAGAGCCCGCGATTGGGCGTGGTGCGATAAGGGAAAGGAGGATGGAAAGGCGAAGTCGCTCCGGTGTTCGGATCCTTGATCACCAGTGGCGCGTTGTCGGGGTAAATGACCTCCCCGGTAGCCGGGTCCCAACTGGCGACACGGTCCTGCTTGTCCTTCAACGGCTGCGCGTAGTCATACCGCATCCCGAGGTTCAACGTGAGTTTCGGAGTGATCTTCCAGTCATCCTGGAAGTAGATGCCGTGCTGCTGTCCATAGAGATAGTTCGAGTCAAATACTTCCCATTTGCTCACTCGGTTCAGGTCGCCCAACAGGAATTGCGCGAAAGCGTCTCCCGGGCCGGCCGCCTGGCTCAGCCCGGTGTATTGACCGCTGGCGCCGTAAGACCCCGGGCAGAAGCAGAACTGGAGAAAGCCGTTGATCAACTGCCCGCTCCACCCCATTTTCATGCTGTGGTTGCCCTTGTTCCAGGTGAACGAGTTGGCCAACTGGTAGACCGAATTCCAGTAGATGCTGGTTCGGCCTTCGGAGGGGAAGTTGTATCCGGTAACGCTCAGGGTCGGCCAGGCGGCGAACCTCTCCCGGTTTTCCGAGCCCGGAATGCCCCACCGCTCCGCCTCGAACAGGGTCCCCTGGTTGCGCCCGATCTCGTTGTGCTGGTAGCGCACGAACCCGCCGCGAATCTCGTTCAGCACGTTGGGAGAAAAGATGTGCGTGTAGGCGAAGCTCATGTGCTGGGAGCGGTCATCGAACCGCGCGCCCCCGACGTCTTGGAAACCTCCGGTGCCCGTCCCTACGCCGGATACGCCGCCGACCGAGGGGAAAGCGCTTTTGCGGTCGGTGATGTTGTAGCTGAACATCAGGGTGTCGTTCTCGCTGAACAGATGATCGAATCGCCCGTTGTATTGATTGATGTCATCCATGGCGCTCGCATTGGTGACCAGATTGCGCGCGGGGTCGGCGGGGTTGTTGACGGGATCCACGAACGTCATGATGTCCGCTGAGACCGGATGAATGCGGTCTCTCGGGATCGTGTTGTTGGGGAAAGGCATCCGCTCGCGGGTCTCCGGGTTGAAGGTGAGCGGGTCGTGGATGATGCCGAACTTGCCGGGGTCGAAAACCCCGTTGCGCTGCTCGTCGTCCGGCACGATGTTGACGGCCGTTCGAGCTTCCCGCGTTCGCAGCCCCTCAAAGGCGAAAAAGCCGAAGGTCTTGTTCTTGACGATCGGCCCGCCCACGGTTCCTCCGAACTGGTTCTGCCGATACGGCGGGCTGTGCGGCAAGATCGAGAAGAAGTTCCGGCCGTCGAGCGAGGAGTTCCGGAAGAACTCATAGATGGTGCTGTGAAGCTTGTTCGTGCCCGACTTGATCACCAGGTTCACCACGACGCCGCCCTTGGTGGGGAGCTCGGCCGAGTAGTTGCTGGTCTGGATCTTGAACTCCTGAACGGCCTCTACGTTCGGCCGTACGGCGAGGTTGTTGTTCTGCGGGTCCATGTTGGTGATGCCGTGCAGGGAAACCTGCTGGTACTCCTGGCGGGTGCCCATGGCCGCCACCGACGTGAACTGCCCCTGATTCCGTTCGAGAAAGGTCCCCGGCATGGGTGGAACGACGCCGGGCTGCAGCAAGGCCAATTGCAGAAACTCGCGCTTGTTGAGCGGGAGCTCGACAATCTGCGTGTTTTCGATCACGCCCCCGACGTCCGACGTGTCGGAGGCGAGCACGGGCGCCGTGCCCTCGACCGTCACGATTTCCGTGACCTCGCCCGGCCTCAGTTCAAGATTGACGCGCGCCGTCTGGTCAAGCTGGAGGACGATGTCGCTCACTTCCTGCCTGCTGAAGCCCTCCAGTAGGGCGGCGACGTTGTAACGGCCGATGGCGACGTTGGTGAGGGTGTAGTCCCCCCGCTCATTGGTTGCGGTGACGCGGACCCTGCCGGTGTCCACGTGGGTCGCGGTGATCTCCGCGCCGGGGATGACCGCGCCGGTCTGGTCGGTCACCGTGCCGACGATCGTTGCGGTCGACGTCTGTCCGTAGAGCGGGGACAGAACGAACAGCGTAAGCAAAACACATGCGGCGAAACGAAACCTCATTTTTTCCCCCGTTGGGTGTGGTCTCCGTCGATCGCAGATGTGTCGTTATCAGTCTGTCGTCGAAACTGTCGTACTCCTTCCGGCGGCAGACTCGATGGTTACCCCTGCGAAGGACGTCGCGCAACCTGTACCATGGCGAGATCGCGCGTGTCAACCTCTTTTCCTGTATCAGGCAACTCTGTTCAGCATGCTGAAAGAAGAATGGCCGCCGGGCCGTTGCCGCCTTCCAGCTTGCAAGAGGACTGTGGACAACGAGCCAGTGCTTCAGGCGGGTCCGTAGACAGATGCCGGTGAAGCTTCTTCGACTATGGCTGCTGGCGGCCTTCGTGTCGCTGGTTCTGCTGAGCCTCGGGCCGGCTCCGCGCGTCGAGGCGCAGCCGGGAACGGTGCAACGCATCTCTCCGGGAGTCTGGTTCCGGGAAGGCGAGCAGCCCGCGCAGGCCAAGTCCAACGAGATGAAGGACTCCGGGCACTGCAACAACGTCTTTATCGAGATGGAAGACTACCTCATCGTGGTGGATGCGAACTTCCCGAGCGGCGCGAAGCTGGCTCTGGCCGACGCCCGGAAGATCTCCGCCAAGCCGGTGCGCTATGTCTTCGACACGCACCACCACGCCGACCACGCCTACGGCAATCCCATCTGGACGAGAAACGGTGCGACTACCTTGGCGCACCAGGGCGTCGTCGACGCGATGCGGCGCGTCGAGCCGCGCCGCTGGCTCGAGACCGCCGCAGCCCGAGAGGATGTCCGGGAATTGAATCTCGCGTCCGCCGAGCCGCCGCTCGAAACGTTCAGCGAAAGCCCCCACGTGCTCAGCGACGGGACCCGCCGCGTGGAGTTCCACCACTTCGGCTGGGGGCACACCCGAGGGGACGGCTTTGTCTACCTGCCGCGGGAGAAGATCCTGTGCACGGGGGATGCCGTCGTCAACGGCCCTTTCAATTACATGCTCGATGCGAACATCGGGAACTGGCCGAAGGTCCTCCGGGCGGCCCGGAGTCTCGACGTGGAAACCATCCTTCCCGGCCACGGCCCCCCGGCCGATGCCGCTCTGCTGGACGGGCAGATCCAGTTCCTGGAGGCGATCTATCAAGCCGTCGAAGTGGAAGTGCTGCGGGGCAAGACGTTGGTCGATCTGGTCCAGTTCGACCAAGGCGTTCCCATGGCGGCGTCCCTTCGCCTGCCTGAGGGCCTGGACGAGTGGGTCGGGCATCTCTTCCCTGGACAAGTCCACATGATTTATGAGGAAATCAGCCAGGGGAAGCCTCACGGCGACATCGCGGCCGGCGACTGAAAGCCGGGTCGTTGGCCCGCCGGAGGCAACGGTTTCCCTCGCCTTGTTTTCTTCGGAGGAGGAGTCATGTCCGTGAGCGACGCTTTACGCACGAATGTTCGGGAGGAACTCCCGGAAGTGGATCAGATAGCCGACTCGGGACTGCGGGAAAAGGTCGTCGAGGCCTGGGCCACGGCGCTGGGCCGTAGCAGCTTCGGAGCGATTGCCGAGATTCGGCCGTCGGGCAACCCCGATACGCCCCCGCTCAAGGTGGGCACGCAGGCGGACCACATTCGGGGAGTGACGCGGCTCGCGATGGCGATTGCCGATGAGATGACCGCGATGTTCCCGGACTTGAAGGTCAACCGCGACCTGTTGATTGCTGGGGCCTTGTGCCACGATGTGGGCAAGCCGTGGGAGTTCGATCCGGAGAATCAGGCGCGCTGGAAAGGGGCGCCGCGAGCGGCCGGGTGGCCGTCGATCCGGCATCCGGCCTACGGCGTGCACATCTGCCTGAGCGTAGGCCTTCCCGAAGAGGTGGCGCACATGGCCGCGGCGCATTCGGGCGAGGGCGAGCTGGTGGTGCGGAGCTTCGAGAATACGATCGTGCACCATGCCGACTATGCGTTCTGGGGGACGCTGAAAGCCGGAGGGCTTTTGCACGAGGAGTGAAGCGCCCGGTTCGTTGGTTTGCTAGACTGCCTCGGGAAAGATCGAGCCTTGCGGAACAGAGGGCGCCCTGTCCGGCGGGCTCGACCCGGAGAGCGCCGTGAAGCTGGAGCGGAAGCATCACGATCACTATTGGCAAAAGGGCTGGGTGGTCATCGAAGGCGTCTTCCGGCCGGATGAGGCGGACCGTGTCGCCGATGCCGCGGTACGGATCGCCGAGCGCGAGCAGGCCGGCCTCAGGGACAAGGAATTCGTCGATATTTCCGAGGACGGCCGTGTCGTCACTCCCCGCAAGCTGAAGGACCTGTTCATCAAAGACCCCGTCTTCCGGGAGTTCTTCGTCGATCCAAGACTGTTGCGGATCGTCCGGATGCTGCTGGGCGAAGAACCCCTCCTGTTCGGCGATCAGACGTTCCTGAAACCCCCGCGCTACGGTTCCAACAAGCCGTATCACCAGGACAATTTTTATTTCCGCTGCCACCCGGCGGATCACGTGGTCACGACCTGGGTGGCGCTGGACGATGTCTCTCTGTCGAACGGCTGCCTGCGTTATATCGACGGCTCGCACCGCGGCGGGATTCTCCCCCATGACCCGATCCCCGGCGAGCCTCACAATCTCGTGCCCCCGGCGGAACTCATCGACCTCGGCAAGGAATCGCCGGCGATCGTGCGGAAGGGTGGAGTGGTTTGCCACCATTCGCAGACCCTGCACACGTCTCATCGGAACGAATCCGATCGTTGGCGCCGTGGAGCGGCGGCTCATTGGGTGACGGCGAAGGTCACCTGTGAGACCGACACGCTCGACCGCGCCCATTTCAAGAGGCCCGAGATCATGCTGTCCGCGTCATGATCTGACGTCCGGCAACGGGCACGAGGGCCTTCGGCAATCGCGGGGAGGGGGAGGGCGTCATGAGTGATCACATCGGCCGCCGGAAATTCCTTCGGAAGGCCGGCGTTTCAGGCATCGTCGGTGCTTGCCTTCCGCCGTCGAGCATGGCGGGTCTGCTTTCCGCTTGCTCATCAGCCTCTCCCGGCGGCGCGGAGACCCGGCTGGGCGAGATCGTCTGGACCAGGCAGGGCCGTTTCCTGAGCACCGAGAACGCGCCGCTTTGGCGCTCGCAACACTGCGGGATGGTGAGCGTTCTGCCGTGGGAGAACGATACGTACCGCATGTTCCTCACCGGGAAAGAACCCGGGTCCGGCTTCCAGATTGGGTGGCTGGACCTGTCGCGCGACCTGGAAGTCATCCACGAGAACCCGGACAACCCGGTTCTGAGGGCCGGCAGGGTCGGCACGTTCGACTACCTCGGTCTCTGCATGCCCCTGGTCGTGAGGGTCACGGACTCCGTCCTGTACATGTACTACGTGGGTTGGGGTCCGCGTGATGCCCGCATCTTCCAGAACAACGCCGGCCTCGCGATCAGCCGGGACAACGGCAACACCTGGAAGCGCTGGTCGGAAGCGAGTTTCCTGCCGCTCGACGACCGCGACCCTTTCGGTACGGGCACGGTCTTCGTGATGCGCGAGGACGTCGGCCACTGGCGGCTTTGGTACACCTCGATTCGGCCCTGGAGCACCACCGACGGCCGCCTGCAGCCGAACTACCACATCCGATACGCCGAGTCGGAGGACGGCATCCACTGGACCAAGCCGGAAGACAATATCATCCTCGACCTGGAAGGCGCGGAATGCTGCGTCGCCCGTCCCATGGTGATCAAGGAGGCAGGCGGCTATCGCATGTGGTTTTCCCGGCGCGGCCACCGTTTCTCGTACCGTATCGGCTATGCCGAGTCAGCCGACGGGCGGCACTGGGTACGCAAGCCCATCGACCTCGAACCGTCGGAGTCCGGCTGGGACTCGGAGATGATCGAGTACGCTTGGGTGCTCAAGGAAGGCGCCGAGTACTTGATGTTCTATAACGGCAATGGATTCGGGCGGTCGGGCACGGGCACAATGAAGGGAAGAGTCAAGAGCGGGTGAACCGCCTCGATAGAACGTAACGGCGCACGAGTACCACGGCCTGCCATACCCATGCCGCTGACGAACCGACAGCTCGAGCAGTATCGCAGCGAAGGATACGCTGCGGGCGGCCGAATCCTCGACGACCGGCAGTTGGAGCGATTGAGAGCCGAGATCGACACGATGATCTCCGAGTTGCCGCCGGGGCAGCGGCCGGAAAACATGCCATCGCTCCATTACAGGAACCGCTACCTGTTGGAGTTGCTGCTCAGCGACCCTTTGGTCGATGTGGCGGAGCAGATTCTGGGACCCGACGTCTCCCTCTTCACGGTCTACATCATCAGCAAGCGTCCCGAGGACGGCCTTGCGGTCGATTGGCATCAGGACGTGCCGTTCTTTCCCATCGATCCGATGGCGACGTTCACTCTCTGGCTCGCGGTCGACGACTCGGACCGCGAAAACGGGTGCATGTGTGTCGTTCCCGGCTCCCATCGCGAGAGAGTGGTCTACCGGCATCGGGTCAACCTGGATGGAGGAACTACGCTGCCGCTGTTGTTGCGCGAGGAGGATGTCGCAAATCCGGCGCATGTCGAGCTTCGCGCCGGAGAATACTCCGTCCACGACCCATTCATCCTGCACGGCTCGAGTCCCAACACCTCCGCTCGCCGGCGCTGCGGAATCACGATCAAGTACATCGCGAACGACGTCTCCATCGACCGCACCTTCGTTTCCCCCAGCGGCTTCGACTGGAACAACCTCCGGCTGTTCCCGGCTCGAGGAAACGCCGGCCGCGCCAACCAGTTTCCCGGCGCCTGAAGATACGGACCGCCGGGAGGCGCCGGCCTTCTGTCCTCCGAGACGGACGGTTTCCTGGCCTGTTGCGTTAGCCTGCCTTTCTCACCACGCGGTGAGGCGAAGTGCGTGAGAGGGCCGTCAGGACGAGGCGCAAGCCGGGCGGAGGAAA
>JAPPLB010000108.1 GCA_028819575.1 Bryobacterales bacterium | reverse complement strand
AGTTCTCCAGCCTCCTACTATAATATACGAACAATTACATGTTATGGGGTACTAGGCGTACCCTTCGTGTTGCCTCTTCAAGCCAACAGAGTCCGTCTACGGCGATGGATTTGTCGCGGATCGGACCGCGACTCGCAGACGGGATCTCTCCGGCGGCGGAGTGCCCCGGCCCCTCCGGTAAGTGGATCTCATCGGAGCCGGAGGGATTCTCCCAGTCGCAGATAAAGGGGGTTATCCGGGGCTGGGGGGAAGGGCCTCGAGAGAAGCGGGAGGAACGCGAATCCGCCCCTCCCCCCTTCTCCACTGTCAGGTCCGCCGGGAACCGCTCCCGGCTGAAAACGATCCTACAGCACGCGGGAACTCCACACAGGGAGCAGCCTCCATCGCCGGGGCATCCTTCGTGTAGCTGTAAACTCCTTATCTTGACCGAATCGTTAGACTGGGAGTCGAAACTTGGAAACGGATGGAAAAACCCGAATGAGTCTAGCGGCGATGTCTGAACTCGATCTAATGCTGACCCGAGAATTCGATGCTGAAACGATCCGCTCGGAGCTTGGCAAATACCTGAGAGTCAAGAAGCCGACGATCCTGTTCCTCAAGTCGGCAGAGCCGCCGATCATTCTCCGGTTGCTGGGTGATGTCCCGGCTTGGCTTCCACTCACGGCAGCGGCGGGTGTTTATCTCTCGACACTGGCCAAACGGGCCGCCGACGCGACATGGGGTCGGTTGGCCTCTCGTTTCAGCAACGATCAGGTGCGGCCACTGATCCACACGGTGAGAACATTAGAGAAAGCTGCGAACAGCGTGGGCGGCAACGTCACACTTCTTGTTGGTCTCAACATTCCAGACGAGGACGACGGTACCGTGCTATCTATCGGGCCAGGTGACCCAAAAGAGATGGAACGCATGTTGGCCACCTTCGTCGTTCGTGCGAAACAGATCTCGAAAGCTATGCAAGCAGAAGTCGAGTCAGGTCGCCAACCGTTTGGAGGAGCGAGGATTGAGCTGCAGGATAACGGGAGCCTGTTAATTAGTTGGGTGACGGCTGATTTTCACCACCATGAATTGATGATTCCCAAATAATCCTTGACCTGGGGGTCCTGGCCAATCTTGTCCCGATTCGCGAAATGAGATCGTCGTAGACGGCCCCTGGTGGCCTGACACGACGGGACCAAGGGGTAGGCATAGGCCCTCAGCGTGGTGCGCTCGGAGGAGGTCAGTGGGTAGTGAGGGGTCCAGCATCGCCAACGCGTGGATTTGCACCATCGCATCGTCGATCCGGATCTCGCCCCGTGTCCACTCTTGGGAACTGTCCATGTGGTCCTCGTCCGCGCTCGCTGCATTCAGCGTGAATTCGGGAAAGATGTCGTGGTGGCAGCAGACGAATCCATCCTCTTCACGCAGGGTCCAGGCCGCCGGTTCGGCGAGACATCGCTTGGCTCTCTCCAGCGCGGACGCGTCCAGGCCGAACCGCTGCCGCCACATCCGTTCAATCTCGTGGGGATGGGCGACACGGTCGACTGGCGTGTTCGTGTCGCAGACGCGCGTGTAGATGTGATGCGCGCGGACATTCTTGATCTTCTCGACAAGGTAGTACGGCTTCTTCGGCTCGTCCTCGATGATCAGCACGTCCACCTGCTTGCTGGCTATCTCTATCGTGCGGAGGTGGAATGTCGGAAATCTCGACTGGAAGAACTTCCCTGCATTGTCGCGGAACAGGCCGGCGATGTCAGCTTGGCTCCGGCGCCTATCGTCGTCCTGGATCGTCTGCACCGACACACCTCCGTTCTCCACACCAAAGACAAGGAAGCGGGGACCATCGTGCTCCGTGTTCGCGAGACAGAGCACGTCGTGGAGTAGGTCTCCTGCATTGCGGTGGTGTTTGAGCTTGAAGTCCCAGTAGACGCCTTCGCTGCCGCGCCCTATCAGATCGAGGACGATCTGCTCAAGGTCGGGGTCGGAGAGCATGGTCCCCTCAGGCACTAGATGCAATCTCTAACCGGGATGGCTTCGGCGGCCGGCGAACGTATTTGCGGCCGGAAGTTGCTTGCTGGACCTGAATGTCCTTAAAAATCGCTTCAACATTGTAACCGAACCGCGCGGCATGTTTGTCCCGCACAGACCGGACTTCAGCGATGATCGGATCAGCTTGTGGCATCTGCATGATCAAGCTCCATCAATTCATTGGGCGTGCAAATAACCGGTGGTTCATACCTAGCCTGTCGACATACATGTTCGATCCGAGATCGTAGCACCGCGTTGGCGATGTGCCGAAAATTCCACGTTACCAGATAATCGGCGCCGTTCGTAACAGCAATGGCGATGTGGGCAGCATCTTCGGCAGCCTTGCTCGGTACCGCTCCCAAATCGAGAAACCTCCGCGTGAGTTTCGCTGCATCATCGGTTGCCTCAAGGAGTGTCACCGCCTCGAGTTCCGCTAAGCGGGCACGAGCGGCGGCCGAGTCACCAGCGGCAGCTTCTTGGAGGACGAGCTCCGATGCGACGAGCTCGAATCTGTTTCGAGCAGTGCGCCACCACTCGCGAGTCACTTGCTGATACGCCGCGATCACAACATCCCGGGAAGGCAACGCTGTCAAGTAACTGATGACCGAGGTTTCGATGTATGCAGTGGGAAGCATTCTATGTGTGTCATCAGGCAGACGACTCTGCCATATCGAAGTTGATGAAGGAAATCGTTAGCAGTATGGTCGCAATGCAGGCATTGCTGTGTGTCCAAGCCCGAAATGTTCCCATCCTGCCGCCAGTACAAGATCATCTCTGCACTAGTCCTGAATCCGCCGAAATCGCGCCTCCGAAACGATGGTGTCGTAGCGTTCGACGAACTCACCGAATTTCGTTGGATCTTGGTTGTACGAGCGTAGCCAATTCTCGATCCCCTCCGACAGTACGATGATGACGAATCTGGCGACGTGGAGCACCTTCATCCCATCGACGAACGGCGCAACATCACGATCGGGGTGTATGATCCGGGGTAGGAGTCTGTGTGTCATTCCCGAACGCACTTTTCTCGAGTCGAGGTTCGTCATATGGATCAGCGAATTTCTGAGTTCCCACAGTTCATCCGACGTTACCCCAATCTTTCCGAGGTCACAGTAGTTGTCCAGCCACTTTGCAAAACAGTTGCCACCGCCCGGGCCGTATTCGACGTACCCCAAGGTGTCAATCGCGGAGAACACCAACTTCAAACATGATAAGTACTTGCGGTTATTCCACAGCAGGTGGATCGCTTCGAAGTAATCGTCTTGGATTAGCCGCGAAAAATCGAAGCCTTCTTCTGTGGAGTAGATTCTGAGGTAGTCGGGCACCGCTCCACCACCCGATACATTGAGTGTCTCGTCCAAGCGGACCTCACCGCTCACGATATGTGTGACGCAATAGATGGAGTTCTCATCAACAACGCCAGTCCCAACGAGTTCGCTGGCGAACGGATACAGACGATTCATGGCCTCAAATTCACGCCTCAGAATCGGTTTCTTCAGATCTTCGCGTCGTGCGACCCGATGGTCGGGCTGCACTCTCGACTGCAGGAATTCCACCAATTCTTTGTAGGGCCCGGCTTTCTCATACACGCGCCAACCGATGGCCTGGACGTGCGTTTCGTCCCCGTACACGAATATGTTGACGAGCTGTTCCTTCATCCCTTGGGCCTGCCCAGATTTCAGGCGCTACCGTTCCTTGGGAGTGTAGTTGATTGGCACCGATAGTGGCGCACTGAGCCGTCGGGCCGGATCAGACCGCCCAGCCGGCGGACAATACCTCAGCTTGTTCGAGCACGGTCCGGGTCGCCTTCTCCTGCTTATCGGGCGGGTAGTCGTACTTGCGCAGGATGCGCTTGACCAACCGGCGCAGGTTGGCACGGACGTTCTCGCGTAGCGTCCAGTCGATCCTGATGTTGTTCCGCACGGTCTCGACCAACTCGCGGGCGATCTCACGGAGCATCTCGTCGCCGAGCACCCGCACGGCGCTGTCGTTCGTCTCAAGCGCATCGTAGAAGGCCATCTCGTCCTCGTTGAGACCCAACGCCTCGCCACGAGCATTCGCTTCCCGCAGGTCGCGGGCCAGTTGAATCAGTTCCTCGATGACCTGCGCCGCCTCGACGGCCCGGTTTCCGTAGCGGCGGACCGTCTGTTCGAGCATCTCGGCAAAGGATCTCGCCTGGATGACATTCTTTCGCCTGTGGATGGCCAGTTCCCCCTTGAGAAGCTTTTGCAGCAGCTCGACCGCGAGGTTGCGGTGTTTCATTCCCCGCACTTCGGCCAGGAACTCCTCGGACAAGATCGAGATGTCGGGCTTCTCCAGGCCGGCTGCGGTGAAGATATCGACGACGTTTTCCGAGGCCACGGCTCGTGAGACAATCTGGCGAATGGCGTAGTCCAGCTCTTCCTCGGGATGCGCCTCCTCGCTGGCACGCTTGGCCAGCCTCGACCGAACCGCCTGGAAGAACGCCACGTCGTCGCGGATCCGGATCGCCTCTTCGTGGGGCACGGCGAGCGCGAAGGCTTTCGAGAGTTCGCGCACGGCCCACAGGTAGCGTTTCTTGCCTTTATCCTGCGCGAGAATGTGTTCCTGCGCCCCCGGCAGCAGACTCACGCGTGCCGTCGGCGTGCCGTCGATCCACCCGGAATAGTCGAAGCCGTAAAACAGGCCGCAGCACACCTCATACTTCTCCAGCATCACCGCCACCGCTTCGGACTGATCCACCGTGGTCTTTCCCTTGCCCCCACTCTCGGTGTAGGTGGCAAGCGCCCGTTTGAGCTCATGCGCGAGCCCAAGGTAGTCCACGATCAGGCCGCCCGGCTTGTCCCGGAAGACCCGGTTCACCCGTGCTATCGCCTGCATCAGCCCGTGGGCTCGCATCGGCTTGTCGATGTACATGGTGTGCAGGCTCGGCGCGTCGAAGCCGGTCAGCCACATGTCCCGCACAAGGACGACCCGGAGCGGATCTCCGGGATCACGGAACCGTTTCGCCAGCCTCTCACGGCGCGACTTGTTGCGGATGTGCTGCTGCCAGCCGGGTGGATCGGATGCGTCTCCCGTCATCACGACCTTGATCTGCCCCCTGTCGTCCTCGTCGTGATGCCAGTCCGGACGCAGGCGCGTCAGCTCGCGGTAGAGGTCGGTACAAATGCGACGGCTCATGCAGACGATCATCGCCTTGCCCTCCATGACCTCGATGCGCTGCTCGAAGTGCGCCACGATGTCCTGGGCGATGAGCCGGAGCCGGGTTGCGGCCCCGGCCACGGCTTCGAGCTGCGCCCACTTGGTCTTCAGCTTCTCCTTGCGCTCGACTTCCTCACCCTCGGTCACCTCCTCGAAGTCGGGATCGATCTTCGGCCGCTCCGACTCGTCCAGCGTCAGCTTCGCCAGCCGGCTCTCATAGTGGATCGGCACCGTTGCACAGTCTTCGACAGATCGCTCGATATCGTAGATGCTGATGTAGTCGCCGAACACGGCGCGCGTGTTGGCATCCTCCAACTCGATCGGCGTTCCGGTGAAGCCGATGAACGAAGCGTTTGGGAGCGCGTCGCGCATGTGACGGGCGAAGCCGTCGATGAAGTCGTACTGGCTGCGGTGCGCCTCGTCGGCGATCACCACGATGTTCCGGCGCTTCGACAACACCGGATGCCGGTCGCCCTTCTCTTCCGGAAAGAACTTCTGGATCGTGGTGAACACCACCCCTCCCGACTCGACCGTCAGCTTGGCGCGCAGGTCGGCACGGCTGCGGGCCTGAGTCGGGGGCTGTCGGAGCAGGTCCTGGCAACGGGAGAACGTGCCGAACAGTTGGTCGTCCAGGTCGTTGCGGTCCGTCAATACGACGACCGTCGGGTTCTCCATCGCCTGCTCGCGGATGATCCGTCCGGCGTAGAAAGCCATGGTCAGACTCTTGCCCGAGCCCTGGGTGTGCCAGACGACGCCAATCCGCCGGTCGCCGGGATCACCGCCCGAGATGCCGGCAGACTCACCGAGACGGGTATCCTCGTAGTCGAGTGCTGCTCGTTGCATTCGCGTCGCTCGCAGCGTCTCGGCAACTGCCGTTCCGACGGCATGGAACTGATGGTATCCGGCCATCTTCTTGGCCAGCTTCCCGCTTCCGTCGTCCTCGAACACGATGAAGTCCCGGACCAACGTCAAGAATCGGTGTCGCTCGCACATTCCCTCAAGCATCACCTGCAACTGGGGCAGGTGCGGGTCGGCCAGTGTCTCGCCTCCGATCGTGCGCCACGGCTTGAACCACTCCCGCCCGGCGGTGAGCGTTCCCAAGCGGGCGGCTACTCCGTCCGAAGCGATGAGTGCTGCATTGAAGGTGAACAGGTCCGGGATTTCAGCCTTGTAGGTCTGGATCTGTTGCCAGGCCGTCCAGACCGTGGCTTTCTCGGCCGCCGGGTTCTTGAGCTCGATCAGTCCAAGGGGGAGACCGTTGACGAACAGTACGATATCCGGTCGCCACTTGGGCATGTTGTCCTTGCCGACTGTGAACTGATTGACCGCCAGCCAGTCGTTGTTGGCGGGGTTCTCGTGGTCGAGGGCGGAAACCTGGGCTCCGTGCAGGCTGCCGTCAGTGGCCGGATATTCGACCGTCACGCCGTCCGCCAGCATGCGGTGGAACGCGCGGTTGCGGGTTTCCAATGTGGAACCTTCCGGGCGCGCCAGCTTGCGGAGGGCGTCTTCCAAGGCTTCGGTGGGGAGGGTCGGGTTCAGCCGGTCCAGGGCGGCGAGTAGCCGTTGTTCCAGAATGACTTCGCGGTAGTCCGTTCGTTCCGCGCCTTCCGCGTGCGGTCCAATGTCGGGACCGTGGGCAACCTTCCACCCGACGGCTTCGAGCCATTCAAGCGCGGCGGCTTCGACCTCCGACTCGGTGAAACTGGTGGAGCCTGTCACTTAGGTTCTGAACTTGGGGAACGGTTGGCCCACCGGAGAGTCGATCTCCGAAAGCCGATCAGACGCTGTGTGTACGCGTACGCACTGGCGGCTTCCAAGTGCGAGTTCCTCAGGTGCTCGATGAGCATCCCGCAAAGCATCGCTAGGCCTGATCCCTCTCTTGAACCGCCCTCAGGTGCCATGCTCTCCGCAAACACCCAGTCGTAATCCGGCGAAGCGGCCTCAGTAGGATAACGGCACCATGCGATGCCTCGCCCGTCCCGTCTGCGTTTGGCGCGCAGAAGCACCCCTTGGTTCATGAGGACGGTCACGCTTGGGCATGACGACAGACGCGTGTCGTTGAGGTGATCAACGACATCTTTAAACTGGAAGTCGCCAGCGTCCACGCAAAAGAGGAACGAAAACAACTGATTCAGAAACCGATTTGTGCTGCCCAGCATCGTGTCTCGAATGGTAGTCTCGTCCCGAAGCTCTCCCCCAAACGCAGTGTTCTTGATCAGTGGACGCTGCATCTCGGCGATCGCGGCCAGGACCTGCGATGCCTTCTGGAGGTAACCCTTGGACTTGTAGTAGGTGGACTTGATTTCCCCTATGGCGTAGACGGAGGTTATCGGTACGTACTCGGTACCGTCCTGTGTCGCATACAGCGATGGGAGATTGGACCCATCGGAAACGATGATGTCCAATTGCGGACTCAGCCGATGCTCGGAATCAATGAGGTAGCCGGAGGTTACATAGTACGGCTGCGGCAGGATTCGCCTGAAGTAATCGCGCACCGCCTTTTCGACTTCGTTTCCAGCTGCCTTGATGTCCGAAGGGTGGATGAGTGATGCGCTCTCCCGTGCCAACCGCAGCAGGGCAGCGTCGCGCGCCAGCACGCCCGCGAGATCGAGTGGCTTACCCAACGGTCACCGCCCAATCCGTTGAGCAATCTAAGCGGATCTCGCCCGAAATGAGCTTGGGAAGGAGAGTGTCGCGCAGCGTCGCGAGGGTGCGACTGCTCAGCTCGGTTGCAAGCTGCCGGTCCAGTAGGCACAAAAACGTGTCCGAAAGTTCCGCGATCACACCGTCTGGAGGGCTGACGCAGAGAGCCTCCGTGAGATGGTGCCGCCTGATATGTCCCATCGTGGTGGCCTTGTCCTGCGCGATCTGCCGGAATGCCGGAAGATGGGACAGAAGCGAGTGGAGGTAGAACCACTTAGGATATCTGTCCGAAGTCACCCTGAACAGATGCTGGTTCAAGGCCGCCCGCCCGCCGCACCACATCATGACCAGAAGGCTACCTGACCAGGAGAACAGGACATCGCCGTCGTCGATGATGCAGTCCGGCTTGATGCCTGCGCTCGCCCACTCCCCGCTATTCGCTTCCCCCGCCCGCATCTGAGCGATCTTGACCACTGGCAATCGAGCTTCGTTCTGTGCCGGACGGAACTTCTGAAGCGCGAGCCCGTTCTGGAACCGTGCGATTCCATCAAGCGGAACCACCTGCCATCCCTCCGGTATCTCGCCCACCTCGGAATCCACAAGCCGGTCGGGGAACAAATCGGAGATCTCTTTCGGCAGCCCCGTATCTCGGCCCTCCATCTTGGCGCGGACCGGATCGAAATCGACGAACCAGGACTTGAACAGCGCCCGAGCCATCGCTTCCAGCGTCTCGTTCATCCGGCGGTTCAACTCGATCTTGTCGTCCAAGGTGCCCAGGATGTCGGCGATGGTGTGTTGTTCGGCAAGGGGTGGCAAGAGGACGTCAAAAGACTTCAACTGATTGTTGTTCAGGCGACCCGCACCATGACCCGTGAGGTCCACAAGACTCAGAAGTCGCTCCTTGTTTCCGAGTACAAGGTATGGCAAGAAACCGGGATAGACACTTGGCCTCGGCCTCAACGCCTTGACATCCTGGTTGAACGCCATCGACCGGCCCGGAACGCATACTGGCAACTTCTTCAGCAGTGCCGACCCTCTGGTGAGGAGGAAGACTGAACCGGCCGGGACCTCCCTCGTCCCGTTGGCGAGACCCTCAGCCGTAACGTGATCGACTGTGTCGTTCAGACGAAAAGACTTCATGTCCTTCGCTGTTACCCAGGGAATCGAACCGTTCCAGTAGGCAGTCTGGCTCTTGGCGGGTGTTCCGCCTGAAAGAAACTCTGCCACATCGTCGAGCGTCGCCTCGCGCCAAGTCCGACTCGCGCCGCTGGCCCAATTTGTAGAACATGAACTGTCGCTCCCTGACAACCGTACACGCTGCTGTTCCACAACCTGTCTGAATCGTGTACTGATCCGCTTGATGTCCACGACATCCACAGTGAAGGGGAGATCCGACTCCTCGAACGCGGCTTCCAGAACGAACAAGCTTCGAGGCTCGATGGCATCTCCCTCTAGAGCGAGATCCAGGTCAGACGAGTCCTTCGTCATCCAACTCGCACGACTCCCGAACACCCAGACTTTCACGTCCTCCGGCAGATGCCGACGCAGCACATCCTGAACGATGCGCAATTGGTCGGCGCGGATGTCAATCGGCGACGTCAAGGAAATCGTTCCTTCGCTGAAGCTGATTCCGGAGGTATCTGGCCTCTTGGAGGAAGCCCGGGACGCTCTCGAAGACCACTTGTGCCTTGTCTTGGTTGTATGTATGGCTGGTGGTGCCTCGGTGCTTTCGGTACTCCTTCCAGATCGACAACTCGGATCGCACCAACCCTCGACGGAAGGCTTCGCGCATTATGGTACTGAAGCTCATCTCGTCGAACTGGGCAGGGTTCTCAGAAGCTTGTTCGAGATGCCGCTTGATCATCTTGAATGACAGTTCATAGGTGAACTCGAAGGCTTGGATCGCGGCCGCTCTGAGGTGCAGCTTGAGAGCAGGGTCACGGGACGCGAGGTCCGAACCGTGGTAGTCCAGCGCTTCCTCCAACTGGGCAATCGCATCACTGAGCGGCGTCAGATCGAGTCTCATGAGCCTTGTCTACGCACCGGAAAGCCGAGCGTCTCCAGGTTCTTGGTGATCGCGGCATCGAGCCGAACGCCTTCGGACTGCTGCCCACGTAGTTCGGCCACCAACCGTTTCATCTTGTCCTCGAACGGCTCGCCGTCATCCTCCTGCGGCTCCACACCAACATAGCGGCCCGGCGTCAGCACGTGGCCATGCTTGCGCACCTCGTCCAGCGGGTCACTCTTGCAGAAGCCCGGAACATCAGCGTAGTTATCCTCCGCTTCCGTCCGCCAGGCGTGGTAGGTGTCTACAATCCGGGCGATGTCCTCGCCGGTCAGTTCGCGGTGCGTCCGATCCACCATGCGGCCGAGCTTCCTGGCGTCGATGAACAGGATCTCGCCCTTTCGTTTGCGCCGGCGAGCCAGGAACCACAAGCAGGCGGGAATCTGGGTCGAGTAGAACAGCTGGCCCGGTAGCGCGACCATGCAGTCCACCAACTCCGCTTCGATGAGATTCTTCCGGATCTCACCCTCTCTGGAATGGCTGGAGGACATCGACCCGTTGGCCAGCACGAACCCCGCGATTCCTCTTGGGGCTAAGTGGTGGACCATGTGCTGCACCCAGGCGAAGTTCGCGTTGCCCTTCGGCGGGACGCCGTAGCGCCAGCGTTTGTCCTCGATCAGTCGCTCCCCGCCCCAGTCCGAGACGTTGAACGGGGGATTGGCGAGGATGTAATCGGCCTTCAGGTCCGGATGGCGGTCGTTGTGGAAGCTGTCGCCATGGGCGATCTGCCCCCCGATCCCGCGTATGGCCAGATTCATCTTGGCCAGCCGCCACGTCGTGTAGTTCGATTCCTGACCGTAGATCGAGATGTCGCCGCGCGCCTTCCCGTCGTTTCCGTTTCCGGTGGCATGGGCGCGAATGAACTCGATGGACTGAACGAACATGCCCGAGGATCCGCAGCAGGGATCGTAGACCCGCCCCCGATAGGGTTCCAGCATCTCGACGAGCAGCCGGACGACGCAGTGCGGCGTGTAGAACTCGCCGCCCCGCTTGCCCTCGGCACTCGCGAACTGGGAGAGGAAATACTCGTAAACGCGGCCGAGCACGTCTCGGGAGCGGGCTTCGGCGTCCCCGACGCGGATGTTGCCGATCATGTCGATGAGCTGGCCGAGTCGCTGCTTGTCCAGGGCGGGCCGTGCGTAGTCCTTGGGTAGCACGTCCTTCAGCACCCGGTTGTCGCGCTCGATCGCGCGCATGGCCCGATCGACCGTCTGACCGATGCTCGACTGCCTCGCCTGGGACTTCAGGTTCGACCAGCGGGCCGCTTGCGGCACCCAGAAGATGTTCTCCGCGATGTACTCGTCCCGGTCCTCGGCAGCCTCTTCGCCCCACTCGGCGAGCACTGCCTCGCGGCGCTCCTTGAAGGCGTCGGAGATGTACTTCAAGAAGATGATGCCGAGCACGACGTGCTTGTACTCGGCCGCGTCCATCGAGCCGCGCAACGCATCGGCCATCGCCCACAACTCGGCCTCGTAGCCGGTCGTCGCGGCGCTGTCGGTCTGCCTGCTCGCCATTTCCCTCGCTGTCTTCATTCCCCCACCGGACCGGCCACCCGGGCGGAAAAGCCCAGGAACTCAAAATAGCGGGTTCTTGTAGGGGCAACCCCACCCCGGTTGATTTTACGATTTTTTTGAAGGCATCGAACTGAGAGCACACTGCAAGCGGATTTGCTCCCACTCAGGCGTGTTTGAGTGCGCCGATCATGCCTCCAGCGCACCAGTCTGGCGGGCACGATCACGGGACGATACTTCTAGACAGACGGTTTCCGCCTAAGATCCTGCAACTTGCTCAAAATATCGTCTTCGCCTCGTGCTCGTGCCTCGGATTCCATCGCGTCCCATCCCCCTTGAACTGGAATGGCTCCCATGCACTCCCACAATGCAAAAAGGAGCTCGATCTTCGACTTTTGTTCGATCCATAGGAGTTCGTCTAACCAGTTGGGGGCGAGGTCACGGCTCCTCAGTCGGATGCCGGAGAGGAGCACGTTCAGACCCAAGTGAAGACTGCTTAAA
The DNA here is from genome assembly GCA_028819575.1 of Bryobacterales bacterium. Taxonomy (GTDB): domain Bacteria; phylum Acidobacteriota; class Terriglobia; order Bryobacterales; family UBA6623; genus JAPPLB01. The sequence goes on along the minus strand of JAPPLB010000108.1, from coordinate 11,155 downwards.
ACAAAGTCCCCTACACGAAACGCGCGGAATCCATCGTAAGAGCCGCCCAAGGTCACGGCACCAATCTGAAATCCTTGGCCATCTTTCTTAGTGTACCGGGTGATCAAGTATCCGCTTTCCACGCATGCAATCAAATCGGGCAGCAGCACCCTTTCGTCTTCGCTACACTTCGAGCGGTCATTTAAGTCTTCTGCAAGAGTTTCGGCAGAGAGTCCCTCAAGGGCAACGATGACACCAATATAGGGGTTGTGGGGACGCGCGGGTCCGGTCACCTTCAGGCTGGGTCCCAAGCCGATCCGTCTGTTGGGCAGGATATCCATCAGGTCGGACGGGGCTCGCTTTAGGCTCTTGACTGATGCGACATTGTCGAGAGCTGTCTGCCATCTGTTTGAGTCGAGCCGCGTTTTGACTTCCGCAGTGCCGTAGACTGCCTCGCAGGGTACGAGGATTCCACCATCTTCGGTCCTAAAGACGGGCGAGAAGACATTGTCATGGATGACTACGTCGACTTGTTTGCTTCGATCGTTACGATCCGAAAACACTTCGCCATGACCAATTGCGTAGGAACTGGGCAAAAAACAGCGGATGAACTCCCTGATCGCTTCCTCTCTGGAGGCCCCCTTAATCGACGGATTCTGGCTCATTGTTGCGCCACGGAGCTTGGCAAGGGCAAGATCGGCTTGCCCACGGAGCGCCTCGAGCAAAATCTCTGGGTGCCGTCGAGTGGTCGGGCTCAATTGGTATAGTTCCGTGTCAGTGTGAGAGTGGATTCGTTAATGGGCACTTCGGCAATTGTTCCCCACATCTTCCCAGTGTGCCCCTCAGTTGTCGGTCTGAATCGGCCCCACTGAGCCGCGGGGCGGTCGCCTCGGCATAGCCCGATTTCGTTCCGGATTCGCTCTCGCAAACCCTTCCAAACAAAAGAAACCGCCAGCGCGTTCCGGATCCCGACCCGCGCTTTTTCGTTTTCTCGAGCTCCGGACTTCCGGATCCGCAAAAACCGACCCCGGAGAACTCGAGAAATCCCCGCTCCGCGCCACCACGCTGGCGGAGCTTGGACGTCACCAGATCCTGGACGTCGCCAGATCCCCTATGCCTTCCCCTTCGTGCCGGTCTTTCAGGCCAACACAGGCCCTCTGAGCGCGTCTTTTTTCTCGGAATCGACCGATATCGGCGCCGGAGGAGCGACACGGTCCGCCCATCGGTTCTACTTTGCCAAGCGAACTTCAGAAACCGGGTAGCGACCGTGCCCGGATCCATCGGGCCGATAATCTCCCACCACATAGACGCCATCGATATTCCGGGGCCGGGGCACTTCGACGATCCGGTTCTCGACGGTCCAGTACTCGTCCTTGTCCAAGGTGCCGTCTAACCCAGCCTCCGCCATCGGGATCACCAGGAACAGCTGGGACAGACGGCTCAGCACGCTCGGGTCTTTCTCTCTCTTGTTTTCTATTTTCCGGTTCTTGTTCTTCACGATGTCGGACAGCGCCTTCTGGAGCTCCTCCAGAGTCCACGCGGTAGAGATAGGTTCTATCGTGAGCATCCCGAATGGGGTTCAATCTGCTCTTGAGACCCGGGAGATATCCAGTCGCTTCAGGGAAAATGGTGGCTCCTCCCCCGTCAAGGGCCTCAAGCGCGTATGACCCCTCATGACAAGGTTCATCTACTAGCGAGAAGTTCACCACGTTTTAGACTAGCGGCGCAACAGGTTGCCTTGGAAACCTCCGCATGGCGGCATATCCGACAACTGCTGGCCCGGATGTTGACGATGTGGAAGCAACGGAGTAATCGGTCCAAGAGCGCCGCAGCCATCACCCCGGGTGGATTACCGAGATCTATAGTTCACCGTGCTTGATCGCGTGCTTCCACCACTTGGATACCATGTCCTCGTGCGTCATATTGTTAGCATCGGGATGGTTGACGGGTTGGCCCCCACTTTTTTTTCTGATCTCGTTGAGAGTCATGAACGACGCCTCGGCGGGAAGCTCTAGGCCCTCTGGAAGTTCGATCCATCTGAATGGAGATTCATCGCGTGACGGGTTGTCTTTCAAGACTGGGTGCCACCTGCTCTTGATTGGCCTGCCGCTCATTTTCGTGCCAACTCCTCGGCTGACATCACGCCGCTACGTTCGGGGCGCGGACCCCATTTTTCAAGTACCAACGACAACTTGCCGTCTACGGTCGCAATTCTCTTTTTCAGATCACCATGGTCTCGTTCATTCTGTGTCCGATAGTCAGATATTATTTGCGTGATGCGCCATGTGGCACCAATTGCGGCCACGACTATGGAGACAATCAAAGTGATTAGTTCCCACGATAAATTCATGGACCGCAGCTTCCTTTGGCTCTTCCCCTGTCTTGGTGGGTGGGGTAACGGCGGAAACTGAATCATAGCGATCGTTGTCACGGAGGGCAAGGTGGACTCTCGGTAGCGCGCGAAGTGCTGGAGACCGCGCCGGTCCCGCAGGTCTCGGCATCCAGCGCAGGTCCGCTCGAAGCTCAGGGCTGCTTTCTCCTGGACGGGAGGGGATCACAAGGGTTGGCGCACCGGGGACAGGGGTTGCGGTGGCCCTGATAGCCGCAGTGCGGACAGCACCAGGTGCGCCGGCGTCGAACCACCTCGGCCGCTTGCTTTGCCGCCCGTTGCAGGTTGCCGTTGCGCTGCTCCATGCGGTCCATTCTGTCACGACCGCCTGAAGTTCTCCGTTCTCGCGGTCCTCGCCAACGCCTTCCCGCAGGGATGAATGACAATGGTAATGGAGAAGTGAGCGACCCCCCCGGACTTCACGGCGATGTCACACGGCGTGGAACACACCCCCCGATGTGCGTGTGACATTCTGGGACTTCACCGCCTCTATGACCCCGGAAGTGGAACACGGAAACCGATCAGAAGGGGAACGTTACCGTGAATGAAGCCAGGAACAGCCACCGATAGGTGTCATGAGTGCTACGGGAGGTACAAATGGCACTGAGTGATACATGGAATCCATCGGTCACAAGACATCCTAACAGGCCCACCTCAGACCGGAACCTCCCGTGAGGCCTCGTCCTCCGGAATCCGGGACGAGATCCAGGTCCGGGTCCGATCGACCCGGATGCGGCCTTTGGGCACGATGGCACCGGGCCGATTGAGCAGCATCTGACGGTAGTCCATAGCTTTCGCGAAACCGCCGTACTCGGCGAGGTAGGTCTGATCGTTGGTGAGAGCGGCCTGCTCGATGCGTCGGATGTCCTCCTTCTCCCTTGGGGTGAGGGGTGGGTACTCGGCCCCGGGGCCGGGGCGGGTCCAACGGCGGAGGATCTTCTCAGCCCGCCGGCAGCGGATGCGGTCCCGGGAGACGGCGACGACGTGGACCGGAAGGTCCCGATCCCGCAGCGCCGTCCAGAGCTTCGCGTGGGCCGCTCCCCAGGACAGCAGCTCCTTGTCGGTGTCCCGGCCCGGATCGCAGTAGAGGAAAGTGGCTTGCCTCTGGTCAAGGGCCAGGGGGAGCTTGAGCGGGAAGTAACGGCTCTGGCCGGCCCCGCGCCCGTGGTAGTGGCGGCGGGGGAAGACCGGATTGGGGATCCCCAGCGCTTCGAGCGCGGCGACTTTCTCCGCTTCGGTCGCGAGCCAGGGGCGGTGCGGGTGCTCCAGGACGTAGTCGAGCGAGAGCAGTCGGCGAAACAAGACACTCCAGCTGGCGGACCTGCGGTGGCGGGGATTGGGAATCTCCAGTGCCCGGTAGGGCGCTGGGTGGGAGATCCGGCAGGGCCGGGTCGTGGTGGGGAGGCCGTCGAGGGATTCTTCGACGGCCCAGCCGCGATTGTGGAGACGTCGGACGAAGCGCAGGGCCCGATTGCGGCGGCAGCCGAAGTAGGCGCAAAACTGGGATCGGGTGAAGAGGCCGGAGTGCAGGCAAACCAGGGCGGTCCACTCGGCGTGATCCGGCCGAAGACCGAAAGGGATGAGCTGTTGCTCTCGATGGCACAGGTGCTCGATCATCCTGCTTGTCTCCCGCTGCCCGAGTCTACGCAACAGTCTCGCCATTTGTCCTGCGTTGGTCTGAAACGACCCAGCGAAGGTTAGGCATTTGCCTTTGGTTGCCGTCGCAAGCACGGGTCCGGTACGGCTCGGGAACGGGGAACTCTCAAGCGCGGCCCTTGTCTCTTCCGCCGATGTCTGTCCCTCATGGGCAACTGGCCTCCGGGCCGAAAGTGCAAATTCAAGTGAATGAGGCGACACCGCCACAAAGGGGAGTTGCGAGATTGATCGAAGCGTCGAGGACGCGTGCGTGTTGAGCGCCGGTCACAGGCTCGCGTTGGTCTCGGAGCTCGCGTTGCGGTCCGGTCACGAGAAGGTCCGTGCATTGTTGCACCGGCTGCTGGTCGATGACCTCGGCGCCAACAGCCGGGACATCGATTTTGAGAAGCCTGCCCCCGAAGTGCGTGGCCGGATCGATGCGTTACTCGGACGAACCGTATTCGAGTTGAAGTCCGATCTGAGAAGGGAACGCAACGACACCGAGGAAGGACTGAATCGCTACCGACGGGGCTGATTTCGTCGCGTTCTTCCTCACTCGCGGCGGCGTTTCGGAAGTTGGGTCTTGCCGCGCAGACCCAGCCGCGCCGCGATTCCTGACAGCATGGTTGCAGAGCGTCGTCGCGATCGGTGACAACCTGCCACCCGACCCGCAGACCATCACCCGCGAGTTCGGCCGTGAAAACCTGGCGGCGCGCCGGGCGCTCGATGATCTCGGCGGGCTTTGGAAACGGCTCGGGCACATGCCGGACGCTCGTTTAAAGCGTCAGCTGTGGGACCAGCTTCTGAGTCTCGCCTACGGGGCTGAACAAATCGGCGACGACGCCTTGTTTCTGCGGCATACCTATCTCGCCGTCGTCGCGAAAGTGGTGGTTTGGGCGGCGATGATCGACCGCTTGCCTTGCGCCGCGGTCGACCTGCTTCACGGTGGCGCGTTCGCACGGCACTTGCTGATGACGGTGTTGCGGAGCAACTGGAGACATTGGGGACCAAATTGCTTCACGGGGAATGATCGGGTCTTCCAATTTGAGCGACGTTCCGATGGCGAGCCCATGCTCACGGCTGATTTTGAGGTTCGCGATGGGGACCGCTACCCTATCTACCCCTCGGAGCCCCCAGTCGGTGTTTGTCTATCCGTCAGGGGCGACATGTTGATGCAGATAGGCTACAAGCATGACATCGACGCCGTCCTTTTCTGGGCGATTTAGGTGGGCCTGTACTGTAGTGTATGAGGTCTGGATCTCTTCCCTTAAGGTTTTGAACAGGATTGTCGCTCCTACTACTTGTAACTACCTACATGTTCTTAACTACTTGAAGAAGGAAGTCGTCCCGTTTCAGCGAAAGAATTGATTGGAAGTCGTCCCGTTTCAGCGAACGGAAGTCGTCCCGTTTCAGCGTGGAAAAGTCAAGGTGTCTGTGGATAACGTGGATGGTGATGGGCGTTTGGGCTGCGCCTACTTCACTACTCGAAGGTGCCTGGGAGCGACTGCGGGTTTCGACGCCGACAGGATCAGCGCGCCTCTGACCGTCTCATAGTTCAGATCTGGCCACGCTTCCTTGATCTTGAACAATTCCCGGAGAGCCTTCCGTCGGAAGTTGTCAACAGTGACTCTATCAGTCGCCTTGGTTGGATTGACTCCGAATTGGCGGTAGAGATTCCGCCACCGGAGCTGGACTGGCTTCTTGAGCGAAAACGTCCGGTAAGTGAGCCACATATACAAATCTAGGCCCAGTGAACTACGCTTGATAGCCTTCAGGATGTTCATATCTAGTGGTACTGGGTGACGGATGATCTCTTGGAAGAACTTCTCTCCCAACTCGATCTTGCTATCCCAGAGCACTGGCTCGTCGGGTCGCTTGGGATCCCACCATAGGCTGATCCGATCAGCGACCAGCGAACTCAAACTCTTCTTGCCGTACTTGTCTTCGTAGACTAGCGACACTTGAGCATGGAAGAGTCGGTCCATCTGGTTGCGAAGCCGCGTGCGGGTGCCTCGGCTACCACCACTCGTGCTGTAGATGCCGAGTTTACGCATGAACTCCGAGAGTGAGGCTCCCAAAATCAACTCGCGAGACTGAGTTCGGACCGCCTCTGTCGAAACCCAGGCAAGCAGTAATCGGGGGAGATTCCCATATGGGAGTTTGTTGTCTCCACCGGCGATCATGATCAACTTGTAGGGACCATTGACACGCTTGTACTGAAGGCGGCTGCCTGGGTTGGTGCGGGGCAGGCTGCATAGCGCCATCAGGCGCGCCATGAACCCGAGATCCGGTTCCGACTCCCGGGCCGTGACCAGGCGATCGACCTGGCGGGCGAGGGTCCAGTGGTGGAACGACTGCGGAGTGGGCACCGGCCAGTCGTTCCACTCGAAGGCTGCCTTCATCTTCCGGTACTCGGATTTCCGCTTGTCGGAAGGGTTCATGGCGTCAGTGTCCCATAAGGGACAGACAATCTGCGCGGTTCTGTCACAGGGTGTTGCTATCGTGCGCAGTTACGTACTCACAAATCGTCGCATGTGAGGAAATGGACATCTACGCATTTGCTGCACAGAAAGGAGGGGTTGGCAAGACCACTCTCGCCGGTCACTTGGCTGTTGAAGCTACTCAGGTCGGTCCCGTCGTCCTTGTAGATACTGATCCACAAGGCAGCTTAGGGCACTGGTGGGAAGCACGACCGGAAGATGCGCTGTACTTCGCTGATGCTCGGCCCCGACAGCTGCCCGCATTACTAGCGAAATGGCGAGACGCAGGAGTCCAAGCTGTAATGCTCGACACGCCTCCAGCGATCTCTGAAACAATCCGAGATGTAGTACAACTTGCGGATTTGGTTGTCGTTCCCACGAGACCAAGTCCTCATGATCTACGGGCGGTGCTAGGCACCCTGGAGCTTGTTGAGGAGTATGGGAAGCCTGTTGTGTTCGTGGTCAATGCAGCCGTGGTGAGGGCTCGGCTAACTTGTCAGGTTGCGGTCGCTCTGAGCCAGTATGGCACGGTGGCACCAGTCACGGTGCATCATCGCGTCGATTTTGCAGCCGCAATGATTGACGGTCGGGTCGCGAGAGAGATCAATGGGAAATCTCGTGCCACGGAAGAAATTACGTCATTGTGGAATTACGTAACTACTCTATTACGTACGGTGAAAGAAAATGACTAAGGCTGCCCATCTTGACAGTCTGTTGCCCGGCACTAAGAAAAAAGGTCCCCGTGCCGCTACATCAACGAAAACGGTTGCTGGAAAGACCGTAGGGAGGGCAAAAGCGCTCACTGTGAAGGTGACCCCTCAACTCTATCGGCGGTTGCGGCTCCATGCGGTAGATAGTGATATGTCTCATCAGGACATCCTCGTCGCCGCGCTGGAGCAGTATTTGCGTTGAGAGTACAACTCCTCGTCTATGAGTCGTCTTGTCCATTTTTTGGCAGCAGTATGCGCGTCAGACGAGATGCTAGAAAGACTTTCAGGTGATCGAAGATATTGAGATCTTGAAATTGACGGGTGAAGAAACCAAGGAGAGAGGCCGCAAAGAACGCGCCGACACCGTTCCATTCGGGGATGCGTGGATCGGTGCAGGTAGATCATGAGAACGACGATGACGACCGGGGAAATCCACTGGGCGAGTTCAGGTGGCATCGGTTTCTCCTGGGGACAAGGATAGCATCCCCACGGCGCATCTACTCCGTCGGATATTCGTGGCGGCTGAACAGGAAGGGCGCAAGTGGGCCAGGATCGACATTTGGGAGGAAGCCTGTCAGATCGTCCTGGATCGTCTCCAAAAAGAGGAGCTCTCCATCATGGGAGATCACGGCCCACGGCTGTTCTGCGCGGGCTGTGACCGCTATTTCGACTGGCCAGAGTACCTGCAACTGGATCACAACATCCCGCGGTCGGAAGGCGGAAGCAACAACCTCACGAATCGGCTGCTATTGTGCGGCCCCTGCAACCGGAAGAAATCGAACACGCTGACGCTGACGCTGACGGGTCTCCGGCGCAGGAATCAACGGGAAGGATTCATGGCATGAGGAAACGACCCGACTACGGCGACGCCGCAGGACTCCTCACCATGGGGCTGACACCGACCCTAGATACTCAACATGACAACAGAAGCGGAAGCAACGGGAACAGCAGGGCGAACAGTAGCAGCATCGGCCACCTGACATTGATCCTTTGGAGCGTGGCCGCGACGGGTTTCCCCGTGGCCCGCGCAATGGCGAAGATCAGGAAACCCCAAGCCGCGCCCATCATGAACCCCACCATGTCGAAGGTGGGTGGCACGATCTCCAAGGCTTCTGCGGTCGCCTCAACGAACGCTGGAACCCCGAGCAAGAGCAACAGCCAGCCAGTCTGCCAGAAATCCCGCTGCCACCAGTTCATTGGACCACCTGACCGGGACGGCAATCCTATTCTTCTTCCTCAAAGCAGTCGTCTAGTCCAGGGCCGAGAAACCGCAGTTGAATCTCGACCCCCCGCATCTTGAGGTAGTCAACTGCGGCGAGTAGGCGGTTGACGCTACGGCAATCGGCATCGGCGCTCTGGTCGTCTCTGAGAATGATTGCGACTCCGGGAAGTGCGCCCGTCAGGGCAGCATAGTGAAGCGCCTGCCCCAGCGCCTCATACGGCTTGCTGCCCCAGTCGTACTCCCACGCGACGGCTTTATGCGTCGTCAACAGCGTCTCTCCATCCGCCTCCGAACGGGAGACACGCTCCAGGACGAGGCAGTCGGGATAGGTGCCCATCCTGGTCTGGACGTCGCTCCGGGCATGAACGCCGCCCATTGCTTCACAGTCGGGCTCGCTGTAGTCCGTCTCGCTTTTCGTGGATCCACCGAGACAGGTTCCGGTCAGCAGTAACACAATCGGAAAAATTCTCATAGGATCTCCCTCCGTCGCTATTCCCGGTAGGTTGAAATCGGCAGGCTCGTGAACTGGATTGAACCGCCTTCAAGCCAATCCAGGCATAGCCCTATAGCCGACAGGCTGCTCCCATAACGGGACTGGATATGCAGCGTCCCGACAAACTCCTCTTTGGTCACGGTCTCGAAGTCAGCGTCCGTTTCAACGTGCTGGGCAAAGGCCTCGTCGACAAATCGAGCCAAGTGGAAATGATCTACTCCAGGGTTCGGAGAGTTGAACCGGTAACGGATTCCACCAAGACGGCTCCCTTCATTGTCGTACAAATCCACCAAGACATCGTTGTGATGCCCATCAAGATGGCGATGAGAGCCTCCCATCAGGACGAACCCGAACCCGGTATTGTGCTCCCCCGACTTCCGGCTGACGGGAAGGACGATGACCTCATTTTGGGTCGGGTGATAGGCGTTGTGCGGAACCCCCACCGTGTCAATCAGAGCGCCGTCTCGAAGCACTTGATAGATCACGTTGGCTGAGATCCCACCGGCGTTTCGGTTCCAACTGTTTTCGGTGTGGATAAGCAGGGCTCCGGTGTGAAGATCCTCGCCCCCAGTGATGGTCAATACGACCGAGCCATGAGGCGGAATCTCTGAAACCAAGTATGCGGCTTTCCCGGTCTGGTCCTCACCGTTCACGGCCCACTCCCCTGGCCAGATGCTGCGACGAGGATCTGAGGGAAGCAGGACGACGTCCCCCTCCAGCCGACTGCTTGTCACGTTGGATATCTGAACCACCAACCGATACTCGAACTCTTCTCCTGCTCCTCCAAGAGCGACATGTGGGAACAGCTTCCCATAGGCACCGCCGACGACTGAGAACAGAGCAAGTAGGGCACTCATCAACTTCATCTGGATCTCCTTTCGACAAGATGTAAAGAATGATACGCTTGACTGGATGGAGTTGGATCTTTGTTTGCCAGACAGCGACGCTGAAGGAAGTCTGCGTATTCACCCGGCTCCGGGAGCGACCCAGAACGTTAATCGGGCTGTCGTATTCGGCAGAGACCTGATTCAGCTTCCGGTCCTTGCCGCCGGGAGCCGGCCTGAAACGTCCGCCGGTCCGTGACGGGGACGCTGTCCGCGATCTCGACGGAGGATCCGACCGCCGAATCGCCGGCGCCGAAGTCCCTCTCGCATTTCAATCCGGTGCGCACAAGCGCGATCCATCCCGGGGCGGCGTTCCTCGACCCCGTCAAAGGATAGACTGGAGACGGGATGACCAACGAACAACTTCTGACCATCATCGTCTCGCTGGCGGGCCTGCTGAAAGGTCTGCGGGAAGCGATCACCCGCCCGCCGCCTGAGCGGATCCTCCTCTCAGCCCGTCTCTCTCCGGTGGTTGGCCCAACTTTTCCAGCCTCCGAATAAGTGGATTTTATTGGACCTAAAAACTTTTCAGGAGGGGCTGTCCGGCTGCTCCGCGCTCCGTCCAGGAACGGCCGGCAGGGAAAGACTCCCCCCATTTCACGGTCAGCCACCAGGAGGCGGCGAAGGTCGAGTTGGGGGTCAGGAACCTCAAGATGACCTGGCCCGCCGTGACGAACGTCCGGTGGGCGGTCTCTTTCTCGACCACCAGCGTCCCGCCGATGAACGACCGCTTGTCCTGAGTCGGGACTCCATCCGGAATCTCGATCGAGAGGCCCGAGGCGCGATCGCCGTCCCCGTAGTCCTCGGTGCAGGTCATCGTCGTCCGCTGGAACACCACCCACCCGGGAGAGGCGTTCCGGTTCGGGTCCAACCCGACCTCCAGGCCCTGAAAGTCCCCGTCCCCCGTCCGGGCCGTGGGAACGAGACCGGTCAGGTCGGACAGGCTCCACCCTTGGACCCGCGGGTTTCCAGTTCAGGTCATCGGGGAAGCGTCCGGCATCACCCCGATGCCATCGACCAGAATGTAGAGTCCCGGCAGGCGGGGCGGCACGATGGGTCCATACACGGGAGGGCCCCAGATCGGGTCCGGCAGTTCATTTCCCTTGGGATCGAACAGACGAACCCGGCGTCGTCGAATTCAGGCTGCCGGAGAGAGCGACTGAAACTCCCCGTCACAAGTCGCGCACTCTGCGCTCACGAAGAAACCCCGCTCGGTTGGCCGCCAGATCCAGGATCATAATCCACCTATTCTATTGTGGATCCCCGCCGAGACACACAAGATCGACCGCCAACCCGCCAGGGCAATCGCCAACAACAGACAGGCCGAAACCGCATACATCTTCGACAGGGTGAACCACGAGGC
>JAPPLB010000074.1 GCA_028819575.1 Bryobacterales bacterium | reverse complement strand
CGAAGCACACGATACGACTGCCAGGACTTCGTTGCGCTTGCTTGCCGTGCTCAACGTACTGTTCAAGTACGTCTGCGCGCGCCAAGCGGCGCGCGCCTCGTCCTGACGGCCCTCTCACGCACTTCGCCTCGCCGCGTGGTGAGAAATGCAGGCTAGTTCACTTCGTTACGGACGCACCACCGATCCGTCCATGCCGCGGACGGTCGTCCAATCCGCGTTGCGGTGATCGTCCACCAGTGGGTACTTTGCGGCGATCTGTTCGTTGAGGTCGATTCCCAATCCCGGCTTGTCGCTGCCGTAGAGGTAGCCGCCGCGAATCCGAGCGGCGCCGGGCATCATTTCGTGGACTTCCTCGGGGAAGTCGTTTTCTTCCTGAATGCCGAAGCTGGGGATCGTCAGGTCGACGTGGTAGGCAATGAGCTGATTGATCGGGTCGTTCTCGCCGCCCTCCTGGAATGCCGTCCGCACGCCGAACTGCTCGCATAGCGCGGCGATCTTCTTCGCCTGGGTGATCCCCCCGATCATCCCCACCCGGCCCCGGAAGAAATCGATCAGCCGATTCGCGATCAGCGGCCGCCATTCATGCGGATGCGTGAACAACTCACCCATCGCCATGGGGGTGGTCGTCAGGCCGCGAATCTGCTTGTAGTAGTCGATTTGCTCAGGCGGAAGAATGTCCTCGACAAAAAACATGCGAACCGGCTCGAAGCGCTTCGCCAACTCAAGCGCACCCCAGCCGGTGAGATGCTCGTGGACGTCGTGCAGAAGCTTGACTTGCCACCCGAGCTTGTCCCTCAGGTGCCTGAAGAGTTTCGGGATCGTGTCAAGGTACGTCTCCTCATCGAACGCTTTGCCGCTGAAACCCGTTTCCGGGCGGCTGCCTTCCCCCGGAGGTATAAAACCGCCGCCGCCATACCCGCCCATCTGGACGCGGACGTGCCGGAATCCCTTCTCCATCCAACTCCGCGCACTCTCGACGCAGGCGTCGAACGTCGGTCCCCCGGCATGCGCGTATAGAGGAACGGCTTCACGGGCCTTGCCGCCGAGCAGTTGATAGACCGGCATGTTGGCGCGCTTGCCCTTGATGTCCCATAGCGCGGAATCGAGAGCTGCCTGAATCACATTCGTGATCGGCCCGTTTCGCCAGTACGAACGGACGTGGTTCGACTGCCAAAGATCCTCGATGCGATCCGGGTCTTTGCCGATCCAGAACGGCCGCATGTGCTTTTCAAGAGCAGCCTTCGCTGCCCAGGCCAGATAGCGGTTGTTGGCTGAACCGAGCCCGTAGAGCCCCGGCTCGTTCGTCAGCACCTTGATGAACACCCAGGAATAATGCGGACGGGGGCTGACGCCGATGACCTTGACGTCAGTGATCTTCAACGGTGGCAGGCCGCGCGTCGCCTGCGCATACAGTTCCGACGCCCACCAGGGCGCGGCCAGCAACCCTCCCAGTAAGTCTCTCCGTCGCATTGCGGTCCCTCCGAGCAGGCTGAGCGGAATAAGGGCCATCCTACCAGCTTGCCTATAATGGGTGGTTACTCAGTCCAAGAGGCGGCATGCCCATCAGCGAAGATCTGCTAAGCATTCTGTGTTGTCCTCGCACGAAGGCGCCCGTGCGGATGCTGTCCGCGGATCGACTTGCGGCGTTGAACGCCAGGATCGAGCAGGGCGGAGTGACCTACCAGGGCGGCGAACCCGTCGAGAAGCCGCTGCAGGAAGGGCTGATCACCGAGGACGGTGAAACCGTCTACCGCATCGATGACAGCATTCCGGTCATGCTTGTCGACCAGGCCATAGCCGGCCACTTTGCGAGTTTGCCGTAGCGCCGAAGGACGCGGGAACGCGTTCCGAAGCCATACCGGTCTCAAGGCTAGTCCCGCCCCCGCCCAAGTGCGGATCAATCACAGCTAAAAACCCACGTCGTGCCTTTCGTCCTACCTCTTCCATGCCGTCGCACCGGCCTCGTTTCGACCTATCCGCGGCTAGGATCATGGGTTTTCACACTAAGCACCCCCTCACTGGCCAAGGACAACCTGTTGAGGTTCCACAGCTAGCCTGCATTTCTCACCACCCGACGGTCGAAGCACACGATACGACCGCCATGA
>JAPPLB010000100.1 GCA_028819575.1 Bryobacterales bacterium | reverse complement strand
TTTCCTCCGCCCGGCTTGCGCCTAGTCCTGACGGCCCTCTCACGCACTTCGCCTCTCCTCGTGGTGAGAAATGCAGGCTAGGAGGAGCATGGGCACAAGCTGGAGAAACTTTTTTGCTCCGGCTTGTGTCTAAAACAGAAGCCGCCGGGGTACACGTTCGGTTGCCGACTTGCTCAGAAATGGGTCCGAGGAGAATGCTCCATGAATTTCATCTTTCGGCAGCGCCTTGTTGATGTACTACTTCCCGTTTTGCTGGCTGTCGTAATTCTGATCCTGCCAAGTTGTACATACCGAAAAGAGGCGCCGCCCCCGACGCGATCGACCGCTGTGGGTCCTCCGCCGCCAGCTCCTCCGCCCGTGGGTGGCATCCCTCTAATCGCCAGGTCTACCCAGCAGGCCGAGGCCGAGTTCAACACCGAGGAATACGGCGTGATCGACGAGCCCGGCTTCGCCGCCGTCGTGAACAAGCCGCTTTCCACATTCTCCATCGATGTCGACACCGCCTCGTACGCGAACGTGCGCCGGTTTTTGCACGACGGCCAGTTGCCGCCTGCCGATGCGGTGCGCATCGAGGAACTGATCAACTACTTCGACTACGATTACCCTGATCCCGCCGAGGGGGAACCCTTCAGCATCGTCACGGAGATGGCCGCTTGCCCTTGGGCGCCGTCCCATCGGCTCGTTCATATCGGTCTGCGCTCGAAACCGGTGGCGACCGCGAACCTGCCGCCCAACAACCTGGTCTTCCTGATCGATGTATCCGGATCGATGACTGACGCGGATAAGTTGCCGTTGCTCAAGAAGGCATTCTCGCTGCTCGCCCAGCAGCTACGGACGCAGGACCAAATCTCCATCGTCGTCTACGCCGGTGCTGCGGGCATGGTGCTTCCACCCACCTCCGGAGCACAGAAGACGAAGATCCTCAATACCCTGTCACGGCTCGACGCGGGCGGTTCCACCGCCGGTGGAGCCGGTATGTACCTTGCCTACAAGCTGGCTCGGGAGAACTTCATCGATGGCGGCAACAACCGCGTGATCCTGGCGACGGATGGCGACTTCAACGTCGGCGTATCGAGCGACGGCCAACTCGTCAAGATGATCGAGCGCGAGCGTGAGTCAGGGGTCTTCCTCACCGTCCTCGGGTTCGGCACGGGCAACTTGAAAGATTCGAAGATGGAAAAGCTCGCAGACCACGGAAACGGCAATTACGCCTATATCGACAACCTTCTCGAAGCGAGACGAGTGCTTGTCGAGCAGATGGGCGCGACTCTGCTAACGGTCGCCAAAGACGTCAAGCTCCAGGTCGAGTTCAACCCCGCGCAGGTCAAGGCTTACCGGTTGATCGGGTATGAAAACCGCCGCCTGCGCGACGAAGAGTTCAACGACGACGAAAAGGACGCCGGCGACCTCGGCGCCGGACACAGCGTCACGGCTCTTTACGAGGTCATTCCGGCCGGTTCGGATGAACCCCTATCGGATGTCGACCCGCTCAAGTACCAGCAGACCACGGTCCGCCCCAATGCGGCCGGAAGCAATGAAGTGCTCACGGTCAAGCTGCGCTACAAGCCACCCGAGGAGTCGGAGAGCCTCTTGCTGACAAGAGTGCTCGCGAAACCCGGCGGCGATGCTGCGCTAACCCAAGCTTTCCGCTTCGCGTCCGCGGTGGCGGAATTCGGGTTGCTGCTGCGTGACTCGCCCTACAAGGGAGCCGCCGACTACGATCACGCTTTCGAACAGGCCCGCCAAACGCTTGGCAGCGACGAAGACGGCCGCCGCTCCGAGTTCCTCTCCTTGGTCAAGACGGCCAAGACGCTGACTGCGGCGTCGGAGGTCTCGCTCGGGCCGACCGCACAACAGTTCGCCACGGCAAAGTGAGGCGAAGATGTTCAACGAGTACCTGCAGATGAAACCAGGGTGAAAACCCATAATCCTCGCCACGTGGTGAGACATACAGGCTAAACCTGGGATTGTGATACAGTTTTGATACTGTTTGAGCCGAGCTGATCGAACAGAATCTGCAAGTGGTTTGAAATCAAGGTAGTAGCTCCCCAGGGCGCGTAGCTCAGTTGGTTAGAGCGCCTGCTTCACACGCAGGAGGTCCCCAGTTCGAG
>JAPPLB010000086.1 GCA_028819575.1 Bryobacterales bacterium | reverse complement strand
TCCTGACGGCCCTCTCACGCACTTCGCCTCGCCGCGTGGTGAGAAATGCAGGCTATGGCAGGTTCAACTGCCAGGATACGCCAAAGCGATCCTGCACCCACGCGAATCGCTGGCTGAAGCCGTAGTTGTCGAGCGGCATCAGCGTCTTGCCGTCCTCCCCGAGGTCTCCCGTGAGGCGTTCGATCTCCGCTTCGTCTTCACAGGTCACAAACAGCGAAAACGACGGGGTGAACGTGAAGGGATGGGAGATGAAGCTGTCGCTGACCAGTACCGTTTGTCCGCGGAGGGACATGGAGGCAAGCATGATCGTGCCCTCGGGGCCTGGGCCGTCCGGACCGTACC
The DNA here is from genome assembly GCA_028819575.1 of Bryobacterales bacterium. Classification (GTDB taxonomy): domain Bacteria; phylum Acidobacteriota; class Terriglobia; order Bryobacterales; family UBA6623; genus JAPPLB01. Next base: position 23,380 of record JAPPLB010000086.1, on the reverse strand, counting down.
TCTCGACGTTGAGGATCCGGCTATCCGGTAGGATTCGGGTGTAGAACTCCATGGCCTGTTGGGCCTGGCCCTCGAACATGAGGAAGGGGGTGACGGCGGCGGGCATGGGGGATCCTCCGGGGTGGGGGGTTGTGTTCGGCACTGCGAGGGTGGACGGCCGTTCGCTCTCCGCGCACCCGGCGATTAGAATCCCGGCGCACGCGAGCGCGCTAAAAAGCACGAGCCGGTCAGAACGCCTACCGGCAGAACTAGCCTGCATTTCTCACCACCCAACGGTCGAAGCAAGCGGGAAAAGGCCGTGATTCGTGTCTCGTGATTCGTGAAAACCATGGGAGGGGGCTTGGTTCGCTCCAGAAGAAATGTCTGACGGCCGGTGAATTGGAAAAGCCATGTTTCGTAACCCGAAGGGTGAAGGAGGCGATTGGGCAAGTACGCCTGCGCGCGCCAAGCGGCTCGCGCCTTTTTCCTCCGCCCGGCTTGCGCCTCGTCCTGACGGCCCTCTCACGCACTTCGCCTCGCCGCGTGGTGAGAAATGCAGGCCAGACAGACACTCGACCTCCCAACAACAGTCAAGTCGTGCCTTCGATGCTCGGGTGTGGCCCGTCGAGATCGGCGACCGGCCACGACCCATGGGGCTGGTGGGACTGCTCAAGATCGTCACGGTTGACGCGCGAAGGCGCGGCCTTGCTTCTTCCGTCAGAAGGTCAGTGCGATGGTCACCTCGAGTTGATTCTTCTCTGAACGGGTGGGCGGGTCGTCGAACGCATTCGAAAACCAGCGTGTGTAACGGAAGCCGGGAACGACGCGGATCCCGACGTCATCGATAAGCTGAAAACCGATGCCGGCCGCACCGCCGAGGGCGTTGGGGTTGGCGACGCGGGCGGGGGATTTGTCACAGCAATCGGTCACATCCTCGACGTTGGGGTTGGTTGTGGAGGTGAGCGTTTCGATCGATGTGTTGATGTCCGTGACGCGCCGGACGACGGCTCCGCCTTCGAAGAAGACGCGCGGACCCCTGTTGAAACGGCTCTTGGTGTAGTAGCGGAACAGGAGGGGAATGTCCCACAGGCGGGCACTCGTTGTTTCGTTCCCACTGACCACTTGGGTTTCGAGAAGCACGTTTTCGAAAGGATCAACAATGAAGGTCGTCACCTCGCGGATGGTGTTGTATTCGACCTTGCTGCTGAGCAGCTCCAGCGCGAAAGCCCATTTATTCGTGACAGCGACCTGCGTAGTGAGACCGTAGCCGTAACGGGATGAGTCCCCGCTGCTCCTGGCATCAACATCGACCGTGTCAATGACGGTGGTGCTCAGATTGCCTTTCGCCATTGACTCCAACGCCAAGTAACGAAACTTGCCGCCGACGGAAAAGCGCCGCACGAAGACCGGGTCCATGTTGATGCCATCATCGTCATCCCGCTGTTGCGCGCTGAGGATCGGTGTCGCAATCAGGCAAAGACAGAGCAGGAAGAGCACGCGGGAGACGTTCTTTCGCGCATGTTCGAAGGAGAAGCTATTCATGAGCATTGGGTGTTGATTGAACACGGAACGCGGGCGTCTTTTGCCCGGGCGGTCGGCTCACCGTGATTACGGCGGGCGACCGTCGCACGGAAGCGGTCCGGTCGCCAAAAGGCAAACTGTAGCACAAGAGGGCTTTAACCTACATTTCTCGCCACCCGACGGCCGAAGCACGCGATAAAAAGGCCGTGATTCGTGTTTCGTGTTTCGTGAAAAACATATAAGGCCGTGATTCGTGTCTCGTATTTCGTGTAAACCTTAAATGCCATGTTGCGCGCGCCAAGCGGCGCTCCTTGTCCTGAAGGCCCTCTCACGCACTTCGTCTCGTCGCGTGGTGAGAAATGCAGGTTAGAGATAGTTACGCCCAGGGGCGTGTGTTCGGTTTCGGAAACTGTCTGGCAATCGCCGGTGGAGGTTCGGGGCTTGTCACCAGGCGGCTTGCGGCGCCGGGATCGCTGTTTTCGCAAAGACAAATGTTCGAAGGGCAACAGCGCGTGCCTGGGGACGATTCCATTCGCAGGAGCGTGGATGCGGCGGGCGCAGGCTGGTGCGATTCAAGCCCCGGAGGAGGTTGCCACCGATTCCCAATCCCGGTAATGTTGGTAACCTGCATGTCTCACCACCCGACGGCCGAAGCACGCGATACGACCGCCAGGACTTCGTTGCGCTTGCTTGCCGTGCTCAACGTACTGTTCAAGTACGCCTGTGCGCGCCAAGCGGCTCGCGCCTTTTTCCTCCGCCCGGCTTGCGCCTAGTCCTGACGGCCCTCTCACGCACTTCGTCTAGCCACGTGGTGAGAAAAGCAGGTTAACGTCGAAGCATGTTCTGTCCACAATGCCGAGTGGAATACCGCGAGGGCTTCACGGAGTGCTCGGACTGCAAGGTTCCGCTTGTTGCGGAGCTCCCGGAGGAGACCGAGAGGCAGTCCTCGGTTGACAGGATCGCAGTTCTGATTACTGAGGATCCGGTGCTATTGGACCAGGCTCTGCTTCTCTTGCGCGAAGCAGGGATTGAATGCTACCTGGAATCGGGAGGGTCCTTCGTCCCGGACGACGATGAGGCCGATCTCGCAGCGGGGCCGTTGAGTGTTTGCGTTTCCTTACGTGACGAGAGCGAGGCGCAGAGCTGTTTGAGAGAGCTATTGGAGCGGTACTCTCTCTCTGAAGAGGATTTCGAGGGGCTGCAACAAGCACAGGACAAACAGATCAGCTCGTTTCAAAAGGACGAGCCGGGTATGCTTGTCGCGGCGGCCGAGGCGGGAGCCGGGGCAGCCGTGGAGAAGTTGCTCGAAGGCGGCGCCGACGTGAATCAGCAGAACGACGCCGGGCAGACGGCACTGATGGAGGCGGCGGATGCCGGAGATGACGACATGGTGCGGGTACTTCTCGAGGCCGGCGCGGATGTCAACGTCAAAGACCGGCAGGGGGTTCGCGCCCTGCATTTCGCGGCGCACAAGGGCCGGACTTCGATTGTCGAGATACTGCTCGGCAAAGGGGCCTGTGTCAATGCGCAACACGACGAGGGCTTGACCGCCTTGATGTCGGCTTCGGAGAACGGACATCTGGACTGCGTTCGGCTTTTACTGACGAACGGCGCGGATGCAAGTTTGCAAGATGCGAACGGCAACAGCGCTTCGAAGTATGCCGACTATATGGGGTACACGCGGATCGTGCGACTGCTCGATCTCAAGGCCCGGCTCGATGCGGAAGTCGAGACCGACACCGTTGACAGCGAGGGCCGCAACGAATTGCAGGCCGCTGCGGCGGAAGGAGATGCCGAAATGGTAACTGCCTTGATCGAGGTGGGGGCGGACCTGAGCGCTGCGGACCCGCAAGGGCGGACCGCCTTGATGTGGGCGGCGCTGGAAGGGCGGACCGAGGTGGAGGAGATCCTGCTGTTACGCGGCGCCGAAGTCGACGCGAAGGATCACGATGGAGGGACGGCGCTGAGTTGGGCCGCGGATCGAGGACATATCGAAACCGTGCGAGTGCTGCTGAAGCACGGAGCCGATCCGAACCTGAGCGACATCGAAGGTTGGACGCCCGTGATGTGGGCCGAGGACAAGGGATACCATGACATTGCCGCCCTCCTTCGCGAGGCTTCAGCCGAGGGCCGCATCAGCTAGAATCGCCATCATGAGCTCTTGGAAACGGTTTTTCCCAGCCCTGATTCTCCTGCCATGCTTTCTGCTCGGGCAGAACGTTGCGACATTGCACGATGAAGCGTTTGTCATGGATGGGCATATTCACGTGATGACGCGTCAGCTGCTGCAAGGGCTCGATATCGGTGACCGCTATCCGAATGGCGACGTGGACTTGCCTCGCGCGCGAGAAGGCGGACTGGACGCCATGTTCTTCTCGATCTACACGCCCGAGGCTTATTATCCCGGGCGCTTCGAGACCAAGAACACGCTGCGGGTGCTGTCGCTCGCGCGAGATCAAATCGACCAGAACGCCGATGTGATCGAGTTAGCCCTGACGGCTTCTGACATCGAGCGGATCAACAGGGCGGGAAAGATGGCGGCGTTCATTGATCTGGAAGGCGGATTCGATTTGGACGGCGACCTCAATGTTCTTCGAGGTTTCTACGCGCTCGGGTTGCGCTCGGTGCAGTTGACGGCGCACAACTACACGAACAACTTCGCCGATTCATGCTGCGACGTTCGCAAATGGGGCGGACTCAACGATCACGGGCGGGAGGTTGTCAAAGAGATGAACCGCCTCGGCATCGTCATCAACATCGCCCATGCGTCGGAAGAGACCATCCTGCAGACGGTGGAGTCAAGCACTGATCCGGTGATCTTCTCGCATGGCGGGTTCCGCCACTTCGTCGACATACCTCGCTGCATCAGCGACAAATCGGCGAAGGCGGTTGCGGCCAAAGGCGGGGTCATCGGGTTGCAATGGGGGAGTACATTCAACAACCCGAAGTATCATGCCTGGCGAAATGAGGGACGTCCGCGGCGACGTGTGGATATTTCGACTCGACTGGGCTCCTGGCATGGACTGACGCTGGCGGAGATCGACGAACGCGTGGGCAGGAATCTCGGCAGTCCGCGGCGTCCGATCCCCGACCCGTATTGGATGCACGTCGATCAGTTGGTTAACGTGATCGACTACGCCGTTGGGCTCGTTGGCGAAGATCATATCGCCCTGGGCTCGGATTTCGACGGCGGCCCGCCGTTACCACGTGAGATCAAGGACATCAGCGACTATCCGGAAATGACGAAAGCGCTGAAGCGCAAGGGCTATACCGACTCACGAATCAAGAAGATTCTCGGGCTCAACTGGCTGCGCGTCATACGGCAGGTGACGGAACAGTGATTCGATGCGGCTCTGGCGTGTTTCGGACGAATTGACTCGACTTGCGAAGCCGATGCGCCATTGAAATCCATATCACTGCCGGACGCGAGAGCGGGCCGGCTTAACCTGCATTTCTCACCACATGACGGCCGAAGCACGCGATAAAAGGCCGTGATTCGTGTTTCGTGATTCGTGTTTCGTGAAAACCTTAAAGGCCATCTTGCGTGCGCCAAGGGGATCGCGCCTCGTCCTGACGGCCCTCTCACGCACTTCGCCTCGCCACGTGGTGAGAAATGCAGGTTAAGGGCTTGCAACGGGTTGAACCTCTGCGTGTCGATGGTGCGAAGATAGAAGGTAGTAGAGTAGACTCGTCGGAGTCGCCGGACACGGATTCGGCCGACCCGCCGGGCGGTCAGGACAGCAGCTTCCCACACTGCAGCCGGTCTCGAAAAGCCATGCAAAGCAAACTCGCTTCATTCCTGTTCATTGCATTGTTGGCCGCCGTTCCCGCCGCGGCGGACATCGTCATCCTCGAGGAGATCGTCGCCAAGGTGAACGGCGATGTCGTCACCCGGTCTCAATACATGAATGCGATTGATGAATACAGGCAGAGCATCGAAACCGATCGCCAGACCAGCGCAGAGGAGAAGGCAAGGCAGATCGAAGTGAACGAACGAAACTCCCTTCGCAACCTGATCGACGAGCTGTTACTAGTCCAGAAGGGGAACGAACTCGAATACAACATCGAGAGCCAGGTTCTGCGTCAACGGGACTCGGTGATGCAACAGTACGAGCTGAATACCGTCGAGGAATTCGAGGTTTGGGCGTCCGAGCGTTTCGGCATGCCGATCGAGGACCTGATGGATCAGATGCGCCGCAATGTGATGTCGAATACCGTGCTTCAGCAAGAGGTCGCGCCCCGGCTTGTGATCGAGCAAGAGGATTTGCGGAATTATTACGAGGAGCACAAATCGGAGTTCATTCGGAAGGATAGCGTCCGGCTGAGCCAGATCTTCATCTCGACGGCCGACAAAGAGGGCGAGGAACTGGAGGAGGCCAAGAGTACGGCCGAAGAGGTACGCGACCGCGTTCATCAGGGCGAACCGTTCGCCGAGATGGCCAGCAGGTATTCCGAAGATGAACAAACGAAGGCGCGGCGCGGCGATCTTGGGGTTTTCGAGAGGGGCGTTCTTCGCAAAGAGATCGAGGACCAGGTGTTCGACAAGAACTCGGGATTCATCACCGACTTGATCGAGGTTCCCAACGGCTATCTGCTTCTCAAGGTCGACCAGCGGTTCCAGGAAGGCCAGGCCGAATTCCAGGATGTGCAAGAAGAGGTTCGGAACCGGCTGGCGGGACCGCTTTGGAACCCGGCCGTCCGCGAATACCTGAACGACCTGCGGCGCGAGGCATACATCGAGATCAGACCCGGCTATTCGGATTCGGGCGCTGTGGCTGGCGTGAGCACCGACTGGAGCGATCCCGCCAAGCTGGCGCCGGTGACGACAACCAAGGAAGAACTGCTTCAGAAGAAAAAGAATCCGAAAGTGCTCTGGATGATTCCGCTTCCGGGCGGCGGCGGCGACGAGGTCGACGAATAAGACGATCCGTAGCCTGACCTGTCTTTCTCACCACCTGACGTCCGAAGCACGCGATAAGACCGCCATGACTTCGTTGCGCTTGCTCGCCGTGCTCGATGTACTGTCAAGTACACCTGCGCGCGCCAAGCAGCGCGCGCCTCGTCCTGACGGCCCTCTCACGCACTTCACCTCGCCACGTGGTGAGAAATGCAGGTCAACGGCCGGGAATCCGATACACGAGCTGTGAAAACACTATTCATCTCCGATCTCGAACCGAACGAGACGGTGACTTCCTACTTTCTGGTTCAAGAGAAAGACGTTCGTCTCAAAAAGTCGGGTGATCCCTATCTATCGCTCGTTCTAGCCGACCGCAGCGGCCATCTCGAAGCCAAGATGTGGGATGGCATCTCGGAGGTCGTCGAGACCTTCGATCGAGACGACTTCATCAAGGTGCAGGGGCTGGTGCAGCTCTACCGCGAGCGGCCTCAAATCACGATCCACCGGCTGCGGCGGGCTGATGAATCGGAGATCGACTTGGGGGAATACTTCCCCCACACGAGTAGGGATATCGAAGAGATGTGGGGCGAGCTCAACGCCGCGGTAGCCGCGGTCGGCAATCCGCATCTCAAGACTTTGCTCGAAAGCCTGCTGGCAGACGAGGAGATCGCCTTGCGGCTGAAGAAGGCGCCCGCGGCGAAGTCGCTTCATCATGCGTTCATCGGCGGCCTGCTGGAACACATCACTTCCTTGCTCCGATTAGCCAGGCTGACGGCCGGCAACTACGATTTCGTTGATGAGGATCTCGTCACCGCTGGAGCCGTGCTGCACGACCTGGGAAAACTCTACGAGCTGGACTACAAACGGACGTTCGGCTATACCGATGAAGGCCAACTTCTTGGTCACATCACCATCGTTCTGCGGATACTGGACCGCAAGTGCGCGGGAATAGGCGATTTTCCACCCAAGCTCAAGACTCTGCTGGAGCACTTGATTCTGAGTCATCATGGCCAGTACGAATTCGGTTCTCCGAAGCTGCCGATGTTCCCGGAAGCACTGCTCCTGCACCAGATCGACGATCTCGACTCGAAGCTCGAGAGCATGCGCGCGTCGATAGAAGACGAGATTCTCGGCGAGGGCAACTGGACTCGATACAATCCGTCTCTTGAGAGGCGTTTGCTCAAGAAAGAAGCGTTTCTCTCGGAAGCAGGGAATCCCGAGCGAGAACGAATGACGGGGATGCAAGCCGATTCCGAGCGCTCCGGGAAGAACAGCGAACCCGTCCATGGCGGAGATCCGAGACCACGTAATCTTTTTGGTGAGAGGCTCCAGGAAGCGATGCGGAGCGAGAAACAGAAGCTCTGAGAACCCGGCCACCCATGTCCCTGACGAGCGCCAGTATCGAGATGGAAGCCGGACGCGGGCAAAGACCTTCTCCCCTCGAGCTGGAAGCGCTGAAAGTGCTGTGGACGCTCGGCAGCGGCACCGTCGCAGATGTGCGTGACGCGCTCGAACCAGAGCGCGAACTGGCCTACACCACGGTGCTTACACTGCTCGATCGACTGGCCGGCAAGGGCGCGGTTCGGAGGGAGAAGCTGGGGCGCGGCTATGTCTACCATCCTGCTCTGAGTAGGGAAGCCGCTTTGGAAAGCGCTTTGGAGCGTTTGGCGAAGGACTTCTTTCAGGGTTCGCAAGACCTCTTGTTGGCATACCTCCAGGATCGCTCCGAACCGGCCGACCGGGACGGCCGGCGGCTGCCAAGGGGCGAGGCTATGGATTCCGTCCTGCTGTGACGGTCTGCGAAGGGCCGAAGAGGTGTTCCAGGATCACGTCGCGTACGCCCGTCGCGGGAATGTCTTCCTGCTCGCCCGAGGCTTCCGTCTTCGTAATCAACACGGGCCTGCTGTCCCTTGGCTGATCCACACGCCCGTGGGAGCCTTTGACCAGATCGGTGTCGAGGGGAATGACGTCAAGAAGCGTGCGGAATCCCAGCCGCTGCTTGAGCAGCTTCCAACCCAGTGAAAGTTTTGGAAAGGTGATCTTCGGATCAAGGAAGAGTTCGACCGGGTCGTATCCCGGCTTGCAATGGATGTCCACGGTGCGTGCGAAGTCAGGCGCCCGGGAGTCATCGAGCCAGTAGTCGTAACTGAACCAGCGTCCGCTTTGCGCGATCAGTACGAGGTCGCCGGCGCGGTCATGGCCGATGCCCTCTCCCACTTGAGCCGCTCGGTCGAGCACCTGCTCCACACCGGGGAGGGCGCGGCACAGATCCCGGCACGGTTCAAGGCCGTCCGGCTCTTTCACATATACGTGCGCCACTTGATGATCAGCCACGGCAAAGGCTCGGGAAGCCCCGGGGTCGAGTAGTTCGAGACCCTGCTCTTCGCGGACGCGCAGGACGCCTTCCTCCCGCAAGAAGCGGTTGAGGCGGACCGCCCCGTGCACCTCTTCGATGCCGTACTCACTGACAATTACGACTCGCACACCCCGGTTTTCGTAGAAGTCGATCAAGTCCCCGGCGATTGCATCGATCTCGGCGGCTGCGGCGGCGATGCCGGGAGCAGCCGGACCGAGCTTCTGCAAGGCGTAGTCGAGGTGCGGCAGGTAGACCAGATTCAGTGTTGGGCGATGCTGTTCGAATACGAACTTCGCGGCGTGCGCAATCCAACGGCTCGACTCGATGGAGGAGCCTGGTCCCCAGAATCGAAACAGGGGAAAGGGGCCGAGCCGGTTTTGGAGCTGATTCCGCAGGTCCGGCGGCTCGCTGTAGCAGTCCGGGATCTTGCGGCCGTCAGCCTTGTAGATCGGCCGCGGCGTGACCGAGTAGTCCGCCGACGAATACATGTTGAACCACCAGAAGAGGTTCGCCACGGTCACCGCGGGGTCCCGCCGTTTGGCGGTTTCCCAGACCTTCTCGCCGCGAACCAGATGATTCGATTGCTTCCAGAACTGGACCTCGGCGGCGTCACGGTTGTACCAACCGTTTCCGACAATGCCGTGTCCCTTGGGGGAGAGGCCGGTGAGCATGCTCGACTGCACGCTGCATGTGACGGCGGGAAGAACGGGCGTCACACTGTGCACCGCGCCCTTGTTCGCAAACGCACCAAGACGCGGCGCTGATTCCAGCAGGCTGCGGTTCAGGCCGACAACGAGGAGAACGGCGGTGGGTTGCGCCATCGCTTCAAGTTCCCATGACGCGGCGCTGCAGGAGCAGAGTGACGAGGAAGCATCCGACGGCTACGGTCATGAGTCCACTGTAGCCCAGCACGCTGAGGTAGAAGGCATCGATGAGACAGAAGCCGCTCAGCCAGACATGAACGGCGCTTTTCGTTTCGGGAGGCAATTGGAAGACCATCCTGACGGCCCTCGCCTGCCACACAATCATCACTACGGCAACCCCCGCCGCGAGCAGTGCTTCATCCGACGTGATCCAGACACCCGGAGCAAGTACGATCAACGGAATCGCCGCCGCGAGCCAGCGGCTGTTATCGATCTGCTCCTGATGTTCCGAACGCGCCATCATCGTGAACGCCGTTGTGTAGGCAAAGAGGGCCAGAGCGAACCAGAAGGGCTTGGAGTCGTTCAGGGTTCCGCCGACGGCTGCGGCCGCGGCCAGGTAAACGAGACCTCGCGCCGCGCCGACGAACACAACGCTTGCGGCCAGGCGTTTATGGAGCAGATTGTACAGAGTGATGACGGCGACGAGCAGCGTACCGATTCCGAAGGCGATGAGTCCGATCGAAGCGAAAACGGTCAATCCCAGCAGGAAGCCGCCGACGGCGATTGCGTAGGCCTGCCGTTGCGAAAGCCGCCCTGAGGGAATGGGCCTCTCGGGCCGTGCTACAGCATCCCATTCGGCGTCGACCGCATCATTACAAGCGACCCCGGCAAGGTAGAGGAACAGGACCGCTACGGCGCACTGCGCTGTGATCTCCCAGGGGATATTCGCGCCCGAGCCGCCGAGCGCCGAGCCGACGAGCACGTTTGAAAACACAGTAGGCAGATTGGAGATTCTCAGAAGTTCGGTGTAGGCCCGAAGGGTTTCTGCGGCGCGGCCTTTCATACTGCGGCATGAGCTGAAGATCGCTCGCGTAACCACCCGAGTTCGTTGGCGATTCCTGCGGCTAAATCAGCGACGCGAAGCTCCGATGGCAGAACGTTCCAGGCGTAGGTTTCCGCCTCGTAGTGGCGGACCAATCCACGGCCCTCGAGCGCGCACAGACAGTCGTCCACTTGCTCTTGCGTCGTTTCCAGCAAGCCGAATCGTTCAAGGTAGAGGGGTACGTGAAAGTGAACTCTCCATTCACTCTGAAGCTTCTCCACATCGGGCTCCCGGAGGGCTAGCGGCAGATCGTCGAAGAAGCGGCTATCTCCAATGACGGTTTGATGAAGATAACGGTCTTCGGCGAAGCGGCTGAGTTGATCGAGAGCGCTCCGGCGCTCCGTGCCGCCGAGTTGGTCTCCTGCCATCCGAATCGCGGATGAGATCTGCACCTTGCCGATCCGGATACCGGCCTTCTCATAGTTCGCAAGCGCCGCTACGTTCTCTTCGAACATTACCGCCGCGTGACAGATGTCATGACAGACCCTCAGATAACGCCGGATGCGGTCGCAGTCGCGGCCTCGCAAGAGATGGTTCTCGAAGAACTCGACAACGTCGGAGGAAGTGTCCAGGTAGCAGCCGGGCTCCGGTTCGAGGTCAACATGGATGAGCCGGCCTTGCTCGTTTTCGATTCGCTCGAGTTGTTCGGCCAGTTCATGGAGATGCCGTGCGGCTTGGTCCGGTCCCGAGGGGTCCATGCCCAAGGAGGCGCGCCAACCGATGGGCAGCGTCGAAATGCTTCCCTCTGCGCCCTCGGGCCGGAGCACGGCGAGGATGCGAGCCAGATCGAGCGTGTAGAAAAGGCGTGCAGGGTCGCGCCAATCGGGTGCATAGACACGATATTTGACTTCGGGTCCGTGAAAATCGCCGTACGGGAAGCCATTCAGCGTGAAAGGTTCCAGTCCAGCCTCGTCGAGCCAATCCCGGAACCGGGTCAAGGGTTCGGTTGTTTCCAGCAACTCGCGGGCAGCCTGCGCCGAGAGCCAGAGGCCGACGCCCATTGGCTCGTCCGCACTGACACGCTTCTTGACGGCAAGCGAATAGCGTTCGAGATTGCCGATCGTCTCCGCGAGACTCTCACCGGCGTGGACGTTGGTGCAATAGCCGAGGGTTGTTCCCGGTCCGAGAACGTCACGCATCGATGACCTTGCACTTCGGACACTGGCTGAGAAACGTAAGAGGATTTCGAAAGGCGATCGTTTCGAACATTTCGGGTCCGTGGCCGCGCCGCTTGAGCTCCATGGCCGTTTTCGGCACCGTCATCGGATCGCTATGCCCCCAGTCTCCGGCGGAATTCACCCACAACCGCTCTGTCCCATAGGTCTCGATGATGTCCACAGCGCGCTGTACGGTGCATTTCGAGTTGGGATAGAGTGTCATTCCCGCCCAGAAGCCTTCATCGAGAACCATCTTGACCGTGTGCTCTTCGACGTGGTCGATCAGCACGCGCCCCGGATCGATGTTGCCGTTGCGCTTGATTGCGTCGAGGGTGATGCGCGTTCCCTTGCGCTTGTCCTCCAGATGCGGCGTGTGCACGAGGATGAGTTGATCATGCCGGTCGGCAATACCGATTTGCTCTTCAAGGATGGTCAGCTCGTTGCGCGTGTTCTTGTTGAGGCCGATCTCTCCGACGCCGAGCACGGTGTCCTCGGTGAGAAACTCCGGGATGATCTCGATGACCTCTCGGGCGAGCCCGAGATTCTCGGCTTCTTTGGGATTGATGCAGATCCATGTGTAATGGTCAATCCCGTACTCCGCGGCCCGCTTGGGCTCGAAGCGGGTAAGCAGCCGGAAATAGTCGTAGAAGCCTTGCGCCGAGGAGCGATCGTATCCCGCCCAGAAGGCCGGCTCCGTCACGGCGACACAACCGGCCTCGGCCATGCGCTGATAGTCGTCCGTCGTGCGGGAGACCATGTGAATGTGTGGATCGATGTATTTCACGCCGCCCGCTCCGTCTCAGGTCGCGACTGGGTAAGCTCCCGATGCGCCCTTGCCCGGGGATTTCGCAATCGGCTCGACCGTCGGGTCGCTGAGCACGTCCAGGACTCGTCTCGCCTTGTCGCCGTCGCTGTCGGTGAGCACGCTCAAGGCGCGCTCCATGGCTTTCACGCGGAAATCCTGTGCGGCTTCGGCCGGCCTGGCGCGGCCGATCCGGTCGAGAAAAGCAGCGATGTCGATCATCTTGGCGCGATGCTCGAGGAAGTATTGATCGATGACCTCTCGCCGTGTCAGCGGACAGGTATAAGGTTGGTCACTCATCGGGGTTTGCCTTGCAAGACCAGTGTACTTCAGACGGGGTACCCTGCATTTCTCACCACCCGACGGCCGAAGCACGAGATACGACCGCCATGACTTCGTTGCGCTTGCTTGCCGTGCTCGACGTACTGTCAAGTACGCCTGCGCGCGCCAAGCGGCTCGCGCCTCGTCCTTACGGCCCTCTCACGCACTTCGCCCCGCCGCGTGGTGAGCAATGCAGGCTAGCGATGCCGTGACGCGAGACGCTCGGCCGACGTTCGGACGGCAGCGGGCTGTATCTCGTGAATGTCCGTCGAGACACCGATCCCGTTAATCATGGCGACCGTCAGCTCGCCGCCGAGATGCTCGCGAAACTCGTCGAGTCCTTGCAGCAGAACCCGGGTGTCGGCGATCGCTTCGTCATACAGCCGAAACCCGAGTCCGTCGAGACAATCAAGGACCCTTTCACTGTCTGATTCGGCCAGAAGTCCGGTTTCGGCCGAGTAGGCGGTGTCCAAAGCAAGACCGATGGCGACGGCCTCGCCGTGCCGCAGGCGAAACTGTGTCATCTGCTCGAGCTTGTGCGCCGCCCAGTGTCCGAAGTCCAAGGGCCGTGCCGAGGTCAACTCGAAAGGGTCGCCGCTCTCGGTGATGTGGCGCAGGTGCATCTCGGCCGACTTGCGGATCACCGGCAACGCGGCGTCGAGATGCCGCTCACTGATCCTGCCGGCTTGGGCCTCGATGTCTTCAAAAAGCGCGGCGTTCTTGACGAGGCCCACCTTGACCGCCTCGGCGAAGCCGCAGCGCCAGTCTCGATCGGACAATGTCGAGAGCAGAGACTGGTCGTTCACAACCGCCCAAGGAGGGCTGAACACGCCCAGGTAGTTCTTCTTGCCGAATGCGTTCACGCCGTTCTTGACGCCGACGCCGGAATCGGCCTGGGAAAGCGTCGTTGTCGGCAATCTTACGAGCCGGACGCCCCGATGCGCGATGGCCGCGGCGTAGCCGACGGCGTCCAGAACCGCTCCGCCTCCGACCACCATGACGTACGATTGGCGGTCGATGCCGGCATCGTGGATGATCTGAAGAATGCGTTCCAGGACGGCAGGACTGTTCTTCGACTCCTCGCCGCCGGGAATCGTTACGGTTTGAAGTGGCCTCCAGCGGTACGCCCTTGCGTACTCTCGTGCGGATTCTTCCAGGTCCGGCCAGGCTTCGGAGACCGCCTTGTCAAAAAAAGCCACGGCTAATGGGGGCTCCGCCGAGCCGTCCCGGAACACCTCGTCCAATATGGGATTCTGCGGCGAGAACGCGTTCTCCGTGAAGCGCAGGCGATGGATGAAAGGGACGGAGAAGGGAGAGGTGATTGCGTACTCGTTCACTTTCATGCTCTGGCGAGAGGAGATGCCGGGCGGATGGGCAGGGAGGCTTCGGCCGTGACCGTGCCGGAGAAAACGCCGCGCTCGATCCACGGTTGTGGGAACCTCCGGCCTCCCATGCCGAGTCCGGGCTGGTTAGCCTTCGTCTCCTGATCCTGACACCCTTGCTTCGTAGTATGACCGATCCATGCGGCGAACCGGGCAGACTGCGGCCCATAAGAAAAAGAAACCTTTTGCTCACTGACGGGATCAGAATAAAGAGAGTCTTGTGTTCGGCTGAGCCGGCGCGGCGCGGTAGGATGAACGGGGGGTAACGGAAATGAAGCTCTTTTCGGCGGCAATCATACTGGTTGTGGCGACAAGCGCTGTATCTTTCGCGCAAATCGCCCCCGTGAAGTCCGAAGATCCCGCTCCGGCGCTGAAGTCCCGCGAGCCGGTCGAGAAGAACACGCTGACCGTGCCGCGCGGCACGCGGGTTCCGCTTGCGCTGATCAACAGCATCAGCACCAGGAACGCTGCTCCGGGAGACCGCATCTACTTGGAGTCCGTCTATCCGGTCGCCATCGACGGGCGCATCCTGATCCCGACGGGTACTTACGTCTCCGGCTCGGTGACTCGGGCGAAACGGCCCGGCCGCGTGAAGGGCAAGGGTGAGCTGTTCCTTCGTTTCGAGCAGATGATTCTGCCGAATGGGACGATACGTGATTTCACGGGCCGAGTTGGGCAGCTTGACGGACGCTCCCCCGAGGACTTCGACCGCGAAGAAGGCAAGATCAAGAGCGAAGGCAACAAGGGCGAAGACGCGACCACGGTTGCCCAAACGACGGCCGCGGGGGCGTCAATCGGCGTGCTAGCCGGGGCGGCATCCGGAAAACCCGGAATGGGCCTCGGGCTTGGCTCGGCGGTGGGCGCGGCTGCCGGACTCGCCGGCGTGTTCCTGACTCGGGGACCGGATGCCACGCTTGAGCGCGGCACGCATTTCGACATGGTGCTCGATCGCGATCTCTACTTCACGGAGGCCGAGGCCACGTTCGAGAATGCCGTCGGCGGACGCCGGGTCGATGTAGGCAACGGCCCGGACCCGAACCGCAACAAAACGGGCAGCCGCAGACTGGGCCGCTTCCCTTTCTAGCGAATGCTCCTGACTCTCTTGGGAGCCACCTGATTTCCTGGGTCCTCTTGTTATCATCATTTCCAGTCGAGACGCAGAAGTAGCTCCGCTGTCTCGCACCGGCCCGTGGAAAGAAAGAGTCACCGGATTTCCCTCATTGTTTCCAGCGTGCTGCTGGTCCTGCTGGCCGTCCTGACGTTCTGGCAGACGTCTCTCGATTTCGGCGATTTTCGGCCTGGAGGGGCCACCGAGACCATCGTTCTGTGGGGTACGTCGACTCTCGTCGTCATCGGCGTGCTTGCGCTGGGGTTCATTGTTTTCCGCAGTCTGCTCAAGCTGTACGTCGACTCTCGACAGAATCGCCTCGGTTCCCGCATCAAGACCAAGCTGGTCGTGGGCGCGCTGGTGTTGTCGATCGTCCCGGTGGTGTGTCTGGTGATCTTCAACTTCAGTTTTCTCAACCGCACGCTCGACAAGTGGTTTACGCAGCCGACGCGCGAGATACACGACCAGGCCGAGGCGCTGTGGCGGGAGGTCGTCCCGGACAAATCCGAGTCCGACGCGCTTCGCATCGCGGCGATGCCGCAGACGGTCGCCGCACTCGTTGCAGGCCGTGCCGAAGATGCTTTCCGAGCGCAACTGTCTGAAATCGTTGACGGCGAGCGAGCCCACTACATCGCGCTCGTCCCCACGGCCGGACGTCGTCCTCTGGCGGAAGTGTACGGGGGAGTCCTCTTTCGGGGTCCGGTCGAATGGCGCCGGCTCGATCGGCCTCGCGACGATGGCGGAGGCGAAAACGTCTTTTCGGTCGTTCACCGCGAGTACTTGTACTCAGTGGCGCAGGTCCACGACGGGTCGAACCATGTCGGGCGCGTGGTCGTCGCCTGGGAGTTTTCCCGCGAGTTTACAGAGCGCCTGGCTCTGATGCGCGGCGAGTACGAGGCCTACACGGCGACGCACAGCGCGTACCGCAACTTCCGCTACTTTTATCTCGGGATGCTTTCTCTGATCGCGATCTTCGTTCTTTTCGTGGGAACGTGGCTGGCGCTGTTTTTGTCGAAGCAGATCATCGTTCCGATCGAAGCGCTGGTGGAAGCGACCGATGAGCTTTCGAGCGGGCACTTGGGCTTCCGCATCCAAGCGCAGACAAGCGATGAGCTCGGCGCGCTGGTCGAGTCATTCAACAGCATGACGCAGCAGTTGGAGACGAAGACCCGGCAACTCCAGCTCAGCAACGAAGACTTGGCGCAGGCCAATGTCGAGCTCGAATCGCGCCGCCGGTTCATCGACGCAATTCTCGAGAGCATCACGCCCGGCGTCATCTCTGTCGCTGCCGACGGGGAGGTTTTGAAGGTGAACTCCTCGTTGCGGCGGATGTTCGGACTTCCCCTGGATGCCGCGCCGCAAAGGCTTGCCGAGCTCTTTGCGGGCGACGACCTGCAAGACCTCGCCTACATGCTGAACCGCGCGCGCCGAACGGGTCTGGCGGTAAGTGAGCTCGAGGTCGAGCGCGACGGCCGGATTCGGCATCTGGCCGTGACCGTTTCCGCCCTCGCCAAAGACGAGCAGGTCGATGAAGAGCCGGCCAGCTTTGTCGTCGTCCTGGAAGATACGACGGAACTGCTGCGCGCCCAGAAGTCGGCAGCCTGGAACGAAGTCGCCCGGCGCGTTGCGCACGAGATCAAGAATCCGCTCACGCCCATTGCTCTTTCAGCGGAACGCATGAGCCGCCTGCTCAAGCGCTACGGGGGCTTGGACGATTCCCCCGAGCGCCGAAAACTACGTGAGCGCTTCGAGAAATGCACGGAGACGATCGTGCGCGAGGTCGAAACCCTGCGAACCCTCGTCGATGAGTTCGCGCAGTTTGCCCGCTTCCCTCAAGCCAAGCCTGAGCGCGCCGACCTGAATGCGGTCATCGAAGAAGCTCTTGATGTCTTCCACGGACGGCTCGACGACGTGGTGATTCGCTGCGACCTCGCCGCGGGCTTGCCGGAAGTCTTCATCGACCCCGAGCAATTCAAGCGCGTTGTGGTCAACCTTATCGACAACGCGGCGGAAGCGGTCCGCGGCGCTTGGGTCAAGGAGATCTTCATCACCAGCGCTCCCGGCCCCGTGCCCGATAGCGTCGAACTGGTTGTCGCCGATTCTGGTATGGGCATCTCAGCCATGGATAAGGAAAAGCTGTTCCTCCCCTACTTCTCCACCAAGAAGCGCGGCACGGGATTGGGTTTGGCGATCGTCAGCCGCATATTGAGCGAGCACCAGGCGACGATCCGGGTGGAGGAGAATCAGCCGTCGGGAAGCCGCTTCATCATCGAAGTGCCAACGGCAGCCGGCCGGCCGGCGGTTGTGGTCGGAGTCGCCGGGTGAGGCCCAGCCGTATCCTGGTCGTCGACGACGAGCCGGGCATCCGGGAGTCGCTCAGCGGCATCCTCGAAGACGAGGGCTACGAGGCCACGGCGGTCGAAACCGGCGAGGATTGCCTCTCACTGCTGAACGAGAAGACCTATCACGTTGTCCTTCTCGATATCTGGCTGCCTGCGATGGACGGCCTCGAAACCCTGGAGCGCATCCAGCAACTCGATCCGAGCCGGCGCCCCATCGTTGTCGTGATATCGGGCCACGGCACGATCGAAAGCGCGGTGCGCGCTACCAAGCTGGGCGCGCTTGACTTCCTCGAGAAGCCGCTTTCGCTGGAAAAGGTCACCGTCTGCGTCAAGAACGCGCTCGAACGCCGCCGGCTGTTGATTGAGAATCTCTCGCTCCGTGAACAGGTCAAGACGAAGTTCAGGATCATCGGCGAGAGCATCCCGATGAAAGCCCTTCGCCAGCAGTTGGAACTGATGGCGCCGACCAACGGCCGTGTTCTGATCTACGGAGAGAGCGGGACCGGCAAGGAACTGATCGCCTCCGCCATCCACGCTCGAAGCCAGCGGGCTCGGGCCGCGTTCGTCGAGGTCAACTGCGCGGCTATTCCGGAAGAACTGATCGAAAGCGAGTTGTTCGGACACGTCAAGGGTTCCTTTACCGGCGCTCACGAAAACAAGACCGGAAAGTTCCAACAGGCTGACGGGGGCACGCTCTTTCTGGATGAAGTCGGAGACATGAGCTTGAACACGCAGGCCAAGGTATTGCGAGTGCTCGAAGAACAGCGCTTCGAACCCGTCGGCTCCGGGAAGACCGTGCAAGTCGATGTCCGCGTCATCGCCGCCACCAACAAGAATCTGGACAATGAGATCAGCCGGGGCAACTTTCGCGACGACCTCTTCTATCGGCTCAACGTGATCCCCTTTGCGGTCCCGCCGCTGCGCGAACGCGCCGAAGACATTCCGCTGCTTGCCGGATACTTCCTGCGCGAGTTTGCCTCCGAGTACGGCCGGCGGCCGAAGGAACTGACCGAGGCGGCCCAACAGGCGCTGATGGACTACTCCTGGCCCGGCAATGTTCGCGAGCTGCGCAATCTGATGGAGCGGATCGTTATCATGAACCCGCGATCGAGCATTGACGCTGCCGATCTTCCGCCGGCTCCTCGGCGGCATGCGGCTGCGTCGGGTCGCTTGCAGACAGCCAACTTCAAGTCATTGGAAGAGGCGCGGAAGGCCTATGAACGCGAATACGTCCTGAAGACACTCGAAGGCTTGGGGGGTAACATGACCCGCGCGGCGGCCGCCCTTGGCTTGGAGCGAAGCCATCTCTATCGCAAGATGAAGGCTTTGGGAATATCGCTGAAGGAGTCGTAGCGCCGCTTCCGGCCCGCCTGGTTGCGCTTGCTGCCGGCCGTTCTCAATCCGAAAGGAATCACGCCATGACCTATCGCATCATCGGATCGTTCTTGCTCATCCTCACGCTGCTGACTCTCGGTTGCGGCTCCCCTGAACCCGAGACGGCTGAAGCCAAAGTGGGTGACGCCTCATGGAAGACGAACTGGCCCAGGCACGTCATCGCGGAAGGCTACCCGAATCAGACCGCAATCGCGGCCGACTTCAGCGGCGATGGTTTGCCGGACGTGATCGTCAGCGCGGAGAATGAAACACGCCTCTTTGTGGCGCCGGATTGGACCAGGTTCGTCATTGGCTCCGAGCAGCCCGGCAAGACCGCCATCCACAGCGAGGTGATCGACGTCGACGCGGACGGCGACCCGGACTACATCGGCGGCGTATACAGCCCCGGCCCGGTCTTCTGGCTCGAGCGTCCGGACGACCCGCTGAGGGGGCCCTGGCCGTATCACCTTGTGGATGACGAAATCGACGGAACGCACGGCCTGATCACCGGCGACGTCAACGGCGACGGCAAGGTGGACCTGATTGCCAACAGCGCTCAGCCGAAGGGTCCTTATCCCGAATCGATCGCTTGGTATGAGATCCCCGAGAACCCTCGCGAGGCCGAGCGCTGGATTCGCCATGTCTTTGCCGACAAGGATGCGCCGGGTCTCAGCCATTACATGGGCGTCGGCGACGTCAGCGGCGACGGCAAGGCCGACATTTCCGCCGCCGCGAAGATTCCCGAGGGCGGCAACTGGTTCGCCTGGTGGGAGCAGCCGGCCGATGGCGGGGGGCCCTGGGAGAAACACGTTCTCGCGACCGGGCAGGAAGGCGCGACGAACATCCTGATCGCGGAACTGAGCGGTGACGGCAAGGCCGATTTCATCGCGTCCCGCGGACACGGCACAGGAGTGCTGTGGTTCAAGGCACCTGACTTCGAGCTTATGGAGATCAACCCCTCGCTCGAAGGCCCGCACAGCCTGGCCGTCGGCGACATCGACGGCGACGGTGACATCGATGCCGCGACCTGTGCAAAAGACAGCTTCATAGCGGCCTGGTTCGAGAACGACGGCGCCGGCAACTTCACGACCCACCACATCAACGAAGATCAAGCCGCCTACGATATCCGCCTGGTAGACATGGATGCTGACGGCGACCTCGATGTATTGATCGCCGGCCAGGAAAGCAGGAACGTCGTTTGGTATGAAAACTCCCGGTCGTAGGCAGCGCGTTCGGCAACAGCCCCGCGAGCAGCTCCCGGACCGGCGGCTGTAACACTGACGCCGCTGCTACAATACTCCGTCCCGCGGAGGCGCTTCCCTGTCTGATCAAAAGCTGCACGTTGTTCCGCTTGGCGGTCTTGGCGAGTTCGGCATGAACATGCTCGCCCTGCGCTGCGGAGGCGACCTGATCGTGATCGACGCCGGCATGATGTTTCCCGGCGGCGAGCTGCTCGGGGTGGACATCGTCGTCCCCGACGTCGGCTACCTCGTCGAGCACCGCGAAGAGGTCCGAGGGCTGGTGCTGACGCACTGCCATGAGGACCATATCGGCGCGGTCCCTTATGTTCTCTCGCAGATCGACATACCCATCTACGCGCCGCGCCTGGCCAGGGCGCTTGTCGAACGCCGCCTCGAGGAACACGAACTGAACGAGGAGCCGGTTTTTCACGAGATGGGATCGGGCGATACCGTCGAGCTTGGATGCTTTCAGGTCGAGTTCATTCAGGTCACGCACAGCACGGCTGACTCTTTTGCGCTCGCGGTTCAGACGCCGCTGGGCGCTGTAATCCACACCGGCGACTTCAAGATCGACCCGACGCCCGTGGACAACCGCCTCTTCGACCTTCATCGCTTTGCCGACTACGGACAGCGCGGCGTTCTCCTGCTCCTGTCGGACTCGACGAATATCGAAGTCGACGGCTACACGCCGTCAGAGAAAACGGTCCGTCCGCAGCTTGAAGATCTGCTGCAGCGCAGCAGCGGGACCGTTTTCATCAGTTGCTTTTCCTCGTCCACGCATCGAGTCCAGCAAATCCTCGATCTGTCGCTCCAGTGCGGCCGGAAGGCGTCTCTCGTCGGGCGCAGCATGCAGACATCCAGTGAGCTGGCGCACGATCTGGGCCTGCTCCGCATCCCCGACGGCCTTTTGTTGCGCCCCGGCGATATCCAGCGACTGCCTCGATCCCAGCGCACCGTGATCATCGCGGGCAGTCAGGGAGAGCCGCTTTCTTCGCTCTCGCGAGCGTCGGTCGGCAAACATCGCTACGCGCGGATCGAAGAAGGCGACCAGGTTGTCCTCAGCGCCCGCATGATCCCCGGAAATGAAAAAGCCATCTTCCGCATGATCGACCACATCTACCGCCGGGAAGCCGAAGTCTTCTACGGAGCGATGAATCCACCTCTGCACGTATCGGGACACGCCGCACGCCAGGAACTGCTCCTCATGCTCAACCTGACGCGGCCCAAGTACTTCGTGCCGGTTCACGGAGAGTACCGGCAGCTCTCGCGGCATATCCGTATGGCCGAAACCCTGCGGGGCTCGGGCATCGAAGATTCCTTCCTGCTGCAAAGCGGAGATGTCCTCGAAATCGATGAAGAGGGGGCCCGCCGCCGGGAATCGGTGGCGGTGGGAAGGGTCTGCATTGACTCCGGCACCGGCGACGAGATTGTCGAGGAGATGGTCATCCGCGACCGCCGCCATCTCTCGGAATTCGGCGTGGTCATCCCGATCGTTGCGCTGAATCGTCACACCGGTGAGATCGAGAGCGGCCCCGAGATCGTCACGCGCGGTTTCGTCATCCGCGAGGATGACCCCTCGCTGCTCGAGAGCGCCCGCGAGGTCGTTGCAAACACGCTTGCCGCGGCAACGTACGAAGAGAAAACGGATGGGAGGGTGATGGAAGAGAAGGTTCGCGCCGACCTCCGCCGCCACCTCAGCCGCGAGACATCCAGCAGGCCGCTGGTCTTGCCGGTGATTCTGGAAACGTAGCAGTCCGTGGTAAAAGTCCCGTGGAAGGCGCGGCGGGCTCCTGCGGTCGTTCGGCGCGGAGTGAGGAGGATGGCGATCCAGGTGATCTCCTCCGACGAACGACAAAGCCGATGGTCGCAAATGTCCGTCGCCCGAAGGGTTACGCGCCACTACCGCTCGGCTGCGCGAAAAACGGGGCGCCGTGTTCCTGGAACGGTCACTGGTTACGCAATCGAACCAAGGGCGCGTAACGCCGTCCGCGTGACTTTTACCACGGGCTGCTGCCCTACGCAGCTACGCAGTCCTGTCGCTGTCCCAGGCGACGGGCCCGCGCAGTTCGCCCCAGTCCTTGCTTTGGGCGAGCACCTTGCCCTTCTTGTTGAGCCGGGTCAGCTCGTCCGCCGAGAAGGCCTTGTAGGCACGTACCGTCTCCAGAGCCTTCTGCAACTCCGCCGTATTCTTCATCCCCATGATGGCGACCGACAGGCCGGGGATGCCCAGGGCGTAACGCACTGCGTTGGTGTAATGTTCGTCAGCGGATAGCTTTGCGCCGTCGCCTTCCGTGCCGCCGAGGATCTTCATCGCGACCACACCCATTTTTCGCTTGGCCGCCTCGGCGAAGACCGTGCCTTCGAAGTTGTAGGTGTGCAGGTCGACGAAATTCGCGGCGCACATCACGAGTTCGATCTCGCCGCTCTCGATGATCGGAAGCGCGCGCGCCGGCCGCAGGTGACAAGTCAGTCCGATGTGCCGGATCATCCCCTCTTTCTTCGCGTCGCGCAGTGCTTGCAGCGCCCCGTCCTCTCCCATCAGGACATCGAGGTCGGGGAAGCGGTCGGTGCGGCCGACGTTGTGCAGATGGACGACGTCCAGATAGTCCGTCTGCATCTTGTGAAGGCTTTCTTTGATCTGCCAGGTGGCGTCCTGGTTGGAAGTGGCCTCCACCTTCGACACGAGGACGAACTTGTCGCGCTTGCCTTTGAGCGCCGGGCCGAGCCGGCGCTCCGCCATTCCGTAGATCGGCGCCGCGTCGAGGTAGTTCACTCCTTCATCGGCCGCCATCGCGATCACCCGGTTCATTTCCTCCTGCGTCGCGCCGGGCTGCCCCAGAGGTGACATGCCAATCCCGAGGATGCCGACCTCGATGCCGGTCTTGCCGAGCGGACGGCGTTCGAGCGCGCCCGCGGCTCCGGATGACACCAGCGGCGACGCGGCGATTGCTCCGCCCGCCAGCACGGCTTTGCGGCCCAGTTCCCTGCGAGTGAATTGCTTGTCCTTTGCGGCCATTCCGGCCTCCTCATGCAGAACGAGTTCTGTGGATAGTCTACCAGCCCCTGGTGCAATTCCCATTGAGGAAGGGACGGTGGTTAACCTGCATTTCTCACCACGCGGCGAGGCGAAGTGGGTGAGAGGGCCGTCAGGACG